>CAWCEB010000125.1:0-60647 GCA_963794105.1 uncultured Actinomycetes bacterium | reverse complement strand
TGCCAGCGGGGCTCGATTTCACTCGGGTCATAGCGCACGTCACTCATCGCGCCCTCAGGCTACAGCGAGGCCCGTGTGGTCGCCCGAGGCTCATGTCCCACATCGAGGAGCAGATCACCAAGTACCTGACCGACGCGCATTCGATCGAGGAGCAGGCGCTGGTCCAGATGGAGCGCGCCCCCGGGATGGCGGGCGATGCCGGAGCTAGGCCAGGATCTTCAGGGAGCACCTCGCAGAGACGCGCGACCATGAGCAGGCCGTCCGGGCGGAGCTCTCCCGCCGCGGCGCTGAGCCCTCGACGATCAAGGACGTCGCGGGCAAGCTGGGCGGCTGGGGCATGGTCCTCTTCGCGCGGCTGAATCCCGACACGCCGGGCAAGCTCGCCGTCCACGGCTACTCCTACGAGCACATGGAGCTCGCGGCCTACGAGCTGCTGCGCCGGATGGCAGAGCGCGCCGGCGACGAACCCGTCCGCGAGCTCGCAGAGCGCCTGGGCGCGCAGGAGCGCGCGATGGCCGATCGGGTCGCCGAGCGCTGGGATCGCGCCGTCGACGCGTCGCTGCGCGAGAAGTCCGCCGACGACCTCGACAAGGAGGTCGTGAAGTACCTGCGCGACGCACACGCGATCGAGGGCCAGGCGATCCAGCTGCTCGAGAGCGGCCCGAAGATCGCCGGGTTCGATGCGCTTGCCGCCGTCTTCCGAGGAGCACCTCCCCCAGACGCGCGAGCACCAGCGGCTTGATCGACGAGCGCCTCGAGCAGCTCGGCAGCGGCCCTGCGCGGTTCCAGGCCGGCGCGCTGCGTGTCGGCGCCCTGAACCTCGGCGCCTTCTTCAAGGTCCAGCCGGACTCGCCCGTCAAGCTTGCGGGCTTCGCGTTCGCGTTCGAGGCGCTCGAGACCGGCGCCTACGAGATGCTCGCGCGCACCGCCGACCGGGCGGGCGACGCGATGACCGCCAAGCTCGCGCGCCGCATCTCGGGCGAGGAGCGTCAGGCAGCCGAGAAGGTCTCGGGCACCTGGGATGCCGCGGTCGAAGCGGTCCTCGCCGAGCGAGTCGGAGCGGCATCGTGAAGCTCCCTCCGGGTGGTCCAGACCGCTAGCGCGCCGCAGTGGTGGTCGGTTGCCGACCTGAGGGTGTACGGCCGGCGCCCAGGCCTCGCCCCTGCTCGACGCGCTCGCGCTGCGGCCCGACCGTGTACTTCGGGTCCTTCGCCGAGGCGAAGCCCGCGTGGTAGACCGCGAAGCGCTCGGCGAGCGCGCCGCCCAGCAGCGCCGCCCCGCCGAGGGTCGCCGCCGAACGCCGCCGGCGACCCCAGCGCGCGACCGTGACCCCGCCGATCGCGGTGAGCGCGGCCGCCGTGCGGACGAGCGTCCTGGGCGTGCCCTGGTGGTAGGGCTCGGCGAGTGAGCCGAGGCGGCGTTCCATGACGTTGGCGACGACGAGCTCGGATGCCGCACCCATGACCGCGAGGCGCCGGGCGGGGCCCGCGTGGCGGGTCGGCGTGAGGATCGTGGCCGCGGCGCCTGCGCTCGCGGCCGCGCCGCTGGCGAACAGCGCCGGCAGTGACGCGCGCGCCTCGTGCCAGACGGGGACGGCCGTGTTCGCGATCAGCGCGCCCGTGTACGTCGCGAGCGGAAGCCCGAGCAGCGCGGCGGCCGGCTTGCGGCCCTGCCGAGGCCTTCAAACAGGCCGGTGAGGCGTTCGCTGCGGCGATCCGCGGTCGCGGTCCCGCTGCCGGAGAGGACCCAGGAGCCGACGCTCATCGGCGAGGTGACCTTGAACATCCGCAGCATGTTCAGGAAGCGCGAGGGCACGCCGAGGTCGGAGATCAGCAGCGGCGGGCTGACCGCGATCCCGGCCAGCGCGACCGCCCACGCGCGCCGCGCCAGGACCTCGTTGCCGTGAGCTCGGCCATGTAGGCGAGGCCGGCCGAGGCGCCGGCCATCCCGCCGGCGAAGAAGTACGCCGGGATCTCCGGCGTCCAGACCGGCGCCTTGATGACCGGGCGCCCGTAGTAGGAGTCGGTCACGACCTGCCCCCCGAGGGACGCCGCCGCGATCCCGGCGCCCAGCGCCAGCGCGGCCGCCGCCGGCCGCCGACCAGATCTGCCCGAGGTCGCGCGTCGTGTCGACCGGGTCCGGCGGCAGCCCGTAGACCTCGGGCTCGTCGAGCAGCAGGAAGAACGCGTGCGCGCCGCCGACGCCGTCGGACTCGTCGTGGAGGTACAGCCGCGCGCTGTCCTCGCCCGCCGCGTGGAGCTCCTCGACGCGCGCCGCCGCGGCTCGCGGAGGTCGCCGAGCTCGCCGAACTGGATCGAGTGCGTCGGGCACGCCTGGGCGCACGCCGGCGTCATGTCGTCCTTCAGGCGGTCGTAACAGAGCGTGCACTTGAAGGCGCGCCCGTCGTCCTCGCGCCTGTCGATCACCCCGAACGGGCAGGCCGGCACGCAGTAGCCGCAGCCGTTGCAGATGTCCGGCTGGACGACGACGGTGTCGAACTCGGTGCGGAACAGGGCGCCGGTGGGGCAGACCTCCAGGCACGCCGCGTGCGCGCAGTGCTTGCAGACGTCGGAGGACATCAGCCAGCGCATGCCCTCCGGCCGCCTGACTGCTCGACGAACGCCACGTGGCGCCAGGTGTCCGCGCCCGAGGTCGACCGTGTTGTCGTAGGACATCCCGGTGAAGCCCTCGTTGGACGCCGGGACCTGGTTCCACTCCTTGCAGGCGACCTCGCATGCCTTGCAGCCGATGCACAGGCTCGTGTCGGTGAAGAAGCCCAGCTGCGTCGATTGCGCCACCCCCGCGCGCCGGCGGTACTGCGGCGACGTAGTCGGTCAGCGCGCTCGCCGCGCGGCCGCCGGCCGGGCTGGATGTCGCACGTCGCCACCTTGTACTCCGGAGATGTGCACGTTGCGGTCCAGCGCGAGCGGCAGGAGCGCGTTGGCGGCGTCGCCGGTCGCGAACCCGCGGGTGCCCCAGTGGTACGGGAGCCCGATCTGCTCGACGTGGCCGCCGAGCACGCGCAGCGGCTTCATCCGCTCGGTGACGAGCACGCGCGCCTCGATCGCCGTGCGGGTGGTCACGATCGTCGCCCAGCCGCCGTGCTCGAGCCCCCGCTGCGCCGCCAGCGACGGCGACACCTCGCAGAACATCTCGGGCTGCAGCTCGGCGAGGTAGCGGACCGTGCGCGACATGCCGCCGGCGGTGTGGTGCTCGGTGAGCCGGTAGGTCGTCATGACGAACGGGAAGACCTCGGAGCCCGGCGGGTTGTAGGGGTTGTCCGCGCGGTCGTAGACCTCGCGCGTCGGGTTGCCGTCCTGCCCGTAGAGCTTGTTGGCGAACGGCGACTCGTGCGGCTCGTAGTGCGCCGGCAGCGGGCCGTCGACCAGTCCCGATGGCGACCCAGATCCAGCCCAGCCCGTCGGGGTGGATGATGAACGGCGTCGGCGCCGCCGATCGCCGTCCATGCCGGTGGCGCCCTGCGGGCGGCCGGTAGTCCGGAGGCTTGTTGGGCTCGAAGTCGGGGTCGTCGCCGAGCGACGCCCATTTCCGCGCGTCCGCGTCCCACCAGACGTAGCGCTTGCGCTCGGACCACGGGTTGCCGTCCGGGTCGGCCGACGCGCGGTTGTAGAGGATCCGCCGGTTCGCCGGCCACGCCCAGCCCCACTCGGGCGCGATCCAGTTCTGCTCGCTTCCGGGCTTCTTGCGCGCGGTCTGGTTGACGCCGCCGGCGTAGATCCCGGCGTGGATCCACGAGCCGCACGACGTCGAGCCGTCGTCGGCGAGGTCCAGGTACCCGCTCACGAACGAGCCGTCGGCCGCGACGGCCGTTGATCTCCTGCAGCACCGCGGCGGCGTCGGGCTCCTGCTGTGGCCCGTGCAGCTCGTAGTCCCAGGCCAGGTCGAGGATCGCGCGGTCCTTGGGATCGGTCGAGCCCGTCAGGCGATCGCGCATCCTGGCGAAGAGGTGGTAGGCGAACCAGAGCTCCGAGCGGCAGTCGCCCGGCGGCTCGACCGCCTTGGCGTGCCACTGCAGCACGCGCTGGGTGTTGGTGAAGTTGCCGTCCTTCTCGACGTGGGATGCCGCGGGCAGGAAGAACACCTCGGTGCCGATGTCCTGCGGCGCGGACGAGCTCGTCGTCGCGCCAGAACGCCGCGGTCTCGACCTCCACGATGTCGCGGACGACGAGCCAGTCGATGTTGCGCAGCGCCTCGCGCTGCATGCCGCCGTTCGCGGAGCCGACGACCGGGTTCTGGCCCATCACGAGGTAGCCCTTCGTGGCGCCGTCGACCATCCGCATCGTGAGCGCGTAGTGGGAGTGATCGCCGTCGATGCGCGGCAGGCGGTCGTACGCCCAGTCGTTCTCGGCGGTCGCGCTGTCGCCGAACCAGGCCTTCATCAGGCTCACGCAGAACGCGGGCCGGTAGGCCATGACACCACGTCGTCGGGCCGCTCGCGCGCATCCACTCGTCGAAGCTCGCCTCGCTCCGGCCGCGGCATCGGGATGTAGCCCGGCAGGATGTCGAACAGCGTCGGGATGTCGGTCGAGCCCTGGATGTTCGCGTGGCCGCGCAACGCCAGGATGCCGCCGCCCGGGCGCCCGATGTTCCCCAGCAGCAGCTGGAGGATCGCGGCGGCGCGGATGTTCTGGACGCCGGTCGTGTGCTGCGTCCAGCCGACCGCGTAGCACAGCGCGGACGTGCGCTCGGGGCCGGAGTTGTCGCACAGCGCCTCCGCGACCTCGAGGAACTGCTCCGCCGGCACGCCGCACACCTCCTCGACCATCTCCGGCGTGTAGCGGCGGAAGTGGCGCCGGGTCAGCTGGAACACGCAGCGCGGGTGCTCGAGGTCCCAGTCCTCCGTGTCGGGCTTGTCCTGGCCCGAGCCGTGGGGGCCGTGCGCCTGGTGGCCCGGTGATGTGCTGCGCGGTGTCCGACGTGCCCTCGTAGGCCCACGAGTCGCTGTCGTAGCGCGTCTCCTCGGGCTGCCAGCCGGAGAACAGGCCATCGAGGTCCTCGGTGTCGCGGAAGTCCTCGCGGATCAGCGCGCGGGCGTTGGTGTAGTGGCGCACGTACTCGCGAAACTCGCGCCCGTTCTCGATGACGTGGCGGATGATCGCGCCCAGGAACACGATGTCCGTGCCGGCGCGGATCGGGACGTGCGTGTGCGCCATCGCGCTCGTGCGCGTGAAGCGCGGGTCGACGTGGATGATCCTCGCGCCGCGCGCCTTGGCCTCCATCACCCACTGGAAGCCCACCGGGTGCTGCTCGGCCATGTTCGAGCCCATGATCAGGATGCAGTCGGAGTTCTGCAGGTCCTGCTGGAACGTGGTGGCGCCGCCGCGCCCGCCGGAGGTCCCCAGACCGGGGACGGTCGAGGAGTGTCATATGCGGGCCTGGTTCTCGATCGACACCGCGCCCATCGCGGTGAACGACTTCTTGAGGAGGTAGTTCTCCTCGCTGTCCAGCGTCGCGCCGCCGAGGACGCCGAAGCCCAGCGTGCGGTTGAGCGGCTCGCCCTCGTCGTTCGTGGCCTCCCACGTCTCCTCGCGGGTCTTCACGATGCGGTCGGCGATCATGTCCATCGCGGTGTCGAGGTCGAGGTCCTCCCACTCGGTGCCGTGGGGCCGGCGGTACTTGACCTTCGTCTCTCGCAGCGGCGAGGTGACGTAGCCCAGCGAGCCGGCGCCCTTCGGGCACAGCCGGCCGCGCGAGATCGGCGAGTCCGGGTCGCCCTCGATCTGGACGACCTTGCTCGTCCTTGACGTAGACGCGCTGCCCGCAGCCGACGGCGCAGTAGGGGCAGACCGACTTGACGACCCTGTCGGCCTCCTTCGTGCGCGGCGTCAGGGTCTCGCGACCGGCGCGACTGTGCGGCCGCCCCGAGCCCGAGCGGGTCGCGGAGCTGGCGGACGAGCGGCGGAAGGAGGGAACGACGAGCCAACCTGCGCTGGACAGTACCCGCCGGTTCACCCGCATAGACTCGGCCGCCGTGGAGGTGCACCGCGCCCGTCTTGGATCTGACGTCGAGATCGCCTACTGGCGGGAAGGCATCGGAGGGGCGCCGTTGCTGCTCGCGCACGGCTGGCCCGAGACCAAGCGCATCTGGGCCCGCAACGTCGAGCCGCTCGCGCGCGCGGGCTTCGAGGTGATCGTGCCGGACCTGCGCGGCTTCGGCGACAGCTCGACGGCGCCCGATGGGTTCTACGACCTGGCGGCACACGCGCGCGACCTTCACGCGCTGATCACGTCGCTCGGCCATGACACGTGCGTGGCGGCAGGCGGCGACATCGGCGGCGCGGTGATCCAGGACATGGGCCTGCGCTTCGAGGGGTTCGTGACGCGCCAGGTGCTCTTCAACACCGTGCTGCCGCTGATCCCCGAGCTCGAGCGGCGAGCTGCTGCCGGTGACGCGCGCGGCCGCGGACTACTTCGTGCGCCAGGGCCGCGACGCGGACGGGCTCGCGGCCGAGCTCGACACCGCCTCGCAAGCGCGTCCGGTACATCAGCGAGTTCTACGGCCACCGCTTCTGGGCGACGCCCGGCGCGTTCTCCGCGCAGGACGCCGCCTGGATGGCCGAGCCGTTCGCCGACGCCGAGAAGCTGCGCGCGTCGTTCGGCAACTACGAGAGCGCCGTCGGCGCCCGGCCGCTCAGCGAGGCGCCGCGGTTCTTCGAACGCAACCCCGTCCCGACGCTCGTCCTCTACGGACCGGACGACCACGTCATCTGGCCGGACTTCCCGGAGCGCTGCGAGCAGGTCTTCACGGAGCTGATCGGCCCGTTCGTCGTGCCACGCGCGGGCCACTTCCTGCAGTGGGAGCGGCGCTGAGCTGCTCAACCAGGCGATTCGCTACTTCTGCGCCTGACGGGTCCTCGTTACAATGGCCGACGATGACCGGCTTGGGGCTGTAGCTCAGCTGGGAGAGCGTCGCGCTGGCAGCGCGAAGGTCAGGGGTTCGAGCCCCCTCAGCTCCACTGGTCCGAAGGCCGCCTGAGAGGGCGGCCTTCGGCGTTCGGGGGCCTCACCTGCGGCGCGCCGGCAGCTCGAGCGTCTCGTGGTGCGGGACGCCCGCGTCGAGCTCCCGCTGGCGGCCGACCTCGGCGTTCAGCTCCGCGCCGAACAGCAGTGCGACGTTCGAGAGCCACATCCAAGCCACCAGGACGATCGCGCCGGCGAACGCGCCGTAGAGCGCGCCGACGTCGGCGATCCTCGACACGTAGGTCGAGAACGCGAACGACGCGGCCAGCCAGAGCATGACCGCGACGACCGCGCCCGGAAGGACGGCGCGGAACGAGCGCTGCTTGACGTCGGGGGTGACGTAGTAGACGCCGGCGAACGCGAGCATCGCGACGGCGACCGCGAGCGGCCAGCGGATCAGGCTCCAGATGAACGCGCCGTCCCCGCCGATGCCGATGAAGCCCAGGAGGTCGTCGGCGAAGCGACCGCCGACGAAGATCAGCACCAGCGTCGCGAGCACCATCAGCATCAGCGCGACCGACGAGGCGATGTCGACCGCCTTGCGCGTGAAGAAGCGCCGGCCGTTCTTGATCCGGAAGATCACGTTCATCGCGCGCCGCGCCGCCTCGAGCACGCCGGTCGTGCCGTACAGGGCGATCGCGATCGAGATGACCAGCGTCGTGGCCGCGGTTCCCTTGTGCTGCAGCGCGCCTCGCAGCGAGCTGTCCAGCGGCACCACCGCGGCCTCCGGCGCGACCTTGCGCAGGTAGCCGATGATCGCGTCGTAGGTCGCCGGGTACTCGCCGATCAGGCCCAGCAGCGAGATCGCCAGCAGCGCCGCGGGGAACAGCGACATCAGCCCGTAGTACGTCAGGGCCGCGGCGTGCTGGGTCATCTGGTCGTCGTAGAACGCGACCGCCGTCCGCTTGATGATCGCGCCGGTTCGCCGCACTCTGCCGGTGAGGCTATTCCCCCTCGGGCATGGAAACACGCACGCCGTCGGTCGGCTGCTCTGGCCCCGACCCGTTCTCGCCGGTCCGCGCGAAGCGTTCCTCGCGGTCGGGACGTGGCGCCTCGTCGGCCTCCGGGCCGCGGTAGGGGCCCGGCTTCGGGCGCGGCTGCCCGCCCGGGAACGCGAGCCGCAGGATCGTGCGCTGCACCGCCGCCGAACTGCTTGCGGAACGGTCCGGTGTTGTACGGCAGGTCGTAGCGCGCGCAGATGTCCTTGACGCGGGGCGCGATCTCCGCGTAGCGGGTGCTCGGCATGTCGGGGTACAGGTGATGCTCGACCTGGAAGCCGAGGTTGCCGCTGAGCACGTGGAACGCCGGCGAGCCGTCGATGTTCGCGGCGCCCAGGAGCTGGCGGACGTAGAACCCGCCGCGGGTCTCGTCGTCGGTCTCCTCCTGGCTGAACGTGTACGTCTGGTCCGGGAAGTGCCCGCAGAAGATGATCCCGTAGGCCCAGACGTTGCGCACGATGTTCGCCGTGAAGTTGGCCTTCAGCGTCGCCTTGAACGTCTCGCGCGCGACGTCGGCAGCGGCTCGCTGTGCCGGCGGCGCAGCGCTCGGCCCGCGCGCGCGTGCTTCGCGCGCGCAGCCGCGCCGGCGCCGCGCCGCGTCGCGAGCCGCGCTGAGCGCCGGGAACGTCAGGTAGTCCTTGGAGATCTGCAGCCGCGCCTTGCGCGCCATGCCCTTGAGCTCGCGCTGCAGCGCTCCTTGGACTTCTCGCCCTTCTTGATCGCCTCGAAGTCGAGGTCGTGGAACGCCACGCCCCACTCGAAGAACGCCGCCAGCACCAGGTTGTAGAACGGCTGCAGCAGGTAGACCGGGTGCCACTTCTGGTGCGGGTCGATCCGCATGATCTCGTAGCCGAGGTCCTGTCCTTGCCGCGGATGTTCGTGTACGTGTGGTGGATGTAGTTGTGGGAGTGCTTCCAGGCCTCGGCCGTCGAGGCGGAGTCCCAGTCCCACGTGGACGAGTTGATCTGGGGATCGTTCATCCAGTCCCACTGGCCGTGCATGACGTTGTGGCCGATCTCCATGTTCTCCAGGATCTTGGCCAGCGAGAGCGTCGCCGTCCCGGCAGCCCAGGCCGCGCGGTTGCGCGAGCCGAACAGCAGGATCCGGCCCGGCACGACCAGCCGCCGGTGCATCTCGATCATGCTCACGATGTACCGGCGGTCGCGATCGCCGAGCTCGGCGAAGACCTCGTCGTGGATCGCGTCGAACTCCTTGCCGAGCTCCTCGATCTGCTCGTCGCTCAGCTTCGAGCAGCGGGCTCTCGATCATGCTGGGGGCCATTGGACTCCTCCCATCGGGGTTCAGAGGGCGATCTCGATGTCGCCCTCGGGCGCGTTGATGCAGGTGCGGATCACTTCGCCGGGCGATCCCGAGACCTCGCCGGTGCGCATGTCGCGGACCTTCCCGGAGCAGAGCTTTCCGACGCAGGTGTGGCAGATGCCCATGCGGCATCCGAACGGCAGCGTCCCGCCCGCCTCCTCGCCGGCGACGAGGATCGGCTGCGAGCCGTCGCTGCGGGCCTCGAGGTCGCTCTTGGTGAAGCGGATCGAGCCGCCCTCGCCCTGCTCGGCGTCGCCCTTGCCGATGATCGGCTGGAAGCGCTCCATGTGCAGGCGCTCGCAGTCGCCGTCGCGCTCCCAGTGCGACTCCATCGTGTCGAGCATCTCGGCCGGGCCGCAGACGAACGCCTCGCGCTCGGTCCAGTCCGGGCACAGCTCCTCGAAGTGGTCGGGCGTGAGGCGGCCCTGCTCGCCGGTGAGGCTGCAGGTGCAGCCGGTAGCCGGGGTGGCGCTCCTCGAGGCGGCGCAGCTGGTCGCCGAAGATCGCGTCGTCCTCGGTGCGGGCGGAGTGCAGGTGCACCACGTCGTCGAGGTGCTCGCAGCGCTCGAGGTGGCGCAGCATGCTCATGACCGGCGTGATGCCGCTGCCCGCGCTGATGAACAGCAGCTTCTCCGGCAGCGGGCTCGGGAGCTTGAACGTCCCCTCCACCCCGCCGAGCCGCACGATCGCGCCGGGCTTGGCCTCGCGCACGAAGAACGGCGAGACCTTGCCCTCCTCGACGAGCTTGGGCGTGATGCTGATGCAGCCGTCGGGCCGGCCGGGGTCGGACGTGAGCGAGTAGGCGCGCCAGTGGTGCACGCCGTCGATCACGACGCCGATGCGCAGGTACTGGCCCGGCTCGTGCCCCGGCCACTCCCAGCCCGGCTTGATGAAGATCGTCACGGCGTCCGCGGTCTCGCGCGTGACCCGCTCGATCCGCCCACGCAGCTCCTGGGTCGACCAGAGCGGGTTGATCAGCTCGAGGTAGTCGTCGGGCAGCAGCGGCGTGAACAGGCCGCGCAGCGCCTTCAGCGCGCGGCGCTGCAGCACAGGTACCTGAGGACGGCTCCCCGCTCAGCCATGGCCGGTCACGGTAGCAATGTTTTGAGAACGAGTGTCAACCTATGTGTCACACTACCCGGGATGCCCACTTCTCAATTGCGCCGCGACGCGCGAGCAGGAGCTCGTTGCGGCGACGCGAGCGCTCTTCGACGAACGCGGAATTCAGGATGCCCCGATCGAGGAGATCGCACGCGCCGTCGGCATCGCGCGCGGGCTCGTGTACCGCCTCTTCTCCTCCAAGGAGGAGCTCTACGTCCTCACGGTCACCGACTACCTGCGTGAGCTCGACACCGTGCTCGACGAGGCGATCGTCCCCACCGCGGACCACGTCGAGCAGCTCGAGCACTGGGCGCGGGCGTTCGCCGGGTTCTGCCAGCGCTACCCGGCGTTCCTGGACTGCGCGCTCTCGCTGATGCGCCGGCCCGCGGGTGAGCTGCACGACATGGTCTCCGAGTCGGTCTGGCTGCGGCTCGGCCAGGGCATCGCGAGGTGCGTGCATCACGTCTCGCAGCTGCTTGCCGACGGCCGCGATGCCGGCGTCTTCGACGTCGAGGATCCGGACTACACGGCGAACGTGCTCTGGACCCAGACGCTGGGCACGATGCACCTGGCGCGCATCCGCGTCGGCATCAAGCAGCTGGCGCCGGAGATCCCCGCGCTCTTTGCGATCGCGCCCGGCCAGGTGGTCGAGTCGTGCGTGGCAGCGGCGCGCGCCGCAGCCGGCGTCCGCCACTAATGTCTTCGTATGACGCTCGCGCTCGGCGCGGTTCGCCTCGAACGCCCAGAGCTCGCAGCTCGGATCAGGGGCGCCCTCCAGGACGGCTCGCTGCTGCTCGTCGCGGACGCAGGGTCGGGCAAGACCGCCGCCCTTGAACAGGGGCTCGAGGGCACCACGGCAGCGTGGGTGCGCTGCGCCGACGCGGCCGGGGACCCGGGTCGGCTGCTGGCGCTCATCCTCGAGGCGCTTCGCACGGCGCTCCCCGGCTCATCCGACGTCGTCGCCGAGCGGCTGACCTCCGCCCGCGAGCCGGTCGATCCGCAGCTGGCCGTCGCGGCGCTCGAGCGCGAGCTCGAACCGCTGCTCGTGGACCCGCTCGTGCTCGTGCTGGACGACGCCGAGACGCTGCACGACGCACCGGCCGCGGTGGCGCTGGTCGAACGGCTGCTGGCGCGGCGGGTGGCCGCGCTGCGCCTGGCGATCGCATCCCGCCATCGGCTGGGGTTGCACGTCGCGAGGGCACGCGCCGGAGGCTGGCTCACGGAGATCGGGCCCGCTGAGCTGGCCTTCTCAGCGGCGGAGACGGCGGCCTACCTGCGGCTCGCACGCGGCATCGAGCCCGCACCGGAGGAGGTCGAGCGCGTCCTGGCCGACACATCCGGCTGGCCGCTGGGCGTCGCCCTGGCGGCGCAGGGCGATCCACGCCGCCACGGCCCGACGCGCGAGCTGGTCGACGAGTACTTCGAGGAGGAGGTGCTGGCCGCGCTCGGCCCCGAGCTGCGCGCCGCGGTGATCGCGGCCTCGATCGCCCCCGACCTCGCGATCGCCACTGCTGCCGGAATCGGCCTGTCACAGGGCATTGCGCCCGAGCACCACGGGCTCTTCCTGCGCGGGGGAGCGCCCGCGGCGTTCCACCCCCTCTTCGCCGACGCGCTGCGGACCCGGTTCGAGCGCGAGGTGCCCGCCCCCGACCGGCGCGCCACGCACGCGCGCGTGGCGGCGGCGCTCGAAGCGCACGGCCGTGGCGCAGAGGCGGTCGCGTTCTGGCTGGCCGCGGAGGACTGGGAGGCGGCAGCAGGCGCGATCGCCCGCGAGGGCGGCGCGCTGGCGCGCACCGCGCCGGAGACGGTGCAGGCCTGGCTCGACGCGCTGCCCGCGGAGCGATCCGCGCAGCCCGCGCTGCGCCTCCTGGCCGGAGCGCTCGCCCACGGCGCGGGCCGCCTGGACGAGGCGGTCGACCTGTGCCGCGAAGCCTCCGCGCGCTTCGACGCAGACGGTGCGCCCGCGCTGATGCGGTTCGCGGCGCGCTTCGCGCTCGTCGACGCGCTGATGGCGATCGGCGACCTGGAGGGCGCGGCGCGCCTCGGCGACACGCTCGACGATCCCGAGGCACCCGGCCAGCTCGCCGCCTGCGCCGTCGGCTCGGCCGCGGCAGCCGGCCTCGCGCGGCAGGGCCGGTTCGACGAGGGGCGGGCGCTGCTGGCCCGCGCGCTGGCAGACGATGCCGCCGCCCCGCTGCGGCCCGCGCTGGGCATGTTCGACGGCTACTACTTCGACCTCCCGGCCGGGCACCTCGACGACGCGCTCGAGCACACCCGCGCCGGGGTCGCCGCCCTCGCGCGCAGCGACCCCTTTGGCCGGCTGCCCTATGCGCTGTTCTTCCTGATGGCCATCCACGAGGAACGCGGCGAGCTGGACGAGGCGCTCGCGATCGCCGCGCAGGCACGCGAGCACGCCGCGCGCGCCGGACTTGCGGGCTGGGTCGGCGTCGCCACGGCGATGCGCACGGCGAGCATTCACGCGCATCGCGGTGCCGTCGCTGACGCCGAGCGCGCGATGGCCGACGTCATGCCGCAGTGGCGTGCCTGGTGGGCGTGGGACCTCGCACTCGCCCGCGCCGCGGTGGCAGCGCGGTCGGGCGACGCCGCAACCGCCCGCGCCGAGGCCTCCCACGCGTTGCGCGAGGTCCGCGGCTGGCCCTACTTCGACCGGGCGCGCTGCGCCGCGCTGGCTGCCGCGACGCTGGTGCGCGCGGGCGATGCCGGCGGCGCTCGCGCAGCGGTCGAAGCAGCGCTGGCCGAGCCGGCCGACGGGGTCTCGACCGCGCGTCTGCTGGCGGTCCATGCCTGGCTGTTGCACGACGACGGCGAGGCGGAGGCCGCGAACGCCGCACTGCGCGCCGCGTGGGCGCAGGCCGGCGACCAGGCGCGCCATCTCGTGCGCCGTGAATGGCCTCGGCTCGAGCGCCCGCTGTGGGTCGCACTCGAGCACGGCGCGATCGATGCCACGGCCGTGATCGCCGCCCTGCCCAGCGGCGAGGCGATCGGGGCCTTCACCCGGCACCCGGTCGCCGAGGTGCGCCGTGCGGCGGTGCTTGCGGCGGCGGCGTCCGGCCACCCCGACGCACTGGCGAGGGTCGCGGAGCTCGCGAGCGACCCCGACCCCGAGGTCGCTGCCGCCGCACACGCCGCCGCGAGCCGGCTGCACGATGCGCCGCCGCCGCTGGCCTTCCGGACGCTGGGCGGCTTCCAGCTGCATCGCGGCACCTGGCGCGTCGACGAGGCGGCCTGGGAGCGCCGCGTCGCCGAGCGGCTGGTGCGCCTGCTCCTCTGCCGCGGCGAAGCGGTCGCGGAGGACGAGCTGTTCGAGGCGTTCTGGCCCGACCGTCCGCCGGCCTCCGCGCGCCGCGGGCTGCAGGTCGCCCTGTCGTCGGCGAGGACCGTCCTCGACCCGCCCGGCGCTGCCGCGTCGCGCCTCGAGGCCGCCGGACGGACGTACCGGCTGCGCCTGGGGCCGGAAGACACCCACGACGCCGCCGAATTCGCGCGCGCTGCCCAGGCCGCGCTGCGGCGCGGCCCGGAGCGAGCGCCGCGCGTCGCTTGCGGCTGCCGCGGCGCTGTGGGGCGGCGATCCGCTCCCCGAGGAGCGCTACAGCGACTGGGCGATCCCGTGGCGCGAGCGCCTCGTCGACCGCTACGCCGAGGTGCTCGCGGCGCTCTGCGACGAGCACACCGCGAGCGGCGATCACCTCGCGGCCGCCGAGGCCGCACGGCGGTTCGTCGAGCTCGACCCGCTGCACGAGGGCGCTCACCGGCGGCTGATCGCGGCGTACGCACGCGCGGGCCGGCGTGGCCACGCGCTGCGCCAGTTCCTCGCCTGCCGCCGCGCGCTCGTCGCCGAGCTCGGCGTCGAGCCCGACGCCGAGACGGTCGCATTGCAACGCCGCGTGCTCGCCGGCGAGCCTGTGTGAGGATCGCGTGAGGGTGCCCGCATAGCGTCGCGGGCGATGGCAGCTCCTCGGCGCACATACGTCGTCTCGGTCTACGAGGACGAGCCTTCGGTCGTCGTCGAAGCGGTCCTGCTCGAGGAGCGCGACCGCCTCGACAGCCTGGACGAGCTACCCGGGCGCATCCGCCGCTGGGAGGCCACCGAACCGGTCCACGCAGGGGAGGACGGTCCCGCATGACCCGCTCATCGTTCGCACTGGCCGCGCTCTCCCTCGCGCTCACCGCCGCACCTGCGGCGGCGGTCACGAACACGTTCGACGGCACGACGGACAACGACTGGAACAAGACGACGAACTGGAGCCTCGGCCACGTTCCGACGGGTACCGAGGACGTGGTCATCAACGTGAGCGGCAAGAGCCCGTCCCGAGCGCCGACGGAGTCGCCGCCAGCGTCGCGCTCAGCCACGGGAACCTCCTCACCGTGACGGGTCACACGCTCGCCGTCGGCTCTGGGACGTCGGCGCTTGCCGGCCAGCTCGTCATCGGCACGAACGGCCTCGTCACCGTCGCCGGGCCGATGTCCGTGACGCACAGCGGCGGCCCTGCCGACCCGTCGATCAGCTTCGCCAACGGGGATGGCGCCCGCATCGATGTCCTGTCCGGCGGCACCCTGGACCTTGCCTCGGACGCAAACCGGGTCCTCGCCAACGGCACGAACTTCCTCATCCATGTGTTCTCGGGCGGCACCCTCAAGGAAACCGCCACCGGCCTCAACGAGGGCGGGTCCACCGTCGACATCCCGGTCGACAACGATGGCCAGATCCTCGCGACCGCCGGCCGCCTCCTGTTGCGCGGCGGCACGGGCGCGCAGACGAGCAGCGGGACGTACAGCGCGACCTCGCCGGCGACGATCGCCTACCAGGGCGACACGAACCTGTCGACGACCGCGCCGGCTCACCGGCACCGGCACGATGGAGTTCAACGGCGGCACGCTGACGATCCCGACCGGATCGGTGGCGCTGCCGTCGGCCTACGACCCGGGCGCCACAAGCTTCACGGGCGGCACGCTGTCGCTCGGCAGTGACGGAAGCAGCCGGCACGTTGAGCTCCACCGGCGGAACCAGGCAGGGCGCCGGCACGCTCACTGTCACCGGCGCGACCACGATCGGGAACATCACGTTCGCGGGCGGCACGACGCACCTCGGAGGCACGACAACCGTGACCGGGGGACTCGGACTGTCCAACGGCGCCACCGTCGATCTCGCTGCGACGACGACGCTGAACGCCGGCGCCGGCCTCGCCGTCTCCGGGACCCTGAACGTGACCAACGGCGGTTCGCTCGACATCGCCGCCAACGGCGTGAACATCTATGACTCCGGCGGCGGGGCGATGCACGTCGCGAGCGGCGGCACGCTGGTGCGCAGCGCGGCCGGCGTCGACGGCCAGCTCACCCTCCCGGTCACCAGCCAGGGCACCGTTCATGCCCAGGCCGGGTTGCTTGCCTTCAACCTGGGTACTGGGCTGACGCAGACCGCGGGCGCGACCACCGTCGATGCCACCCTCAGCGGTGCCGTCCACCTGCAGGGCGGGACGCTCAACGGCACCGGCACCCTCGGGGGACCGGTGGACAACACCGGCGGCACCGTCGCGCCCGGGACGTCTCCTGGCGCGCTGACGATCAGCGGCGACTACACGCAGGGGGCCGGCGGCACGCTGGCCGAGGAGATCACCGGCACCGCGCTGACTGCGTTCGATCGCCTGATCGTCGGCGGGACCGCGACGCTGGCCGGCACGCTCGCGATCGATTCGTCGACGTTCACGCCGGCCACGACCGACACCTTCAAGGTCATCAGCGGCGCCGCGACCCGCAGTGGGACGTTCGCGACCCTGACCGGGGCCGACGTCAACAGCGCGCACTACAGCGCCCAGTACGACGCCGACGGCGTGACGCTGCTCGCCAGCCTCACGCCCCCGTCCAACATCGGCGCGCCCGCGATCCCCGCGGCGGGCCATCCGGGCGACGTCGTGACCTGTGATCCGGGGAGCTGGACCGGCGCGCCGGCGTTCGCGTTCGCCTGGACGCGCGACGGCACGGCGATCGCAGGCCAGACCATCAACACGTACACCCTGACGACCGACGACGTCGGGCACGAGCTGCGCTGCCGCGTCGTCGGGCACAACGCCGGCGGCGACAGCGCGCCCGCGGACTCCAACGCGCTCGCCACCGCCGTCGTGGCGCAACCGCCCCCGACCACGCCGACGACAACCACTCCCTCCCCGACGCCCACGCCGCCGGTTCCCAAACAGGTCGCGATCACCCAGATCGTGACGCTGCCGAGCCCGCACGTCTGCGCCAGCCGTCGCCATTTCCGCATTCACCTGCGCAACCACGGCCTGCATCCGACACAGGCGACGGTGTTCGTGAACGGCAAGCGCGTGAAGGTGGTGACGGGCTCGCACCTGGCGGCCGACATCGACCTGCGCGGACTGCCCAAGGGGACGATCCGCGTCAGGATCACCATCCGCTACAGCGAGGGCAAGGCGCTCACAGGCGTGCGCACGTACCACACGTGCACGGCGAGCAAGCACAAGGCCACGCACCACAAGGTGTGACGCGCGCTCAGAGGTTGTCCGCGCAGGCCGTCCCGGTCGCCGACGTGCGGCCGCGCACGCAGAAGTGCGCGAACTTGTCCGGCACGTCGCCGTGGCCGATCAGCGCCTCCGCCTGGTAGAGCACGCCCTTGCACAGCGGCTTGTTCGGCTGCAGCGTGATGACAACCCTGCCGGTGTCGCTCGTGCGCTTGTACGCGGTGAAGAACTTGCCCTGGCAGGACGAGTTCGTCGGCCGGTAGCCGTAGGTGTCGGGGTAGACCTTGAAGCGCACGGGCGTGACCGGCGCCTGCGAGGCCTCCTTGACGCGGATGGTCTGGCCACGTGAGACGAGCGTCGGCCGCGTGATCACGGACTGGCTCGGGTCCTTGGCGGGGACCGTGACGGGTGCGAGGGCGACGGCGCTGGACACGCCGAGCGCTGAGAGGGCAGCGGCAGTGACCGCTGCAAGCCGGACCGAGGTGTGCATGGCGCGCAGCTTAACCGGCGGCGACGGACGGATGGGCGTCCAGATCCAGCTCGAGCCGCGGGACGTCGCCCCACAGCTGCTCGAGCCGGTAGTAGTCGCGCATGTCGGGCGTGAAGATGTGCACGACGCAGTCGAGGTAGTCCATGAGGATCCACTTCGCCTCGCTGACGCCCTCGACCCGGCGCGGCAGCGTCTCGTGCTCCTTCTTCATGCCGAGATGGATGCCGTCGTGGATCGCCTTCGTCTGCCGGTCCGTGCCGCCCGAGCAGATCACGAAGAAATCCGTGTAGCCGGCGACGCCGCGCAGATCCAGCGCGACGACGTCGATCGCCTTCTTGTCCGCCGCATACGCGGCGATTGACCTGGTGAGCTCTTCCGGGCTCATTGGACCCCTGCCTTACCCGCCACGGCTCCATACAGACCGTGGCGCTCGATTTCGTCTGCGACCTCAGCCGGCACCAGCCAGCGGACGGGCCGCCCTTCGGCGACCCTCCGGCGGATGTCCGACGAGGAGATGTCCAGCCGCGGCATCGTGAAGAACACGACGCGCTCCTGTGCGCCACGCAGCCCTCCGAGGCGCTCGGCGATCTCGTGGCGGCGGTGCTCCTCGCGCTCGGCCACCGCCACGCGCGCGAGCTCCAGGACGGCCTCGGGCTCCCGCCAGGACGGCAGGCTCGATGCCATGTCGCCACCGACAATGAAGGTCAGGTCGTCCCCTTCGCGCGATTCATGCAGTGTGCGCAGCGTATCCACGGTGTAGGACGGCCCGCCACGATCGATTTCCAGCGTCGACACGTCGAGCTCCTCGTCGCCGCCGATCGCCGCCTGGCACAGCGCCAGCCGGACGTCCGGCCCGGGGTCCTCCGCCGCCTCCTTGTGCGGCGGCGTGTGGACCGGCATCAGCAGCACGCGGTCCAGCCCGAGCTGTGCCCGCGCCTCCTGCGCGCAGACCAGGTGGCCGATGTGCGGGGGGTTGAACGTTCCCCCGAGGATTCCGAGCGAGGCCATGGCGTCAGCGGCGGATGTGGCCGTCGCCGGTCACCACGTACTTGAACGCGCACAGCTCGCGCATGCCGATCGGGCCGCGGGCGTGCAGCTTCTGCGTCGAGTTGCCGATCTCGGCGCCCATGCCGAACTCGCCGCCGTCGGTGAATCGCGTCGAGGCGTTGACGTAGACGCAGGCGGCATCGACGCCCAGCTCGAAGGCGCGCGCCGCCGCGGTGTCGCGCGTGACGATCGCCTCGGAGTGTCCGGATCCGTGGGCGTTGACGTGCGCGATCGCGTCGTCGACGGAGTCGACCACCGCGACCGCGAGGACGAGCGCCAGGAACTCCTCGTCGAAGTCCTCGTCGGTTGCGTCGCCGACCGGCGCGCCGCGCCGGCGAACGTCCGCGCCCGCGCGTCGACGCGCAGCTCGACGCCGGCCTCGTGCAGCGCCGCCAGCGCCCCCGGCAGGAACGCCGGCGCGGCCTCGGCGTGGACGAGCAGCGTCTCCGCGGCGTTGCAGACGCCGGGGCGCTGGGTCTTGGCGTTGAGGATGATCGCCTGCGCCTGGTCGAGGTCGGCCGAGGCGTCGACGTAGACGTGGCAGTTGCCCGAGGCGGCGTAGATCACCGGCACCGTCGCGACGCCCTTCAGCGCGTTCTTCAGGCCCTCGCCGCCGCGCGGGATGATCAGGTCGACGACGCCGGTCTGCGTGGCGAGCTCGGCGAGCTCCTCGCGCCCGCCGCCCGCCACCAGCGTCACCGCGCCCTCGGGCAGGCCGGCGTCCGACGCGGCCTCGCCGGCGACCGCGGCCAGCACGGCATTGGAGTGGGCGGCGCTCGACGAGCCGCGCAGCACGATCGCGTTGCCGGACTTCAGGCACAGTGCGGCAGCGTCGATCGTCACGTTCGGCCGCGCCTCGTAGACCACGGCGATCACGCCGAGCGGGACCAGCGTCTTGCGGACGTCGAGCCCGTTGGGAAGCCGCCAGCCGTCCACGACCTCGCCGACCGGGTCCGGCAGCGCGGCGATCTTGCGCACGCCGTCGGCCATCGCCCGCACGCGGTCCTCGTCGAGCGCGAGCCGGTCCATCAGCGCATCGGACAGCCCGCTCTCGCGGCCCGCCTCGAGGTCGCGCGCGTTGGCCTCGAGGATCTCGGGCGTCCGCGCCTCGAGCGCGGCGGCGATCGCGTGCAGCGCGCGGTCCTTGGTCGCGGTGTCGGTGGCAGCCAGGACGCGCGCGGCGTCACGCGCGCGCAGGCAGAGATCGGCGACCGATGTGGCTGTCGTAGCCATGGGGAAAGGGTAGCTAGGAGCGCTCGACCGCTTCCGCGCTGAGCACCACGGGCTCCGGGATCGAGCTGTAGCCGTCGCGCCGCGCGGCCTCGACCTCGGCGTTGAACGCCTGCGCGGCCGCGAGCGCATCGGCAACCCGGAACTCGCGTGAGCGCGCGCCCGCCGACCGCACGACGAAGCCGTCGCCGTCGCGCTCGAGCGTGACCCGGATCCCACCCGTGCCGCCGCTCGACCGCGCGCGCCGCACGAGCAGGGGCGACTCGATCACGCCAGCACGAAGTAGTCGCGGTGCACGGCCTCCTCGGTCGCGCGCGGCAGGACCTCGCGGACGTCGGCGCTCTTCATGCCGCGGATGCGCCGCAGCTCGGCCGCGGAGTAGTTGCAGATCCCCTTGCCGATCAGCACGCCGCCGCCGTCGGCGACCTCCACCGCGTCGCCCGCGCCGAACGTGCCGTCGACGTCCACGATCCCGACCGGCAGCAGCGAGGTCCCGCCCTCGCGCAGCGCGCGCGCCGCCCCGGCGTCGACCACCACGGTCCCGTGCGAGGGCTTGGCGTAGCGCAGCCAGAGCTTGAAGGACGAGTAGCGCGCCTGGCGGGCGGGGAAGCGCGTGCCCACCGGCTCGCCGTTCAGCGCGGCCGCGAGCGCGCTCTCGTCGAGGCCGTTGCAGATCGTCGCCGGGATGCCGGCCGCGGTCGCCATCTCCGCCGCCACGACCTTCGAGCGCATCCCGCCGGAGCCCAGCGGCGACGTCGTCGCGGCGATGTCGAGCGCCGCGAGCCCCTCGAAGTCGGTCACCTCCCCGACGAGCTCGGCGGCCGGGTCGCTGCGCGGGTCGGCCGTGTAGAGCCCGTCGATGTCGGTCAGCAGGACCAGCCGCTCGGCGCCGATGAGGATCGCGAGCTGCGCGGCGAGGAAGTCGTTGTCGCCGAAGGAGATCTCGTCGGTGGTCGTCGTGTCGTTCTCGTTGACGACCGGGACGACGCGCCAGTCGAGCAGCCGCCGCAGCGTGCGGCGCGCGTTGAGGTAGTGCCCGCGCGCGCTCATGTCGAAGAACGTGAGCAGCACCTGCGCGCTCGTGCACGCCGCGGGCGCGCAGCAGCTCGTCGTAGACGCGGTAGAGCTTGCCCTGCCCCACCGCGCTCGCCGCCTGCAGGTCCTCGATCGCGGTCGGGCGCACCGGGAGGTCCATCACCTCGATGCCGCGCGCGATCGCCCCGCTGGTGACGACAACGACCTCGTTGCCGGCCGGTGGAAGTCGCGCCACCGCGCCGCAGACGCGATCCAGCACGTCGGCGCGCAGCACGCCGCGCTCGTCGGCGACGATGCTCGATCCCAGCTTGACGACGGCGCGGGCCATGGGCGGCGAGCAGGCTATCCGGGGTCCAGCTCGAAGACGATGCCCGCGATCTCGACGTCGTCACCGGGCTGGAAGCCGGCGGCCTCGAGCGCGCGGATCACGCCCATGCGCCGCAGGCGGCCCTCGACGTGGATCAGCGCGTCCTCGTTGTCGAGGTCGTGGCGGGCGATCAACCGGTCGACCGCCTCGCCCTCCACGCGGAACAGCCCGTCCTCGACGCGGTCGACCCGGAAGCCGCGGCGCGCCGCGGGCTTGAAGACGCGGTGCTCGGCCAGCTCGCCGACGTCCTCGAGTTCCTCCTCCTCCATGGCCTCGCGGACGGGCACGCGGCGCAGCAGCTCGGTTGCCAGCTCGTCCAGGCCCTGGCGCGTCGCCGACGAGGTCACGAACACCGGCACGTCCTCGCCGAGGCGCTCCTCCCACGCCGCCTTGGCCGCTGTCGCCTCGTCGTCGGTGACGAGGTCCGCCTTCGACAGCGCCAGCATCCGCGGCAGCCGCGCGAGCCGTGCGTCGTGGAGCTCGAGCTCGTGCTCGATCGTCGCGAAGTTCGCCTCGGGGTCGGAGCTCGTCCAGGGGGCGAGGTCGAGCACGTGGATCAGCAGCCGCGTTCGCTCGACGTGGGCCAGGAACTCGTGCCCGAGGCCCGCCCCCTCTGACGCGCCCTCGATCAGGCCCGGGATGTCGGCGAGGATCAGCTGGCGCTCGGCGCCCTCGAGCGTGCCGAGCACCGGCTCGAGCGTCGTGAACGGGTAGCTGGCGATCTTCGGCGCCGCCCGCGTCATGCGCGAGATCAGCGACGACTTGCCGGCGTTCGGCAGACCGACGAGCCCCACATCGGCCAGCAGCTTGAGCCGCAGGTCGATCCAGCCCTCGCTGCCGTCAAGGCCCCTCTCGGCGAAGCGCGGCGACTGGCGCGTCGAGGACGAGAAGCGGCGGTTGCCGCGCCCGCCGCTGCCGCCCGTGGCGACGACGGCCCGCTGCCCGGGCACGACGAGGTCGTGGACCGTGCCGTCGTCGAGCGTCGCCACCGTGCCCGGCGGGACCCGGACGACCAGGTCGCCGCCGTCGGCGCCGTGGCGCTGGGAGCCCTCGCCGTGACGCCCGCGGTCGGCCTTGTAGTGCGCGCGGCGCTTGAAGGACTGCAGGTCGCGCAGCGAGTCGTCGCACACCAGCACGACGGCGCCGCCGTGCCCGCCGTCGCCGCCGTCGGGCCCGCCGCGCGGGACGTGCGCCTCGCGGCGGAACGACAGGCAGCCGTCTCCCCCGCGCCCCGCCTGAACGAAGATCCGTGCCTTGTCGTAGAGCACTAGGTGCCCCGGGTGTGCTGTTCGATCTCTGTGGGCATCGCGCCGGAGGACGGTGCCGTCTGGAAACTGCGAGCCTTCTCGCCGAGCACCTTCCCCGGATTCTAGGAGCGATACATGGCCGACGACCGCGTCCTCGTCATTACGGGCGCCTCCACTGGCATCGGCGCCGCCACGGCGCGCGCCGCTGCGGCCGAGGGCTACAGCCTCGTCCTCGCCGCGCGCTCGCGGGACAAGCTCGACGCGCTGGTGAGCGAGCTGGGCGACGACCGCGCGCTGGCGGTGCCCACCGACGTGACGGTCTGGGAGGAGAACGAGGCGCTCATCGCCGCGGCGCAGGCTCGCTTCGGGCGCGTCGATGTGGTGTTCGCCAACGCCGGCTTCGGCGCAGCGCGCGGCTGGTTGAAGGAGACGCCGGCGCACTGGCGTGAGATGGTCCTGACCAATGTGCTCGGCGCGGCGTATACGCTGCGCGCGGCGATCCCGCAGGTCACCGAGACCAAGGGCCACCTGCTCGTGACCGGCAGCGTGGCGGGCCGCCGCGCCCTGCCCGGCAGCCTCTACTCGTGCACGAAGTGGGCGGTCACCGCGATGGGCGAGGCCGTCCGCGCGGATCTCAACGAGACCGGCGTCCGCGTCACGGTCATCGAGCCCGGCATGGTCGACACGCCGTTCTTCGACAACGGCGCCGGGCCAGGGGCGTTGGAGCCCGATGACATCGCACGTGCTGTGATGTACGCCGTGTCCCAGCCCGCGCACGTCGACGTCAACGAGATCCTGATCCGCCCGACCGCGCAGTCCACATGAAGGCCCACCCCGGAACGATCGTCTCGATCGTCGGCGTCGTGGTCCTGCTGATCGGCCTCGCCGCGCAGACGAACGCCCTGATCCTCATCGGCCTCGTCGCCGCGGTCGCCGGCGCCGCCCTCGGCGGATCGCGCAAGGCGACGCATCACGACTGACCGGACTGAGGGGACTGTCCCCTGAGTCCGGCTAGCGCGGCGGCTCGTCGGGCACGACGTTCACGACGCGGCCACGGCGGCCGCGGGTGAACTCGACCGTGCCGGCGGCGCGGGCGAAGAGCGTGTCGTCCTTGCCCATGCCGACGCCGTCGCCGGCCTTGAAGCGCGTGCCGCGCTGGCGAACGATGATCTCGCCGCCCGTGACGGCCTCGCCGGCGAACACCTTCACGCCGAGCATCTTCGGATTTGAGTCGCGCCCGTTGCGCGAGGAGCCGAGGCCCTTCTTGTGCGCCATGAGAGTTCTTACTTCCCGTTCGAGATCTTGGTCACCTGGATGCGGGTGAGCTCCTGGCGATGCCCGGTGCGCTTCTTGTAGCCGCGCTTGGGCTTGAACTTGAACACCCGCAGCTTCGGGCCGCGCTCGTGGGCGAGGATCTTCGCCTCGACCTTGGCCTTCTTGAGCGCGTCGGCGCCGAAGACGGCGTCGTCGGAGCGCACCATGAGCGGCTCGAGCGCAACGGTGGCGCCCTCGTCGTCGGGCAGGCGCTCGACGAGCAGGGTCTGGTCCTGCTCGACGCGGTACTGCTTGCCGCCTGTCTTCACGATCGCGTACATAAGCTCAGGTCACTCCGAGGGGGTTGCTTCGGCCTTGGCAGCCGAACGGCGCCGTCCGCCTCTGCGGCCGCGGCGCCGAGGCTTCGATTCTAGGGCATCCTCGTCGTCCTCGCCGTCCGCGGCAGGCGGCGAATCGTCCAGCAGCACCGCCTTCGCAGCCGTGCGCCCGGGCTCCTCGATCCGCACGAGGCGCTTGGAGCCCACGAACTTGCCGCCGCCCGAGACCGAGACGATGTAGCCGTCGATCTTCGCCACGGCGTCGTCGACCTCGTACATGTGCGGCTCGATGATGTGCACCAGCACCTCGTCGCCCGCGCGGAACGGCACCGCGCGCTCCTCGACGTCGGAGATCGCGCCCTCCATGACCACATCGAAGTGGTCCAGCGGCAGGCCCTCGGAGCCGGTGAAGAAGAAGACCTTCCCGGACTCGTTCTCGAGCTCGTGCAGGACACGCGAGCCGTTGCCGGTGAACTGGGCGCTGACGCGCGGGTTCATCTGCACCAGGAACGCCTCGACGTCGCGCTTGGCACGCGATGCGATCTCGCGCATCCGGCGCTCGAACTCGATCGCGATCGTCTCCTCGGACTTGATGACGCCGTCGCCGTCGCAGGTCGGGCACGGCCGCGTGAGGATCTCGCGCACGCCCTCGGTCACGTTCTGGCGCGTCATCTCGACCAGCCCGAGCCTGGAGATCTCCGCGGTGAACGTCTTGGTGCGGTCCTCCTCGAGCGACTTGCGCAGGGTCTTCAGCACGGCGTCGCGGTTGCGCGCCCGCGCCATGTCGATGAAGTCGATGACGATGATCCCGCCGATGTCGCGCAGGCGCAGCTGGCGCACGACCTCCTCGGCGGCCTCGAGGTTCGTCTTGGTGATCGTGTCCTCCAGGCGTGCCTGCTTGCCGCGCCCGACGAACGAGCCGGAGTTGACGTCGATGACCGTCAGCGCCTCGGCGTAGTCGATCATCAGGTAGCCGCCGCTGGGGAGATCGACGCGCTTGGAGATCAGGCCCTCGATCTCCTTGTCGACGTCATAGGCCTCGAACAGCGGCACCGAGTCCTGGTAGAGCTCGACGCGGTCCACCAGCTCCGGCGCGGTGCGCGAGAAGAACGAGACGAGCCGCTGGTGCTGGCGCTCGTCGTCGACGATCGCGCGCTCGAAGTCGGCGCTGAAGATGTCGCGCACGACGCGGACGGACAGGTCGGCCTCCTGGAAGACCATCTCCGGCGCCGACGCCTCCGCGACGCGCTTCTGGAGCACCTCGTGGAGCTTGAACAGGTACTGCAGCTCGCGCTCGAAGTCGGCGCGCTTGGCGCCGTGCGCGGCGGTGCGGATGATCGCGCCGCCGCCGCCGAGGTCGAGCGCCTTGGCCTCCTTGCGCAGCCGCTCGCGCTCCTTGTCGTCCAGGCGCTTGGAGACGCCGACGCCCTCGCCGGTCGGCGTGTAGACCATGTAGCGCCCGGCGATCGTGAGCTCCATGCTCAGCCGCGCACCCTTGGACTTCAGCGGGTCCTTGACGACCTGGACGACGACCTCCTGGCCGGGCTTGAGCAGCTCGGTGATCTTCTTGCCGTTGCCCTCGCGGCCGCGGCGCTGGACCTCGACGCCCGGGAGCACGATCTCGTCGACGTGCAGGAACCCGTTCTTGTCGAGCCCGATGTCGACGAACGCCGCCTCGAGCCCGGGCAGGACGTTGTCCACCTTGCCCTTGTAGATGTTGCCCACGATGGAGCGGTTGCCGCGGCGCTCGAAGTAGAGCTCGGCGACGCGGTAGTCGGATGCGGCGGTCTTACGGGAGCGGCTGCGGGCGGGCGGCTTCTTCGCCGATGCCGCGGCCGGCGTCCCTGACGCCTCCATCAGCGCGACACGGGTCTCCCCGCGGTCGACACTGACCAGAACTTGCTTCTTCACTTTTCTCGAATTCCTTTAAAAGCTGAGGATGCGGCCCTTGTAGGCCGCCGCCTGGCGCCCCTGCGCGTAGATCGACTGCAGGAGCCCCAAGGCCAATAGCGTGGTGATGACCGACGACCCGCCGTAGCTCATGAGCGGGAGTGGGATGCCCGTGATCGGCATGATGCCGATCGTCATGCCCACGTTGACGAAGACCTGGAACATCAGCATGGCAACTATTCCTCCGGCAACGAGTGCGCCGTAGAGGTTCTTGGCCATCGTGAGGATCCGGAGTCCGCGCCATATGAGCAGGGCATAGAGCGAGAGCACCAGGGCAGCACCGACGAAACCCCACTGCTCGCCGACCACCGCGAAGATGAAATCCGTGTGGTGCTCGGGCAGGAAGTTGAGCTTCGTCTGCGTCGCGTTCTGTCCGCGTCCGGTCTTCTCGCCGGAGCCGATCGCAATCCGCGACTGGTTCTGCTGGTAGCCCTGTTTGGCAGGGTTGTCCGTCGGGTTGAGGAACGCCGTCAGGCGGTCCTTCTGGTAGGGCTTGACGACCTCGACGCCGACCGCCGGGGCCGCGACGAGGACGAGGGCGATCGCGACCGCTCCGAGCGCGGCGAGCGCGGCGAAGTGCTGCCACGGCGCGCCGGCCACGAACAGGACGGTGAGGACGATCACCACGTAGACCAGGCTCGAGCCGAGGTCGGGCTGCATCATCACGAAGGCCGCCGGGATCAGCGCGAGCAGCATCACCCGCGCGGTCGTGTCCCGGGAGCCCAGGCCCCGCGAGCGATCGGTCACGAACGCCGCCAGGACCAGGACGATGAGCACCTTCCCAAGCTCGGATGCCTGGAAGGAGAAGAACGGCAACTGGATCGAGCGCTGCGCGCCCTTGGCCACCGAACCGACGGCGAGGACGAGCAGGATCGACGCCATGAGCATGGCGTAGAGCCCGTACTTGAGCTCGCGCAGCCGGCTGTAGTCCAGCCGCGAGAGCCCGATCGCCAGGATCGTTCCGACTGCGAAGTAGACCCCCTGGCGACTTACGTAGAAGTTGGGGTTGCCCGCGATGTCCGGGCGGTAGCCGCGGCCGCCCGCGGTGGCGGCGTTCAGCGTCACGAGCGAGCACGCCATGATCGCGATGCCGGCCAGCGCGAGCACCAGGTCGAACGGCAGCAGTCCCGGCGGGCGCGGGCCGGGCGTCGTGTCGGAGCCGGGGTCTGTGATGGGGGTCGCGCTCATCTGGTCGTCGAGTGGCCGATGACGAACTTGCCCTTGACGCCGAACCACTTGGAGAGCATCAGGCGCGCGGCCGGAGCGGCGGCCTCGGCGCCGAAGCCGCCCTTCTCGATCGTGACGGCAACCACGACCGGCCTGTGCGTGGGCGTCCCATCGTAGGCGTAGGCGACGTACCAGGACTGGTCCTGCTGGCCGTTGCGCTGCGCCGTCCCCGTCTTGCCGAAGATCGGGAAGCGGTTCTGGTCCCAGCCGGACCACACGTCGAACGACGTGCCGCCCGGCTGACTGGCGGCCGCGTGGAGGCCGTCCATGATCGCCGACTGGAAGGTCGAGTTGATCGCCACGTGACGGGCCGACCCCGGGCTCAGCTGCTGCACGAGCCGCCCGCTGTTGTCCTGCACGCGCAGGCCGAGGTGCGGCCTGGGGACGCGGCCACCGGTGACGATCGTCGAGTAGGCGGTGGCCATCTGCAGCGGCGTGGCCTGCAGGTCGCCCTGGCCGACGGCGAGGTTGACGTTGTCGCCGACGGTCCAGTCGCGCTTGTCGGAGTAGCGACAGCAGCCGTGGTGGGTGCGCTTCTCCCAGGCGATCTCCTTCTTGTTGATCTTGGTGCGCCACGCACGGTCTGGGATCAGGCCGGAGATCTCGCCCGGCAGGTCGATGCCCGTGCGCCGGCCCAGCCCGAGGCTGTGAGCCCACGACTGCAGCGGCTGGTGGGGCAGCGCGTTGAGGTCGCGACCCATCGTGTAGAAGAACACGTCCGACGAGACCTGCAGCGCGCGGCGCAGCGACACGGTGCCGTTCACGGTCTTCCCCGCGTTGCAGAACTCCTGGTGCGCAAGCCCGATCGCGATGCAGCCAGCGTCGTTGATCGGCGTGTCCGGGGTGATGATCCCCTTCGTCAGCGCCGCCATCGCGGTGATCGGCTTGAACGTGGAACCGGTCGGGTAGTAGCCGGCGATCGCGCGGTTGTAGGCCGGCGCGCCGGCGTCCGTGCCGAAGCGCCGCGCGTACTCCTCCGGCGAGATCGGGCGCGACAGGATCGACGGGTCGAAGCTCGGGTACGAGCCAAGCGCGAGCACCTCACCGTTGGTCGGGTCGAGCGCGACGAAGCCGCCGGGCAGGCCGTGGCCGGCGCGCAGCATCGCGTCCTGGCCCGCGCGCTGGAGGCCGAGGTCGAGCGAGAGCTGCAGCTGGCGCCCCGCCTCGGGCGGGCGCTGGATGTCGGTCCGCGTCGGGTTGCCGTTGGCGTCGACGACGATCCGCGTCAGGCCGTCGCGGCCGCGCAGATAGCGATCGTAGGAGTACTCCAGGCCGTCCTGGCCGACGATCGTGCCCTGCGGGACGTGCCCGTACTTGTCGCCCTTGAGCTCCTTCGGGCTGACCTGCCCGATGTTGCCCGACGATCTGGGCGGCGAGCTGGTGGTAGGGGTACTTGCGCAGGAAGACCCGCTTGACGTCCACGCCCGGGAAGCTCTCCTCGCGTTCCTTGATGTAGTCGCGGACCGGCCGCGGGACGTCGGTCTTGATCGTCACCGGCGCGTAGGGCGTGATCGCAAGCTGCTGGATCACCTTCGCCTGGATCGTGTGCACGCTCACGCCGAGGACCTTCCCCAGGCGGGCGTAGCGCCCCTGGAGGTTCTGCCCGGCGACATAGGGCACCGGGGGCAGCGGGATCTTCGGCCCGCGGTGGCCCTTGGGCCGGCGCAGGCGCAGGCCGACCGCCTGACCCCAGCGGTTCGCGGCCGCGCGCTCGGAGTCGGGCAGGCTCGTCGGGCGCAGCTGGATCACAGTGGCCTGCCGGTTCTCGACGAGCGTGCGACCGGAGCGATCCACGATCGCGCCGCGCGGCGCCTGCTCGCGCACCAGGCGGACCTTGTTGTTGTTGGCCTGCTCGCGGTACTTGTCGCCCGACAGCACCTCGAGGATACCAGAGGCGGAAGAAGACGATCGCGAACATCACCAGCGCGCCGACGCCGAGCGCGGCGACGCGCAGCGCCATCTGCGGGCTGATCGGTGCCGACCGTTCGCGAACGGGATCGATCATGCGCGCGACAGCGGCGAGAGACCGCCCGTCGTGTAGGCGCGCCGGCGACGGCGGCGCGGGTCGTCGGGCAGCGCGGGCAGCAGCCAGCGGCGCACGACCGCGTACACCGGCAGCGCGATCAGCGTGTTCACCAGGATCGTGGTGATGATCTGGCGCAGCAGCAGGAAGCTGACCGGCGCGTCCACGCCGAGCAGGAAGTTCATCAGCGAGAAGCCGATCGTGGCGACCGCCGTGGCGAGGGCGCCGACGATCAGCGGCGTCGCGCCGGCCTGCGGGTCACGCAGCTCGCGCAGGCGCCCGGCCCCGTAGCCGCAGGCGATGTAGACCAGCGAGCTGAGCCCGAGCGTCTGCAGCAGCGCCATGTCGACGAAGAGGCCCGCCACGAAGCCGAAGGTGGCGCCGAGCACCGAGCCGCACAGCAGCCCGACCGCCATCACGGCCAGGGGCGTGAGGTCGGCGTTCGTGCCCGCGATCGTGATCTGCGAGACCGCGGAGACCTGGATCAGCACGGTGACCAGGCCGAGCACCAGCAGGCGCAGCGCGAGCGACGGGGTCAGCGCAGGCATCCGCTCGGCTTGTTGCCGTTGACCTTCTGGGTGAGGACCTGCACGAACTGGATCCGCCGCACGTTGACGAGCGGGCGCACGTTGACCTTCTGGTCGTCGGTGCCCGCGTCCTGGACGCTCGTGACCCTGCCGATCGGCAGGTCGGGCGGGTAGACGCCCGTCAGGCGCGACGAGCAGATGCCCGACGAGACGATCGAGTCGCCAGGGCGGATGTCGTCGTTACGGGTCGTGTACTGCATGACGAGGTCGTTGGGCTTGCCGACCTCGGTCTGCACCACGCCCGTGGCGACTGCGCCGCATTGCGCGGTGGCTTGTTGTTGTGCGGGTCGGCGATCACCCGCGCCGGGACCGAGATCGTGTGGTCGGTGATCAGCGTGACCTGGGCGGCGTCGCCGGTGACGTTCGTGACCTTGCCGATCAGCCCGCCGTTGTCCTGGTCGGCGGCGATCACCGGCATGTCCCGGTGGATGCCCGCGCTCGAGCCCTTGTCGATCACGACGGTCGCGTACCAGAGCGTCGGCGAGGACCCGATGACGCGCGCGCTGATCGGCTTGAACGCGTTGACGCCATTGCCGTCGAGCTGCAGCAGCTGACGCATGCGCGCGTTCTCCTGCGTCGCCCCGCGCTCCTCCACCAGCTGGCGGTAGTACTGGTTGCGCTCCTTGGTGAGGTCCTTGACCTTGCCCTTGGCGTGGATCGTGTCGCCGGCCCAGCCGAAGAAGTCGCGGAACGGCTTGAGCGCGCGGCTGGCGCCCTCCTGGATCGGCGAGACGACCTCGAGCACGCCCCGCTGCACGGCGTGCAGTCCGCCGCCGGCCGACTCGCCGAAGTAGGCGGTGAGGAGGATCAGGGAGCTGACGACGAGCAGTGCGAGCACTGCCCGCCGGCGGCGGACGGTCTTGTCGTACACGTGACTGCAGTCTCCAAGGCTTTACCCCAGCGCGCTAGTAGCGGCGTCTGCGGTTGTTGCGGGATTTGTTGGTGCGGTGAATGACCTCGAACTCCTCGAGCGACCGTCCTGAGCCCACGGCAACGCAGGTCAGCGGCGACTCGGCCAGGTGCGAGGGCATCTGGGTCTCCTCGCGCAGGCGCTCGTCGAGCCCCTGCAGCAATGATCCGCCGCCTGCCAGCATGATGCCTCGGTCCATGATGTCCGAAGCCAGCTCCGGCGGTGTCCGGTCCAGCGTCTCCTTCACCGCGTCGATGATCTGCGACAGCGGCTCCTCGAGCGCCTGGCGGATCTCCTCCGACGTCAGCACGACGGTCTTGGGAAGCCCCGAGACCATGTCGCGCCCGCGGATCTCCGCCTGCACCTCCTCCTCCATCGGGTACGCGGACCCGATCTCCAGCTTCACTTCCTCCGCGGTCTGCTGGCCGATCAGCAGCTTGTACTCGCGCTTGGCGTAGCTGATGATCGCCTCGTCGAGCTCGTCGCCGCCGACGCGGATCGACTGCGAGACGACGATGCCCGCCGAGCGAGATCACCGCGACCTCGCTCGTGCCGCCGCCGATGTCGACGACCATCGAGCCCGTGGGCTCGCCGACCGGCAGGCCGGCCCCGATCGCAGCAGCCATCGGCTCCTCGATCAGGTACGCCTGGCGGGCGCCGGCGCTCAGGCACGCCTCCTCGACCGCGCGCTTCTCCACGCCGGTCACGCCGGAGGGCACGCAGACCACCACGCGCGGGTGCGCCCAGCGGTTCTGGTGGACCTTCTGGATGAAGTGGCGCAGCATCTCCTCGGTGACGTCGAAGTCGGCGATCACGCCGTCCTTCAGCGGCCTGATGGCCTGGATCGTGCCCGGGGTGCGGCCGAGCATGCGCTTGGCCTCGATGCCGACGGCGTGGACCTCTCCCGTGCGCGAGTCGATCGCGACCACGGACGGCTCGCTCAGCACGATGCCACGCCCGCGCACGTACACGAGGGTGTTGGCGGTGCCCAGATCGACGGCCATGTCGCGACCACCGAAGCCGGTGAGATAGCTGAAGAAGCCCATGCGGAATGTGCGCGGCCCGGACTGACGACAGGCGTCACCGGACCCACGCGAGCACCAGTCTACCGACTGTCGCGCTCAGGTCCTGTTAGCAAGAAAGGCTGCAAATCCGCCAAAAGCTCGGCGAGCCTGCCCACTGGGAGCCCGACGACGTTGAGGTAGTCGCCCTCGACCCGCCGGACGAGCACGCCGCCGCGTCCCTGGATCGCGTATCCGCCCGCCCGGCCGCGCCATTCGCCGGACGCCACGTACCAGTCGATCGAGGCCGCGTCGAGCGCGTGGAAGGTCACCCGCGTCACCTCGACGGCGGTCCGCGGCTCGCCGTCGCGGGCGAGCGCAACGCCGCTGACCACCTCGTGCGTGCGGCCGCTCAGCGCGGCGAGCGTGACGCGCGCCGCAGCCTCGTCGGCGGGCTTGCCCCAGATCGCGCCGCCGAGCGCGACGACGCGTGTCCACGCCGATGACCAGCTCGCCGGGCTCGGCGAGCCGCGGCGCCGCGCAGCGCCTTGCGCAGCGCGTTGTCGCGGGCGACCTCGCGGCGGCGCCCGGCCTCGAGCTCCTCGACGTCCACGTCGATCCCGCGAACGGCACGCCGATCGCCTCGAGGATCGCGCGGCGCTGCGGCGAGCACTTCGAGCGCCGAGCGCAGATCAGCAGTTCGGGGAACCAGATGCCGATCTCGCGCGTGGCGGACTCGGTCGAATCCGAGCCGTGGACCATGTTCTGGCCGACCGCGACGGCGAAGTCGCCGCGGATCGAGCCGGTGTTGGCCTCGAGCGGGTTGGTTGCGCCGATGAGCTGGCGCGCCGCCGTCACGGCCTGGTCGCCCTCGAGCACCATCGCCACCAGCGGGGCGCTCGTGATGAAGTCGACGAGCTCGCCGAAGAAGGGCCGCTCCTCGTGCTCGTCGTAGTGGGTCTCCGCGAGATCCCGCGGCGTTGTCCAGGTGCTTGAGGGCGACGATCTTGAGCCCCTTGCGCTCGAAGCGGGCGACGATCTCGCCGGTCAGGCCGCGCGCGAACGCGTCCGGCTTGACCAGAATCAGAGTCTGTTCCATAGGCGGGGTCCCGGCCAGCTAAGATTCGGCTCGCCGACCGCACGTCTCTTCACTCGACGTGTGGCGCCCGGCGCCGGCGCGGCATCGGCGTCTTGCCGGGGATCTCCGCCTCGCAGTACGGGCAGAGCTTCCACTCGGGATCCAGCGGCTTGGCGCAGTTGCCGCAGGCGTCCTTGAGCTTGCGCAGGCAGCTCGGGCAGCGCAGGAAGTCCTTCTCGACCTCCTGGTCGCAGTGCGGGCACAGCAGGTAGCCCTCGCCGTGCAATCGCGCCTGGGCGGCCTGCATCTCCAGCTCGCGCTCGCGCACGTCCTCCAGGTACTCCGGCGGGCGCACGATCATGTAGACCATCGTCCCCACGAACGGGAACAGCGAGGCGGCCGTCGCGCACCCGATCAGCATCGGGTCGGCGATCCGGCGCCGCGCGTCGGCGTACGTGTAGTAGATCCAGCGCCAGCCAGATCACGACCAGGAACAGGATCAGCAGCTGGACGGCCGTGTTCAGACCATCGGAGTTGATGCCGAAGACGGCGGGCATGGCGGCGGATGCTAGTCGGTCGGTCGGAGGCGTCGCCGCTAGCAGGAAGAGCCTGCCGAACAGGTACCCGATTGCGAAGAAGACCAAGATCACCACGGCGACGATCACCGCGACGATCGCGATCATGCCGCAGGACCGAGGGTGATTCGTCGTTCACAGCGTGGCTCCCCGGCGCTCCCGCCGGGACGCAGGAGATCGGCGATCAGGTAGATCGATCCGGTGACGAGGACGGCGCCGCCGGGCCCGCTCACCCGGCGCGCCACGGCGAGCGCGGTGCGGGGGTCACGTTCGGCGCTGACCGGCGGTGAAGCCGAGCTGCCGGGCCAGCGACTGCAGCGTCGCCGGAGGCAGCGCCCGCGGGTTGGCGTTGCGTCGTGCACACGATGTGCTCTGCAGTGCGGGATGAGCGCCTTCAGCATCGCCGCAGCGTCCTTGTCGTCCAGGATCGAGACGACGGCAACCAGCTCGCGGCCGTCCAGCCATCTCGGGCAGCGATTCGGCCAGCGCGGCCATGCCCGCGGCGTTGTGCGCCCCGTCGAGCACGGTCTCCGGATCACTCGTCGACGACCTCGAAGCGGCCCGGAACGAGTGTCGACCGCCGCCGCGGCGAGCACCGCGTCGGGGTCCAGCTCGCCGACCAGCGCCTCCGCCGCCGCGCGGCCAGCGCGAAGTTGCGCCGCTGGAAGGCGCCGCGCGCGGCGGGGACGATTCCCGTCTCCTGCGCGACGCACCAGCTTGGCGGGCGCCGAGCGCGCCAGCGCGAGCGCGTCGGGATGCAGGTCGGGCCCGATCACAAGCGTCGATCCCTCCCGCACGACCGCCAGCTTCTCCGAGGCGATGTCCGCGATCGTCGGCCCCAGCCAGCGCGTGTGCTCCAGCCCGACGTTCGTGAGCACCTGGACCTCGCGAGGGATCACGTTGGTCGCGTCGTAGCGACCCCCAGGCCGGCCTCGATCACGGCCACCTGCACCCCGACTCCGCCAACTCGCTGTAGGCGGCCGCCGTGAGGGCCTCGAACTGCGTCACGCGGTCGTCGGCCTCCAGCGTGCGGTTGACCTTCTCGGCCGCGCGCGCCGCCCGCGCCACCGCCGCGGCGAAGCGCTCGGGCTCGACGTCGCGCTCGGCGACCCGGATGCGCTCGGTGAACGACACGAGGTGCGGCGACAGGTAGGTGCCGGTGCGCATGCCGTGGCGCTCCAGGATCGCGCTCGCCATCCGCGCCGTCGACGACTTGCCGTTCGTCCCGACGATGTGGATCGACCGGAAGCGTTCCTGTGGCGAGCCCAGCGCGGTCATGAGGCGGCGCATGCGATCCAGGCCGAACCGCATGCCGAAGAGCTCCAGGCTCAGGAGGTAGCGCTCGGCCTGCTCGACCGTCACAGTGCCTCCAGCTCTGCGCGCAGCCGCTCGAGCTTGTCGCGTTCCGCCTGGACGACCGCCTCGGGCGCCTTCGCGGTGAAGCCCGCGTTGGCGAGCTTGCCCTCGGCCCGTTTGATCTCGGACTCCAGCTCCTTGCGCTGGGCCGCGCGCTTGCGCGCCTCCTCCTCCGGGTCGACGCCGCCCCAGACCTCCACGGCGCCCGCCGGCGTGAGCACGGTCGCCGGCTCGCCCTCGCGGGCGCCGTCGAGATCCAGCCGCGCCAACCGCGCCACCGCCTCCCGCTCCAGGCCCTCGGGCAGCGCCGCCGGCAGCCGGTCGCCGGCTTGACCCCCGCGCCGTCGCGCCACGCGCGGATCGCGGTCACCGCCGCGATCACGTCGCCGACCGTCCGCTCGGCGTCCTGGTCGATCAGCGCCTCGTCCGGGCGCGGCAGCCGGCCGCCGGCGAGCAGCCCCTCGGCGCCCGGCACGCTCGCCCACAGCTCCTCGGTCACGAACGGGATGACCGGATGGCAGAGCGCGAGCGTCTCGCGCAGCACGTGGAGCATCGTCGCGCTCAGGTCGCGCGTCGAAGTCACGGCCCTTGACCAGCTCCAGGTACCAGTCGCACAGCTCGCCGTAGACGAAGTCGTAGAGCCCGAGCGCGAGCTTGTGGAACTCGAACTCCTCGACGTTGCGGTGGCTGTCGGCCACCACGCGCTGCAGGCGGCTGAGGATCCAGCGGTCCTCCACCGTCTGCGGCCGCGGCGCGGCGTCGACCAGCCTGCACGTTGAGCAGCACGAATCGCGATGCGTTGAACAGCTTGTTCGCCAGCGCGCGCCCCTGCGCGACCTTCTCCTCGCTGAAGCGCACGTCCTGCGTCGAGGACATCGCGAGCAGCCCGAAGCGCACGGCGTCCGCGCCGTAGGCCGGGTACTTGTCGCCGCCCTCGATCAGGTCCATCGGGTCGATGCCGGTGCCGAGCGACTTGCTCATCCGGCGCCCGTCCGGCGCCTGGATCACCGAGTGCACGTAGACGTGCTCGAACGGGATGTCGCCGGCGAACTCGATGCCCATCATCACCATCCGCGCGACCCACAGGAACAGGATGTCGCGCGCCGTCGAGAGCACGTCCGTGGGATAGAAGGCCTTCAGCTCGGGGCGCTGCTCGGGCCACCCCAGCGTCGCGAACGGCCACAGCGCCGAGCTGAACCACGTGTCGAGCACGTCGGGGTCGCGCTCCCAGCCGTCGCCCTCGGGCGCGGTCTCCCCGACGTAGGTCTCGTGGGTGGGTGGGGTTCCTCTGTACCAGACCGGCAGCTGGTGCCCCCACCACAGCTGGCGGCTCACGCACCACGGGCGGATGTTCTCCAGCCAGTCCATGTAGCGGCGCGACTGCGAGGGCGGGTGGATCTTGATGCGACCGCTCGGTGACCGCCTCGATCGCGGGCGCCGCGAGCTCGTCCATGCGCATGAACCACTGCAGCGAGATCAGCGGCTCGATCCGCTGGCCCGAGCGGTGGCTGTAGGGCACCTCGTGCGTGTGCGGCTCGCGCCCGCGGATCGCGCCCTGGGCCTCGAGTGCCGCGACGACCCTGTCGCGCGCGGCCTCGACCGTGAGGCCGGCGTAGTCCGGCCCGGCGGCCTCGGTCATCAGCCCGTCCTCGCCGATCACGGAGATCTCCTGGAGCCCGTGGCGGCGGCCGATCTCGAAGTCGTTGGGGTCGTGGCCGGGGGTGATCTTGAGGCATCCCGTGCCGAAGTCGGTCTTGACGTAGTCGTCGGCGATGATCGGCAGCCGGCGGCCGACGAGCGGCAGGATCGCGATCTTGCCGACCAGGTGCCGGTGGCGCTCGTCGTCGGGGTTCACCGCGATCGCGGTGTCCGCCAGCATCGTCTCGGGGCGCACCGTGGCGACCGCGACCTCGCCCGAGCCGTCCTCGAGCGGATAGGCGATCTCGAAGAGCGTGTCGGTGACCTCGCGCTCCTCCACCTCGAGGTCGGAGATCGCCGAGCGCGAGCCCGGATCCCAGTTGACCATGTAGTTGTCGCGGTAGACGTAGCCCTTCTCGAACAGGGCGACGAACACCTTCAGCACCGCGCCGAGGTAGGCCTCGTCGAGCGTGAAGCGCTCGTGCTCGTAGTCGCAGGAGGCGCCCAGGCGCTTGAACTGCCCGAGGATCGTGCCGCCGTACTGGGCCCGCCATTCCCACACCTGGCGGATGAACTCCTCGCGCCCGATCTCCTCGCGGCTGGTCCCCTCGGCCAGCAGCTTGCGCTCCACCTGCGTCTGCGTGGCGATGCCGGCGTGGTCGGTGCCGAGGATCCACTTCGTCCGCATCCCCAGCATCCGGTGCCAGCGGATGAGCGTGTCCTGGATCGATCCGTTGAGCGCGTGGCCCATGTGCAGCGCGCCCGTGACGTTCGGCGGCGGGATCGCGATCGAGTAGTTCTCCGACGGATCGCCCTCGGGGACCGGCGAGAACAGGCCGGAGTCCAGCCACGCCTCGACGATCCGGGGCTCGACCTCGGTGGGCTCGAATCGCGTGCGATCACGCAGGTCCGTCATCGGCGCGCGATTGTAGGCGAGCCTAGCCGCAGCGCTGCACGCGGATGCGTCCGGAGCGGATATGGACCGTCAGGTGCGTCACGCCGGCGCGGACGCGCACGCCTCGCCCGCACGCGCGCCACGGCAGCACCGCCTCGATGTCGAGCCGGCGCGTGCGATGCTGGCTCAGGGTCAGCGTCCACACCCGCGGCTGGAGGCGCGAGCGCACGCCCTCATCGTCGTAGATGCGGGCCCGCGAGCGACCGCGCGGGAAGGCGAGCAGCCGCAGGCGCCCGGCGCGATCCTCGAGGTGCACCACGCCGGTTCCGTGATCGGCCAGCGTGTCGACGTCGGCCCCCAGCAGCGGCAGCAGCGCGCCGGAGCGCACGAACAGCGGCAGCTCGTCCACACCCGCGCGCACGGTGAGGGTGCGGGCACCGCGCAGCGTCCGCGCGCGGCGCGCCAGCCACGCGCCGTCCTTCGAGCGGTACGAGAGCCCCTGCAGCCAGCGCCCGCGCGGCAGCCGGACCGAGCGCGCCGACTGGCCCGCTGCGACCACAGGCGCGGCGAACAGGTCGGCGCCGAACCCGAACTCGTCACCGGTCGCCGGCGCGTCGCGCTCGGTGAGCGCGAGCGCCCGCATCAGCGGCATGCCCGTCGCGCGGTACTCGGCGTCGGCGGCGCGCAGGTACGGGTACAGCTGGGTGTGGAGCTTCGCGTACCGGCGCCACACCTGAACGACGTCCGGGTCGAACACCTGCGGCCGCGCGTATGACGGGATCGCGATCCCCGACGCCTTCGTCCGCATGACGCCCGAGACGGCGCCGAACTCGATCCAGCGCTTGAGCAGCTCCGGCGTGAGCTGCGGATCGTCGGCGACGGTGTCGTAGCCGCCGATGTCCGAGCCCCAGCGCGAGACGCCCGACATGCCGATGCTCAGCGCCTGCTTGAGTGCCGAGCTGAGCCCGTCGAAGCCGAACGTCGTCGTCGGATCGCCGCCCCACACGTCCTGCGCACAGCGCGCGGCGCCGGTCCATCCCGAGCGCTGGAATCGGACCACGCGCTTGCGGCCCAGGATCGACTGCACCCCGCAGTGGTAGCTCGTCGGATAGCCGTTGTGGACCACCTGCGACGCCGAGCCCACGGAGTCGGTGGCCTCGGGCGGCGTGTATTCGCCGAAGTCCTCCATCCAGCCGTCGTGCCCCGCCGCCAGCATCCGCTTCAGGACGCTCCCGTAGACGTCGAACGCGGCGTCCGAGGTGAAGTCGAACTGCGCGACGGGCTGGATCGTGAACCCGGCGGGTCCGGTGCCTCCCACGAACGAGTCGAACGTCGCCGGCGTGCCGGCCGCGGTCTTCTGGAGTGCGCCGGCGGCGACCGCCTGGCCGTACAGCGGCTGGTATGACGCGCAGAGCATCGGGTTGACGTACGTGAGGATCGCCAGCCCGTGCGCGTGGAAGTACCTCACGCGCGCGGCCTCGTAGTCCTCGTTGCCGCGGTCCAGCCCGCACGGGAGGTAGCGCAGCTGCGTCTCGGCCGCCGACACCGGCGCATCGGCCTCGCGCAGCTTCGTCAGGTACGCCGCCTCGTCGGCGAGCGGCACGGTGTTCGGCTGGCCGGTCTGGAACCACGGCCCGTACTGCCAGGGCTGTGCCGGGGGTGGCTGCCGGCCGGTCGCGGCCGTGAAGCGCCGCAGCACCTGTGCGGGCGCGGGGCCGGCGAAGACGCGCAGCGCGATCGCATGGGATTGCACCTCCGCGCTCCACGCGTCCTTCGGATCGGTTGCCAGGTGGAACGTGGACGTCTCGTCGCGGTCGATGAGGACGCCATAGCCGCGGCTCGACAGCAGCCACGGGACCGGGTAGTAGGTCGCATCGTCGCGCGCGCGGAAGCCCTGCGGCGGGATCGTCCCGGCCACGAACGCGCGGTCCCCCTGCGGGAACGGCCCGTCGGAGACGTAGTTCTCGACGTCGTGGCCGCGCTGATCGACGACGTCGGAGCGCTCGCCGAAGCCGTAGTAGCGCTCGGTTGCGGGGGCGGCGAAGCCGATCCGCACCGCGTCGACCTCCGGGTCGTCGAGGTTCATCACGCGCGCCTTGAACTCCAGCGCCCCGCTGCCGGCGGCCGCGATGGTCACCTGGAGATGACGGCCCGCCGGGTCGGACGTCGCGACGTCGGCGACGAGCGTCCGTCCATCGTGATGCGTCGAGGCGACCTCGGTCGCGTGCCACCAGCCGGCGGCGGTGTGGAACGCGAGTGCCGTCTGCGGCGCCTCGCGGAGCGTCGTGCCGCCGCGCTGGGCGAACACGATGTGCCATGGGTTCTCGCGGATCGTGGCCCTCAGGGGGCCCGAGGACAGCGTCGCCGCCGAGGCCGGTGACGCGCATGCCAGCGCAACGATTCCAACGAGGACCGGGCGGCGAAGCATGCGCGTCAGCGGCGACCGCGGCGTTTGCCGCGCTTGCCCACGATCGGCACCAGCCGCCGGCTGGCATCGATCAGCTCCAGCTTGCGCGCGATGCGCTTGAGCTCGGTCTTGTCGCGCTCGCTCATCGAACGGCCCTTGCGGACGATCTCGCCGAGCCTGCGGCGATCGTGCGGCTCGAGGTGGCCCCACACGTCGCGCAGGACGATCGCGACGTCGAGGGCAATCATCCATGGGGCGAGACGGAAGCGGGGCATGGGCCACGCATACCCTTTCACGATGGATCCGTACGCAGTGCTCGGCGTCGAGCCGGAGGCCTCCCCCGCCGAGGTCGCGCGCGCGTACCGGGCCAAGGCCAAGGAATGGCACCCGGACGTCCGCGGCACCGAGGACGCGCTGCGGCGCATGGCGCTGATCAACGCCGCCTACGAGCAGATCCGCGACGGGAGGGTGCCCACGCAGTCCGCGCCGCAGACGGACGGGTCCGGCGTCGCGCGCCGGCCGCGGCGCAAGCGGGCCGGCGACTGGCTGGCGCCCGATGTCCGCCGCTCGCTCGGAGCCGAGCTGCTCGCGGCGCTCGAGGATGGCGAGCCGGTCGAGCTCGTCACACGCACCTCGACCTGGGCCTCACCGCAGGCGCTGCTGGCGGTGACCGACCGCCGCCTGCTGTGGCTGCTGGACGATGCCATCTCCCACCGCGTCCGGTCGCTGGCGTTCAAGGCGATCACGGCCGTGGAGGTCAAGCGCCGCCGGCGCTCGTCCAGCGTGCGCGTGTCGCGCCGCCGCGGGCGCCCGATCGAGTTCGCCGAGCTGGCGCCGGCGGCCGCGAGCGCCATCAGCGACGCCGTCACGTCAGGACGACGCTGATGTCCTCGCGCTGCGTCCGGAAGCCCTCGTCCTCGTAGAGGCCGATCGCGGAGTTGCCGTCGCTGACGGCGAGGCCGAGCGCGGGCAACCCATCGGCGGCCGCTGCGGCGAGGGCGCCGCGAAGCAGCTCGCGACCGATCCCGGGCACGGCGGGATCGCGGAACAGCTCGGAGAGCCATGGGCCTGCGACCGGCGGCCTGCCGGGGAAGTCGTTGAGGATCGCGGCGCCGACGATCCGGCCGTCCTGCACCGCCATCCGGCTGGCGCCGAGCAGCGGCCCGACGAGCTCGCCGCGCAGCAGCTTCCCGATCGCCTCCGTGTCCTTGGACAGCTCGTAGTCGGGATGCTCGGGCCGGTAGGCGCTGGCGTGCGAGGCCAGGAGCTCCTCCGGCTCCGCCGCCAGCGGCACCACGCGCGGGTCGACGTCGGCGGGCACCGCGCGCAGGTCGTGGGTCATCAGGCGCGCATGGCGGCGCTTCGTCGCCCCGGCGTCGAGCAGCGCGTGGGCGAGGTCGACGGGCGCGACGACGATCCAGCCGGACAGCTCGCGCAGGCATGCGTCGCGGAGCTCGTCGACCGATGCGCCCTCCACGGGCTCGAGCAGATCCGCGATCGGTTGCCCGTCGCGCTCACCGCGCGTGAACGTGGCGAGGGTCCGGCCGTCCGAGGCCTTAAGCAGAGGCGACCTGGTCGTCGGCGGAGTCGTCCGCCGGCGCCGCCTCGGTCACGAGCGTGGGCGGGTTGCCCTTCTCGATCGTCTCGCGCGTGACGACGCACTTCTTGACGTCGCGGCGCGAGGGCAGCTCGAACTGCACGTCGAGGAGCGCCTCCTCGATGATCGAGCGCAGGCCGCGGGCGCCGGTCTCGCGCTCGAGGCCCTTGTCGGCGATGCACGACAGCGAGTCCTCGCTGAACACGAGCTCGATGCCGTCGAAGGAGAAGAACCGCTGGAACTGCTTGACGAGCGCGTTGCGCGGCTCGGTCAGGATCGTGATGAGGTCGTCGCGCGAGAGCTGGTGCACGGCGCTCATGACCGGCAGGCGGCCGATGAACTCGGGGATCAGGCCGTAGTTGACGAGGTCCTCGGGCAGGCACTTGGCGAAGAGGTCGCCGGCGTCCTTGTCGACCTTCGACTCGATCGACGCGCCGAAGCCGACGCCCTTGTGGCCGATGCGGCGCTCGATGACCTTGTCGAGGTTGGCGAACGCGCCGCCGCAGACGAACAGGATGTTCGTCGTGTCGATCGACAGGAACTCCTGGTGGGGGTGCTTGCGGCCGCCCTGCGGCGGGACGCTCGCGGTCGTCCCCTCGAGGATCTTCAGCAGCGCCTGCTGGACGCCCTCGCCGGACACGTCGCGCGTGATCGACGGGTTGTCGGCCTTGCGCGCGATCTTGTCGACCTCGTCGATGTAGATGATCCCCTGCTCGGCCTTCTTGACGTCGTAGTCGGCGGCCTGGATCAGCTTGAGCAGGATGTTCTCGACGTCCTCGCCGACGTAGCCGGCCTCGGTCAGCGCCGTGGCGTCGGCGATCGCGAACGGGACGTTGAGGATCTTGGCGAGCGTCTGCGCGAGCAGCGTCTTGCCGCAGCCGGTCGGGCCGAGCAGCAGGATGTTGGACTTCTGCAGCTCGATCTCCGAGTCGGTGGAGGCCATCATCTGCACGCGCTTGTAGTGGTTGTAGACCGCCACGGAGAGCGTGCGCTTGGCCTCCTCCTGGCCGACGACGTAGTCGTCCAGGACGCTGTAGATCTCCTTGGGCTTGGGGAGGTTCTCGACGTCGAACGACGGCGGAGCGGTGAGCTCCTCGTCGATGATCTCGTTGCAGAGATCGATGCACTCGTCGCAGATGTAGACGCCGGGCCCGGCGATCAGCTTCTTGACCTGCCGCTGGCTCTTGCCGCAGAAGCTGCAGAGCAGCTGCTCGTTGCTGTCAGTGGGTCGGGCCATGGGTTCGTGGACGTCGAGCCGGATCCGAAGCTAATGCTCCGAGATCACCCGGTCAATGATCCCGTAGTTCTTTGCATCCTCTGAGGACATGAAGTAGTCGCGTTCCGTGTCGGTGCGGACCTTGTCGTAGTCCTGCTTGGTGTGCTTGGCAATGATCTCGTCGAGACGTCGGCGGATATCGATGATCTCTTTAGCGTGAATCTCGATATCTGTCGCCTGGCCCTGAAAACCACTCGAAACCTGATGGATCAGGATCTTGGCGTTGGGCAGCGCCATGCGCTTGCCCTCGGCACCGCCCGCGAGCAGCAGCGCGCCCATCGACATGGCGATTCCGACGCAGATCGTCTGCACGTCGGGCTTGATGAACTGCATCGTGTCGTAGATCGCCAGGCCGGCGTACACGCTCCCGCCGGGGGAGTTGATGTACAGCGAGATGTCCTTGTCGGGATCCTCGGACTCGAGGTGCAGCAGCTGGGCGACGATCAGGTTCGCGATCTGGTCGTCCACGGGTGTCCCCAGGAAGACGATGCGCTCGTTGAGCAGCCGCGAGTAGATGTCGAACGCACGCTCGCCGCGCGACGTCTGCTCCACGACCATGGGGACAAGGGGGCTCATAGTCCTCGCTTAGGTTCCGATTCGGGTGCCTGATTCCTGCCACGTCGCAGCCTAGCAACGTGCTTTGGGCGGCCAGCCGGGTGTCGGAGCGCCGCCGCTGCTCGGTCCAGAGGGATGCGCTGGCGCCAGGCGTGGGCTCCGAGCGTCGTAACTATTACGACGTTGGGGGCCCACTCGCCGGCGGGCGGAACTCAGGAGGGAGCTAGCCCTTGTCGGGCGTCCAGAGCTTGTCGCGGGCGGCCGCGCGCTCGGGAGCGATCGGGTTCGCGTGCTCGGTGAGGTAGTCGATCGCGGCGCGCTGGGCAAGGTCCTCGCGCACCTCGTCGAGGCGGCCGGATGACTCCAGGCGCTCGCGCAGCTTCTCGGGCGTCGTGCCCTCGCGCGTCGCCGATGCCTGCAGCGCGGCGAGGACGTCGCCGTCGGAGGGCTGGATGTCCTCGGCCTCGATGACCGCTGCGATCACGGCCTCGCGGCGCAGCGCCTGCTCGGCGTCGGGCTTGGCCTCCTCGAGGATCTCCTCTTCGGCCTTGCCCGAGATCTGCAGGTACGCGTCCTTGGAGATCCCCTGATGGCCGAGCGAGTGCAGCATGCGCTCCCACAGCTCTCTGGCGCGCGCGTCGACGAGCGTCTGGGGCACGTCGACGGTCGCACCTGCGACGACAGCGTCCAGCACGGCCTCGCGGTACTCGGCGTCGGCGCGCTGCTCGTCGGCCTCGCGCAGCTTCGCGGAGATGTCCTCCTTGAGCTCGTCGAGCGTGTCGAAGCCCGCGTGGTCGGAGGCGAAGTCGTCGTCGAGCTCCGGGAGGTTCTTGCGCTTGACCTCCTTGACGGTCACGGCGAACTGCGCGGGCTTGCCGGCGAGCTGATCCGCGCCGTAGTCGTCCGGGAACGCGACGTCGACCGTGCGCTCCTCCCCGGCCTTCGCGCCCGTGAGCTGCTCCTCGAAGCCCGGGATCAGGCGCCCCGACCCGAGCTCGAGCAGCTGGTCGCGACCCTCGCCGCCCTCGAACGGCTCGCCGTCGATCGAGCCGGCGTAGTCCATGACGACGAAGTCGCCCTCACCCGCGGGCTCCTCGACGGTGTCGAGCCGCGCCGAGCGCTCGCGCAGCGCGTCGAGCTCGGCCTGCACGGCCTCCTCGGAGGCCTCCGGCTCGCGCTTGGGGGCGTCGACGCCCTTGTAGTCGCCGAGCTGCGCCGTCGGGCGCACGCCGATCTCGATGGTGAACGTGAGCGGGTCGCCCGGGCTCGGCAGGTCGCCGAGATCGACGTCGGGCTCGCCGACGGGGTGGATTCCGGAGGCGTCGAGCGCCTCGACGTACCAGCGCCCGAGCGTGCCGCGGACCGTTTCGTCGAGCACGTACTCGCGCCCGACGCGCTGGATCACGATCGGCGGCGGGACCTTGCCCTTGCGAAAGCCCGGCATCTTCAGGTCGCGCCCCAGGCGACGCGCGGTGTCCTGAACGCGGCGCTCGACCTCGGCCGCGGGGACCTCGGCCTCGACGCGCACGCGTGACTCGGGCAGTTCGGTGACGGTCGTCTTCACGTCTGGCATCTGGCGCCTGACGATACCGTCAACGCCGTGCCAGCCCTTCGTCCGCGCCGCGAGCGCATCGCCGCCCGCCTGGCGACCGGCCGGGTCGGTCACTTCGTCTGCGGGGTGGCCGACTGGGTCGAGCTCCTGGGCCGCGTTCTGCTCGCACGCGTGAGAGCGCGGTTCAGCCGAGCAGCGTGAACAGCGGCCACTGACCGGGGACGCCCTTGAGCTCCTGGGTCGCGCGCCAGTCGAACTGGAGGTCCGAGCCGACGACCGAGCCGAATGCCGTGCCGGAGGCCAGGACCTCTCCGGGCCGCGCGAGACCGGCGACGCGCGACGCGATGTGGACGGCCATGCCGCCGACGTCGTCGCCCATGATCTCGCACTCGCCTGTGTGCAGCCCGCAGCGGATCTCGATACCGAGGTGCTCGACCGCGGTCACCATCGCCTGGGCACAGCGCAGCCCATGCGAAGGAGCGTCGAACGTGACCAGGAACGAGTCGCCGATCGTCTTGACCTCGCGGCCGCCGAAGCGGTCGATCTCACGGCGCAGCGCCGTGTCGTGCGCCGCGAGCAGATCGCGCCAGCGTGCGTCGCCGACATTGGCGGCGCGCGCGGTGGAGTCAACGATGTCGGTGAACAGGACCGTCAGCAGGCGCCGCTGAGCGCTCGCGCGGCGCCGGCCGCCGGTGAGGAACTCCTCGATCGCGCCGATGATCGACTCGGTGTCACCCGTCGACAGCAGCGAGTCCTCGCCGGGCAGCTCGACGTAGCGCGCGTTCGGGATGTGCTCTGCGAGGTAGCGCGAGTGCCGGATGTCCATGAAGGCGTCGTCGGTGCGATGCATCACGAGCGTCGGCACCGTCAGGTTCGACAGGTCCGACCGCACGTCGACGTCGGCCATGTGGCGCCACAGGCGCTCGTGGGCGCTCGGGCTCATGCACAGCCGCTCCAGCCGCGCCAGCCAGGTCTGCATCGACAGGTCGCCCTCGCGGCTCGGGGCGAGCCGGTCGAGGTTGGCCCCCGTTCCCCAGTGCGCGCTCAGGTGCTCGAGCGCCGCCTCCCGCTCCTCGACGGTGTGCGTCCACTCGTAGCCGGGCACGGCGGTGACGCGCGCCATCGCCGCGTAGAGGACGAGCGCCCGGATCCGCTCGGGATACAGCGCTGCAGCCCTGATGAAGAGCGGGCCCGACGACGTGTACGCCATCAGCGCGGCGTGCTCGCTCCCGATGGCGTCCAGCACGGCGAGGACGTCGGCGACCTCTTCGTCCAGTCCCACCAGCCCCGAGCCGACGTCCGACAGCCCGGTGCCGCGGCGGTCCATCACGATCAGCCGCGTGAACTCACCGATGCGCTCGAGCATCCGCGCGACGCCGGGCTCCTCGAGCAGCACCTCGACGTGGGAGATGATGCCCGTGTTGAAGACGAGGTCGATCGGGCCGTCGCTCAGGATGCGGTAGGCGATCGCCGCGTCGTCGGAGGTCCGCGCGTAGCGGACCGCGGTGTCGATCGAGACCGCGCCGGCCATCAGCGCCCGAACACCTCCGCGCGGCTGTAGTGCCCGACCGCGTCGAACGAGCGCTTCGCGTGCAGGCACGCCCGCAGGTCACAGTCGTGCATGACCATCCCCTCCTCCCCGTACAGCGGGCCGGCGACGACCTGGCCGCGCGGGTCGACGATGCACGCGCCACCGTTGCCGAACACGTCCTTTCCATCCGGCAGGGGCACCGGGAAGTCATCCGGGAAGGCAGCCGCGGGGATGTACTGGGGGACCGAGACGACGTAGGCGCCGGCCTCGATCGCGATGTGCCGCATCGAGACCAGCCAGCCCTCGCTGTCGTCCGCGGTGGGCGCGACCCAGATCTGCGGCCCGTGCTCGTAGACGGCATAGCGGGCCAGCGGCATCCGGTTCTCCCAGCAGATGAGCCCGCCGACCCGGCCGATGCCCGGCAGCTCGACGGCCGCCAGGTCGTCGCCGGCGCCGACGCCGTGGAAGATGCGCTCCTGCATGGTCGGCATCAGCTTGCGGTGGCGGTGCACGAGACCCTCGGGCCCGATCGTGAGCATCGCGTTGTAGAGCGAGCCGGGGCGCTCGTCCTCGCGCTCGTTGACGCCGATCACGCAGTGGATGTCATGCCGCGCGCACGCGTCGGTGAGCGACTGCACGTGCGGGCCGCCGACGTCGACCGAGTTCTCCCAGAGCCGTTCCCAGAGCTCGTCCCAGCCCGAGAACGCCGTGGCGCCGCGGGCCCAGGCGTTGGACTGGTACAGCGGCACGAACACCTCCGGCAGCACCGCGAGCCGCGCCCCCTCGTCCGCCGCGCGCCCGAGCAGCTCGCATGCCTTCGCGACGCTGGCGTCGGCGTCCAGCACGACCGGAGTGGCCTGAATCGCTGCGACGCGGACGGTCTCGAACGTCGGCACGCAGCCGATCTTATTCCTCGCCCGTGTACTCCTTGGAGAGCTCGAGCGCGCGCGCGATGTTCAGGTACATGCCCATCGCGACGAACGCACGGGCCTCCTCGGGGTCGCCCCCGACCAGCGCGGCGATCGTGTCGTACGTCTGCCGGAAGCAGGTCGCGACCGGCTCCCGGATCTCCGGGTCGTTCGCCGCGGCGAAGCCGTGCAGCTGGCAGAGCAGCTCGTCGCGGTCGTCGAGCAGGCCCTTGTAGGCCTCCCCCATGCGCTCGACGAGGTCGTCCGGGCCCTGCGCGCCCTCGGCTGCCGCGACGAACGCATCCCGGATGCGCTTGGAGGCGCGCTCCTGGCAGGCGATGAACAGCGCCTTCTTGTTCGGGAAGAGGGCGTAGATGTAGGGCTGGCTGATCCCCGCGCGCTTGGCGATCGCGGTCGTGCTCGCGGCGTGGTAGCCGGCGTTGGCGAACTCGTGGACCGCGGCGTCCAGCACCGCCTCGCGCCGCTCGTCGGCGCTGAGGCGGTTGACGGACCCGGTTGCGGCTGGCATCCAGCCGACCATAGCTGCCTACGCGGCCGCGACGGCAAGGGTGTGGCCCGCGGCGCGCGACGGCAATGCGCGCGCGGCGAACAGCGCACCGGCCAGGGCGACGATCGCCGCGACCAGGACGCCCTTGTCGGCAGCGCGGACGAATGCGTCCTGCGCCGCCAGCGCCAGCGGGTGGCCGACCGCCGCGGGCGCCTGATGGGCCACCGTGAGCGCGCCCGCGAGGCTCGAGTTCGCGGCGTCTGCGGCCGGGGCCGGCAGGTGTGCCGCCGCGTCACCGAGATTCGACACGTAGCCCGCGTTGGCGATCGAGCCGAGGATCGCGACGCCGAGCACACCACCGATCTCGCGCGTCGTGTCATTGACGGCGGATCCGACGCCCGCCTGCTCGGGCGGAAGCGCGCCCATGATCGACTCGGTCGCCGGTGCCATCGCGAGGCCCATGCCCGCGGCCATCAGCACAGTCGCCACGACGAAGTGGTCGTAGCCCGACGCCGTCGTCGCCGTTCCCATGTGGGCAAGTCCGGCAGCCATCAGCAGCAGCCCGGCCACGACCGGGATCTTCGTCCCGATGCGCTTGGCGAGCGCGGCCGCGAGCGGCGACGTCACGCCCACGGTGACCGCGAACGGCATCGCGCCGAAGCCCGCCTTGACGGTCGACCAGCCCAGTACCAGTTGCAGGATCTGGGTGAGCAGGAACAGCGCGCCGAAGAGCGTGAAGAACACGGTCGTGACCGACAGCGAAGCGGCCGTGAAGCGGAGGTTCGAGAACAGCCGCACATCGAGCATCGGTTGCGGATGGCGATGCTCCCAGGCGGCGAACAGGCCGAGCAGCGAGAGGCCCCCGATCACCGGGACGAGCGTCGCCGGCGACGCCCAGCCGTTGACGGGGCCCTCGATCACCGCGTAGGTCACCGCGCCGAGGCCCGCGACGCTCAGCGCGGCGCCGACCGGGTCGATTGCCGGCGCCCGGTCAGCGCGGCTGGCCGGCACGAACCGGCGGCCGAGCACCAGGGCGAGCGCGACGACCGGCAGGTTCACGAGGAAGATCGAGCCCCACGAGAAGTGCGCCAGCAGCAGGCCGCCGGCGCTCGGGCCGATCGCGACGCCCAGGCCCGACACGCCCGACCAGATGCCGATCGCCTTGGCGCGGCCGATCGGGTCCGAGCGGAAGACGTCGGAGAGGATCGACAGCGTCGCGGGCATCACGAGCGCGGCGCCGACGCCCATCAGCGCACGCGCGCCGATGAGCTGGCCGGCGCTGCCCGCGAGCGCCGCCAGGCCCGACGCCGCACCGAAGGTGACCAGGCCGGCGGACAGCGCGCGGTGCCGGCCGTAGCGGTCACCGGCCGCGCCGGCCACGAGCAGCAGGCCGGCGAACGCGAGCGTGTACGCGTCGACGATCCACTGCAGGTCCGAGCTCGACGCATCGAGATCGCGCGCGAGCGTCGGGAGCGCGGTGTTGACGATCGTGCCGTCGATCACCACGGCGAGCAGCGAGAGGCACAGGACGACGAGGACGATCCAGCGGGAGGGCGTGCTTGTGGAGGTCATGAGGAGCGGTTCCCAAGTCGTGATTGATTGACCTATCAATTATTAGTGATAGACCAATCACTTGTCAAGGTGGCAGACTGGCGCGCGCATGGAGATCCGCGACGCCCTCCCCTCCGAGCACGCCGAGCTGGGCGAGCTCTGCGTCCGCGCCTACCGCCACATCGGCTCGGTGAGCGACGGCTACGCCGCGTCGTTACGCGACGTCGCCGGGCGCGCGGAGACGGCGCGCGTGCTGGTCGCCGCCGAGGGAGCCACGCTGCTCGGCTGCGTCACGCTGATCCTCGGCGACGGGCCGTGGCGCGAGCTCTCGGGTCCCGACGAGGGCGAGTTCCGGATGCTCGCCGTCGACCCGCAGGCCCAGGGCCGCGGCGTGGGCGAAGCGCTCGTCCGCGCGTGCGTCGAGGCGGTCCGTGACGCCGACCGCGCGCGGCTCGTGATCTCCAGCGCGACCGACATGACCGCCGCCCACCGGCTGTATGAGCGCCTCGGGTTCACGCGCGCCCCCGAGCGCGACTGGAAGCCCGTGCCGGAGGTCCAGCTCCTGTCCTACGAGCTGGCGCTGTAGAGCGCCTGCGCCGTCGCGGCGTCGGCCGGGAAGAACGCCTCGATCGACAGCTCGGAGACCGTGACGTCGACCGCGGTGCCGAACGTCGTGTACGGTGCTGATGAAGCGCAGCTCGCCGTCGCCGTGGCGGATGCGCAGCGGGACCGCGATCTCGCCGGCCGCAGGTCCGGCGGCGTCGCGCCTCCCCCGCCCGGAAGCGCAGCGAGCTCGTCGTAGCAGCGCCGACGAGCGCGGGGTCGCCGCTCGCCGACCGCCTGGCGCCCGAGCCGGTCGAGCAGGTGCGCGCGCCACTCGCCGAGGTTCGCGATCCGCGGCGCCATGCCCTCGGGATGCAGGCGTCAGCCGCAGCACGTTGACCGGCGGCTCGAGCAGGTGCGCGGCGACGCCGGCGGTCAGCAGCGCGATCGCGCTGTTGCCGGCGACCATCCCCCAGTGGCGGTCGACGACGACCGCGGGGAACGGCTCGTGGCCCGCCAGCACGCGGTCGAGCGCCTCGCGCACCGGGCCCATCTCGGGCTCGTCGAGGTCGCGCTGGCCGTAGCGCGGGCGCGTAGCCGGCGGCGAGCAGCAGCTCGTTGCGCTCGCGCAGCGGGACGTCGAGCTGCTCGGCGAGGTGCTTGACCATCTCGGCGCTCGGCGTCGAGCGCCCGGTCTCGATGAAGCTCAGGTGCCGGGCGGACACGTCGGCCTCCAGCGCGAGGTCCATCTGGGTCATGCGGCGACGCTGCCGCCAGTCCCGCAACAGCGCTCCGACAGCGGGACGGGCGGCAACGTAGTGCATGGGTTGACGCTAGCGCGCGGGAAGGTCGCCGAAGAACCCGACGACGCGCGCGAGCCGGCCGTCGGCGGCAAGGTCGGCGACGTCGATGCCGGCAACGGCGACGGCGCCGTCGGGCCCGACCAGCTGCCACGCGAAGCGCAGATGCTGATGGTGCATGTCGACGCCGCTGGCGCGCTCGAACCGGTGGCCCTCGTAGTGCTCGTGCATCACGGCGGCCATCTGGCTGATGCCGTCGTGCCCCTCGCCCTCGAAGGGCGGGTCGATCAGGCGCCCCTCGGGCGTCCATGCGCGCTCGATCAGCTCGGCGCGGCGCTGCTCGTCGCGCTCGTTCCACGCGGCGAGGTAGTCGTCGACGATGGTGGTGACGTCAGTGCTCGTATCGGTCATGCCGGGCAGCGTCGCTCCGCAGCCGCGCCATGTCGATGACCTGACAGGTAATGCGCGACAGGCGCAAGTTCTCGGGCACTGCGACGTTCAGGCGAGCGAGGACCATCGCCTGGGAGGAATGTCCGTGCTTCGCCGTCTGGCTCTTGCAACCACCGCGCTCGTGCTCGTGCTCGCCTGCGCCGCGCAGGCCCGCATCGTGCCGATCTCCGAGTACCGGCTCTCGAACGCGCGGCTCGACACGCTGCGCGACCACTGGGTCGACCAGCTGCTGGCCCGCCACAGCGTCGGGACGTGGGCTCCGATGAAGCTCACGCTCACGAACGCCGACCTCAAGCTGATGGGCCTGCCGCCCAAGCGCGTGCTGCTCGCCCACCATTACCGCCGGCCGACGGTCGTGCGCCCGGACGGGCGCATGTGGACGCTCGGCGCACGCAGCAGGAAGAAGTCCGGCCCGCCCGGCCACGGCGGCGGCAACAGCAACACCGCCGGCGGCGGCGGCACGATCACCTACGCGGGCGCCGGCTTCTTCGGCATCCGCCCGGGCGCCTGGCTGCTGACCGTGACCGACAAGGAGATCGGCTGGTGCAGCATGGCTCACGTGTACGGCGCGCCGGGCGCGTACCAGATCAGCACGGCGGGCCACTGCGGCAAGGTCGGCGACACCGCGACGGTGATCGGCGCCGTCGGCGACCACCAGGTCGGCGGCACGCCGGTGCCGGTGCTGCTCGACTTCGGCAAGTACACGTCCAGCACCGGCGACGCCGGGATCGGCAAGGACTGGGCACTCATCTCGGTCGATCCCGAGGACCAGGCGCTGGTCAGCCCGACGATGGCCTTCTGGGGCGGGCCGCGCGGGATGTTCACGTCTGTCGGCGAGGTCGCCTCGATCAACCTGTCGGGCAATCAGCCACAGATCTCGACGAACCCCAACCCGGCGCTCGCCCAGCAGATCCTGCACTACGGCCACGGCGCCGGGATCGGCGCGGGCGGCACGCCGCGGACGGGAACGTCGATCAGCTGGCAGTCGGACCACTTCTCGTTCTTCGGCGCGATCACGCCGGGCGACTCGGGATCGGGTTCGAACACGCTCCTGGGCGACGCACCCGGCGACGAGCGCGAGGCCGCCGGCATCAACACCCACATCTACGTCGACCCGTCACTGAAGACCGGCCTGGGCTACCTCGCGGGAACCCGCGCGACCCTCGTCCGCGCGACGCTCGCCGACGGCCAGCTCGTCCCCTACCCGGCGCCCGTACCGGGCGCCCCGTGAGCTCAATGAGAATCAGGGGTCTGGCCCCTCATGCTCACGAGCGCTCGATCGAGACGAGGCGCGCGCGCTCGGGCGGGCCCTTCTGCGAGCCCTCGAAGACCTCGCCGATGCCGCGCACGTAGTACTTCGCGTCCACGACGCCCGGTTCGAGCGTCGTCCATTCGCGCGTGCGCAGCGCGTGGGTGAACGTGCCGTACGGAACGGTCACGCGGGCACGGAGGCTGACGATGCGGAACTGGTCCTCCGCGTGGCCCGGGAAGTGCTCCTGGAAGTGGTGCTCGCCGACACGCGGGTGGGCGGGCATGAAGATCCCGGGGCGGGCGCCGTTGCGCCCGGCGTGCCACGTGCCCTCGCGGCTGGTGACGTGGCCCGCGGAGTCGAGCTCGGCGGTGTCCTCGCCGTAGTACCAGACCGTGCCGGCCGAGTCCTGGGCGTAGTAGTCCTTGGTCCGTTCGGCCAGCTGGCCGTTCAGCCACGAGCGATCGTCGACGACGCGGCAGCGCACCCCGGCGACCAGCCTCGTGCGGCGGGTCACGTGGAAGCGCTCGCGCATCCGCTTGCCCTCCTTCACACCGCGGTAGACCAGCGTCGTTCCTGGATCCAGGGGGAACCACCGGTTGTCGACGTTCGGCCCGACCGTGACGGCCCCGGCGGCGATGAGCGATGCCAATGCAGGTCCCATGCGACGCCACGCTAGGACCCGAAGTCTGAGGGGACCCTGAACGTGAAGACGCTCCCGCACGGGGCGTGCGAGCCGACCGTGACGCGCCCGCCGTGGGCGCGCGCGACCTCGCTGACGATCGAGAGCCCGAGCCCGCTGCCGCCACGCGTCCGCGCGGGATCGGCGCGGAAGAACCGGTCGAAGACCCGATCGCGCAGGTCCGTCGGGATGCCGGGCCCCTCGTCGATGACGGCGACCTGCGCCACGCCGTTGGAGCGTCCGCTGCGAATGACCACCGCACCCCCGCCCGGCGTGAACTTGACCGCGTTGTCCACGAGGTTGTGCAGGGCGTGCCGGAGGCTCTCCGGGTCCCCGAGCGCGGGCGCCGGCGTGCCCTCGAACCGCAGCGTGACGCCACGGGCGCGCGCGAGCGTGCCGAACGGCGCAGCCGCGGCCGCCGCGAGCTCGCGGAGATCGACCCGCTCGTGGACAGCGGCGAGCCCGACCTCGTCGGCCCGGGCGAGGACGAGCAGGTCGTCGACCGTCGCGCTGATGCGATCCACCTCCTCGCGCGTGCTCTCCAGCACCCGCCGAGCCGCCGGGCTCACCTCGTCCTCGCGCAGGCTCACGTCGAGCTCCGCGCGCATGGCCGCCAGCGGCGTGCGCAACTCGTGCGACGTGTCGGCGACGAGGCGCTTCTGGTCCTCCACCCCGGCCTGGATCCGGTCGAGCATGGTGTTCAGCGTCGTGGCGAGGTGCGACAGCTCGTCCGCCGAGGACGGGACCGCCACGCGCTCGCCCAGCGCATCCGGCCCGATCCCCTCGGCCATCGACGTCATGCGGTCGATCGGCGCCAGCGCGCGCCGCGCCAGCCACCAGCCCGCTGCCGCCGCGATGAGCAGCGCCACCGGCAACGCGATCAGCAGCAGCACCAGGACGCGCCGCACAGAACGGTCGACGGGCGCCAGGGACGACGCCGCGACCACGACGCGCCGGGCCCCGCCGCGCGTGACGGTCTGCGACGCGACGCGGAAGTCCGCGCCGCCGAGCTGCACGGTGGCGCCGTCCCCCAGCATCGGGCGACGCGACACCGGATCGCCGAACGACGCGATCACGCGCCCCGAGGTGTCGAGCACCTGCGACGCGGCCCGCTCCCCCGACAGGACGGTGCGCGACGTATCTCTGAACTCCGGCAGCCCCTCGTTGCGGTAGCCCACCGCGATCTGCTGGACCGCCGGGCGCAGCGACCGGTCGGTCGCGTCGGTGAGGTCGGCACGGAGCCGGACGATCACGAAGGCCCCGACGGCGACGAGGACGAGCGCGAGCACGGCGACATACCACGCGGTCATGCGCACGCGGATCGGCGCGTTCACCGCTCCGCCTCCAGCACGAAGCCCGCGCCGCGGACCGTGCGGATCAGCGGCCGGCCGAACGGCTTCTCGAGCTTGCGGCGCAGGTAGCCGACGTAGACGTCGACGATGTTCGTCGAGCCCTCGTAGTTCGCGTCCCAGACGTGGTCGAGCAGGTCCGCCCGCGTGACGAGGTCTCCCGGATGACGCGCGAGGTACTCGAGCACCGAGAACTCCCGCGCGGTCAGGTCCACCGGCGTCCCACCGCGCGTGACCACGTGCCGCGCGGGGTCGACCGACAGGTCGCCGACGCGCATGGTCGCCGGGCGCTCCGACGGCCCGCGGCGGATCAGCGCGCGCACGCGGGCGAGCAGCTCGCCGAAGTCGAACGGCTTGGCGAGGTAGTCGTCGGCGCCGGCATCCAGCCCGCGGATGCGGTCGTCGACGCGCCCGCGCGCGGTCAGCATCAGGATCGGGACGCCGTCGCCGCGGTCGCGCAGCGTCCGGCACACGTCGAACCCGTCGCGCCGCGGCAGCATCAGGTCGAGCACGACCGCGTCGTAGTCCCAGACGTGCGCGTCGGCGAGCGCGGCCTCGCCGTCGGCCGCATGGTCGACGGCGTAGCCCTCGCCGCGCAGCCCGCGGCAGACCGCGGCGGCCAGCTTCGCGTCGTCCTCGACCAGGAGCAGTCGCATGGCGTTCACGGCAACGGTACGCGCCTGCCACCGTCCCACGCGAGCTCTGAGAGAACAGTGAACGCGTCGTCAGGCGATCGGCAGGTCCAGCGTGAACGCCGCGCCGTCCACGCTGACCGTCCCGCCGTGCCTGCGCGCGATCATTGCGGCGATCGGGAGCCCGAGGCCCGATCCGGGGCGCTCGCGGCTGTCCGCCCCTCGGTAGAAGCGTTCGAAGATCTCCCCGCGACTGCCGGCGGGCGGGCCCGGTCCCTCGTCGCGCACGACGATCTGCGCGCGATCCCCGTTGCGGTGCAGGTCCACGTGGACCGGCTGCCCGGCTGGCCCGTGCAGGAGCGCGTTGTCGACCAGGTTGCCCAGAGCGCGCCGCAGCGCCTGGCCATCGCCGCGCACCTCCACCGCCGCGAGCTCGCCGACGACGACGCGTTCGTTCTTCGCGCTCTCGAGCCGCACGAGCGCGCGCAGGTCGACCCGCTCCTCCGGCGCGCTCGGCGTCTCGGCCCGCTCCAGGACGAGCAGGTCGTCGACCAGCCTCGCCAGCCGCGCCGCGTCGGCGCGCAGGTCGGCGAGCGCCTCCGGCGTCGCTCCGTGGTTTGCCACGTACTCGGCGTTGCCGAGCAGGGCGCTGACCGGCGTGCGCAGCTCGTGCGACGCGTCGGCGAGGAAGCGCCGCTCGCCCTCGCGCGCGCGCTCGAGCGCAGCGAGCATCTCGTTGAGAACCGTCGTCAGCTCGCCCACCTCGTCGTCCGCGACCGCCGGCGCGGGGACGCGCCGCGACACGTCCGCGGTGCGCTGGATCTCGCGCGCTCCCGACGAGAGGCGGCGCAGCGGCGCCAGCCCGCGTGTCGTGAGCAGCGCGGCAAGTCCCGCGGCCAGCAGCGCGGCGCCGACGCCGCTCAGCAACAGCAGCGCGCGCAGGTGGCGCGTCGTCTCCTCGATGTCGGAGGTGTCGCTGGCGACGGCGACGACACCGCCCGCGGCGCTGCCGCCGATCGACGCGATCGGGGCGGCGTACAGCCGCGCAGGCGAGCCGTTCAGGCGGATGTCGGCGAAGCCCGCGTGCCCTGAGCGCCGCGCGCGCTGGATCGCCGGGTCGGGCGGCAGCAGCCGTGCCCCGAGCGCGACCGATCGCGCCAGGATCCGATCGCGTGCGTCGAACACCTCGACGACGACCTGGCGTCCGCCGGCCGGCGACTCAAGGGCGCCCGGTGCGGTCAGGACGGCGGGCGCCGACGTCGCCAGGCGGGCGACGTCGCGCGCGCGCTGGCGCAGCGCCTTGTCCAGCGTCGAATGCAGCTGGCGGTTCGTGATGGCGACGGCCGCCACGCCGAAGATGGCGACCGCCATCAGGATCGAGCCCGCCGCGGCGGCGACGAGGCGTGCGCGCAGGGAGCGTCTCACGCCTCCAGCATGAACCCCGACCCGCGGACGGTGCGGATCACGGGCGGATCCCCGAGCTTCGCGCGCAACCGCATGACGTAGGCGTCCACCACGCCCGGGGAAGCGCGGTCGAGCCACACGTCGGCCAGCGCCTGCTCGCGCGTCACGACCCGCCGCGGCGAGCGCAGCAGCAGCTCCAGCAGGTCGGACTCGCGCGCGGTCAGGTCGATCACGCTGCCCGCGCGTCGCAGCTCGCGGGTGTCGAGGTCGAGCGTGAGGTCGCCCGAACGCGAGCCGCCGGGCTCCGGCGCCGCCGCGCCGCGTCAGCGCGTGCAGCCGCGCGACCAGCTCCTCGGTCGCGAACGGCTTGACGAGGTAGTCGTCTGCTCCGGCCTCCAGGCCCGCGACGCGATCGGTCACCGCATCGCGCGCGGTGAGCATGAGGACCGGCTGGCCGAACCCCTTCTCGCGCAGCCGCCGGCAGACCGCGATGCCGTCCATCCCGGGCATCGCGATGTCGAGCACCACAAGGTCGGGCGCGGCGCGCTCGATCGCGGCGAGCGCCGCGCCGCCGTCGGGGACGGCCTGCACGGCGAACCCCTCCGCGACGAGCGTCCGCTCGAGCATGCGCCGCAGCGAGTGGTCGTCGTCGACGACGAGGACCTGCTCCACGTCAGCCGCCGGCGACGTCGCGCCGCAGGAACACCAGGTAGGCGGCGAAGAGCGACGGCAGCGCGTAGAGCGAGCACACCCACGCCGAGCGGATCACCGGATCCCAGTCGGCCGGCGAGCGCAGCAGGCCCTGCCACGCGTTGTACTGCGTGCTCAGCAGGTACGGGTGCAGGCTGCCCAGGCCCGGCAGGATCCCGATCAGCTGGATCAGCAGCGAGACCATCAGCGTGCCGACGATCGCGGCGGCGCTGTTGCGCGTACGGCGGAGAGCAACAGGCCGATGCTCGCCACCGTGAGGATCGGCATCAGGTAGACGACCAGGCTCCCCGCCACCAACCCGAGCGCCGACCACGCCGAGACCTTCGTGCCCGACAGCGTCGTCAGCGGGTTGAACCCGGAGGCCAGGCAGCCGGCGACGATCGCGACGGTGCCGCTCAACAGGATCGCGACGATCGCGTAGCTCCCAGCCGCGAGCATCTTGCCCGTGAAGATCTGGCCGCGTTCGAGCGACCGCGTGAAGATGGTCTTCAGCGTGCCGTTGTGGTCCTCGGAGGCGATGATGTCGCCCGCGACCAGCGCGGTGATCAGCGGATACATCCAGATCGCGCCGAACAGCAGCATCACGAGCGGGATCGCGAGCCCGCTGTCGTGGATGTAGCGGCCGAACGCGACGTCGTTGGGGCCGCCGCCCTGGAGGCTCGTCGCGACGACGAAGATGATCGGCACGGCGACGGCGGCGCCCAGCCCGAGGTACGTGCGCTTCTGCGAGCGCAGCTTGCGCAGCTCCCAGCGGTAGACCGTGCACTGCCGAGGGCTTCCTCATGCGGCCGCCTCGTCGAGCTGGCGCTCGCGCGCAGGCGCGCGGCGTGGGCTGCGGTCCCTCGGTCAGCGCGAAGAACAGATCCTCGAGCGTCGCCGTCTCCGGCGTGAGCGCGAGGATCAGCGCGCCGGCCTCGACGAGCGCGCGCGACAGCGTCCGCGACGCCTCCTCGGAGGCCGAGAAGCGGATCGCGTCGCCGTCGCGGCGGGCGTCCTGCACGCCCCGCCAGCCGGCGCAGAGCTCGAGCGCGCGCTCGTCGTCGGTGGTGCGCAGGCGGTAGCGTGCCGCCGGCGGTGCGCTTGAGCTCCGCGATCTCGCCCTCGTAGACGATCGCGCCGGAGCGGACGATCGCCACGCGGTTGCAGAGCTCCTCGACCTCGTTCATCAGGTGGCTCGAGAGCAGGACCGTCATGCCCTCGTCCGCCAGCCGCCGTACGAGCACGCGCATGTCGCGCATGCCGGCCGGATCCAGCCCGGTCGCGGGCTCGTCGAGCAGCAGCAGGCGCGGGTCGCGCAGCAGCGCGCTGGCGATCCCCAGCCGCTGGCGCATCCCGTGCGAGTAGCCGCCGACGCGGTCGCGCGCGCGATCGGTCAGCTCGACCGTCTCGAGCACCCCGTCGATCCGCGTCGCGCGCATCGCCGCCGTCGAACGCGGCGAGCAGCTCGAGGTTCTTGCGGCCCGACAGGTAGGGGTAGAAGCGCGGCGCCTCGACGAAGCCGGCGACGCCGTCGAGCGCGGCGACACCGGCCTGCGGGTCGCGCCCGAAGAGCCGCACCGTCCCCGCGGTCGGCCTGATGAGGCCGAGCATCATCCGCAGCGACGTCGTCTTGCCGGCGCCGTTGGGACCGAGGTAGCCGTAGACGTCGCCTGGCTCGACCGTCAGGTCGACGTCGTCGACCGCGACGAGGTCGCCGTAGCGCTTGACCAGGCCGCGGACCTCGACCGGAGGTCCGCTGCGCGGTCAGAGGCCACGTGCCGCCGCTTCGGCGGCCGCCGCCGGCACCGAGCCGATCACGGTGTAGGTCACGCCGCCGCGCTCGAAGCGCACCACCGTGCCCAGCGCGGTGTCGAGCTCCTGCGCCGGTCGCGCCGTTGATCGACACCGTCGGCAGGCTCAGCCGCCGCCGTCGCCCGTGCCGGCGCCGGCGCGCTGCCGGCGTCGGCCGGCCGCTCGACGACCGCGATCGCCGCCCAGGCCCTCTGCCGTAGGTGACGCAGCGCCGCGGTGCCGTCGCCGCGCGACCAGGCGCACCTCGTGGCGCGGCAGGCCGGCGAGCGTGTCCGGCGCCGCGAGCGTGAACGGCGAGGCCTTCGCGACCGCGTCGGCGCCCGTGACCGGCGCGGGCTCGCCCCGAGCCGGCCCGCCGGCGCCGCGCGGCGTCGAGGTCGACGACCTTCGCGCCGGGCGGCGGCGTGACGTCGAAGACGCGAGCCGTCGACCGGGCCGAAGGAGATGTCGGTCGCCTCGAGCTCGAGCACCGGGCGAGCGTCGCCCGCGCGCGTAGACGGCCGCGCGCAGCGGCACGCCCGTGTGCGGCGTCCCACGCGAGCTCCGCGGCGCCGAGCAGCCCGCCGTCGTGCTTGGGCGAGATCGCGCACGGTGTAGGCGGGCTGGCCCGCGATCGTCGGTCGGCTGCGCGCCGGAGATGTCCAGTGCTCGGCGAGCTTCGTCAGGTCGCGCTGGATCGGCGCGAGCGTCGGCGGCGCGTGCGGCCGTGTCGCGCGTCGCGGTCGTGTCCTTCGGCAGGTCGCGCGCGGTAGACCGTGTTCGTCGTCGCGTCGTAGACCGTCACGGTCCTGCCGTCGGACACGATCTGCGCGTCGCCGCTGTCGGACTGCAGCTCGAGCCGCAGCCGATGGCCGCTGCCGAGCCACAGGCGCCCGGTCGCGCCGGTCAGCAGCGGGTCCGAGCCCTGGATGCTCGAGGAGTCGACCAGGTGGTTCGTGAAGCGGATGTTGGCCGTGATGCCGTCGACGGGCGGAGCGGTCGCCGCGTCATGGATCGCGACGGCGAGCGGCTTGGCGGGGGGGTCGGCCCGTCACCGCCCGCGATGGCGATCGCGGTCCCGCCGCCGACGACGCCCGCCGTGCCCGCGATCAGCGCGAGCAGACGGCGGGTGGACATGCTGCGCAGGGAGGTCACTCCGATCACGGTAGACCCTGAGTTTGAAGAAACCATGAAGGGCGGCGTCGGCGTATTGCATCGCTGCGTGTCGAGGCAGACAATCCGGCCTCCACCACACGAGCGATCGGGGGCGATATGGCCGAGTACGTGAAATGGCGCCTGACGAAGGCACGCGCGGGCGTCACGATGGCCCTCTTCGGGCTGCTGGCGGGCCTCGGTTTGCGCGAAGGAATCCGAACCGGCGTCGTTCGAGCGCGCGGCGGCGCTGACGTTCCCGAAGGGCACCCGCATCCCGGCCAACTCGATCGGCTCGGCGCAGGTCAAGTTCCATTCGCTCCTGCTGTCGGACTACAAGCCCCAGACGGTCGCCTCCTACGCGTTCGTGATCAAGGAGCGCAAGGACCTCAACTCCCTGGACTCGCTGTTCATCAAGATGAACGACCAGGTCACGACGCTGAGCGGCACGCTGGCCAAGGTCAACGACGAGCTCGCCACGTTCGAGACCAAGGACGACGCGGCCAGCACGTTCCTGCTGAAGGACGCCACCGCTGCCAACGCGGCGAAGGTCGAGAACGTCGGGCTCGACGGGCTGATCCAGGGCCACGGTCAGGTGCTCACCGGGGAGATCACGCCATCGCAGACGACCGCGTCGGTCCTGACGGTGCCCGGCACGTCTACCGTCCAGGGCACGAAGGACCCCGCGGCGAACGCCATCATCGCGGTGCTCAACACCTCGAGCCAGACGCTGCTGATCAACGACGGCACGTCCACGCAATCGGTCGCGCCCGGCAAGTCGGCGCAGCCGGTCAGCATGGGCGACGGTCTGGTGCGGGTGTTCCAGGTGCTGATCTCCGGCAGCGGTGGCGAGGTCCTCACGCTCACGATCTCCGGCT
>CAWCEB010000124.1:0-40471 GCA_963794105.1 uncultured Actinomycetes bacterium | reverse complement strand
CGATGTTGTGGTCTACTGGTTCGGTTCGTATTGCTGCCCGGGCGGCGCCCCGTTGCCCGCGGGCGAGGTGGGCGACGTCGTCGTCAACGGGCCGAGCCGGTTCCTCGGCTTCCTGGGCAACGACGAGCTGACGCGCGAGTCGCTGACCGAGTGGGGCGGCTACCGCACCGGCGACCTGGGCTACCTCGACGAGGACGGCCACCTGGTCTACGTCGGGCGCAGCAAGGACATCATCCGTCGCGGCGGCGTGACCGTCGTCCCGGCCGAGATCGAGCCGGTGCTCATGCGCCATCCCGCGATCCACGAGGCGGCGATCGTGCCCGCTTCCGGACGAGCGGCTCGGCGAGCGGGCGTGCGCCGCCCTCGTGCTCGAGCCCGGCAGGCCGGCGCCGACGCTCGCGGACCTGCAGGAGTTCCTCGAGCAGGAGGGCGTGGCCAAGTACAGCTGGCCCGAGTCGGTCGAGATCTTCGACGACTTCCCGCGCACGGCGTCGCTGAAGGTCGTCAAGCGGGATGTCGTGATGGAGATCGAGGGACGCGCGGCGCGCGCTCCGGAACCGGTCTGAGTTGAATTCACCTCAGGTCGTTCGATAGAATGTGGACATGAGCGCCAAGCGCGACGACATCCTGGCCGCCGCGACCGAGCGATTCGGACGCGACGGCTACGAGGACACGAAGTGGGCCGACATCGCCGGCGACGTCGGCGTCGGACCGACCGCCCTATACCACTACTTCGAGTCGAAGCAGCACTGCGTGTACGTGATCATGGAGCAGGCGCTCGAGAGCTTCGGCACGCGCTTCGCGGAGCATCACCGCTGCCGGTGACGACCCGCGTCGAGACGCTGATCGCCGTCATCGACGACGTCTTCGACGTGGACGATCACGACGTGCAGCGCATCCGCGTGCTGGTTGCCGAGCAGGGCCTGCTCGCCGGGCCCAGCGGCTCGCCACGCGAGGAGGAGGCGCGCGTGGCCGCGCGGGCGCGCACGCGCGCGCTCGAGCTCGCCTGGGCCGCCTTCCTCGGCGACGCGATGCAGCGCGGCGCGATCCCGCACAGCGACCCGCGCCTCATGACGCGCGCGATCCTCGGCCTCTACAACAGCATCTGGCACTGGTACCGGCCGAATGGGCTCGTCGCGCTCGACCGCGTCGCGGCGTTCTTCACCGACCGCAGCCTCGCGATGCTCGGCGTGACGCCCGAGGCAGCCGGGCGCGCGCAGGCGGCAGCATGAGCTTCTTCGAGCGCTACTTCGCCGCGCTGGACGGCCCCGACCCGCACTCCTCGCTCGACCTGGTCGCGGACGTCGGTCAGCTTCACGATCCAGTGGGCCGACGGCGCGGACGCGAAGAGCCGCCAGTTCGTCGGCGGCCGCGAGGAGCTGCGGCGCTTCATCGACGCCGGCGACACGCGCGGCTGGGCGCACCACATCCTCTTCGGCGACAGCGCGGGCGACGTCGAGTTCGCGCTCGGCGAGACGCGCCGCGACGAGCGGCGAGCGGATCGGGACGTTCCTGGCCGTCGCCCAGCTCGACGACGACGGCCGGATGGTCAAGTACATGGTCGCGCGCTCCCCCGCCATCGCCTTCGAGTCCCCGGACCGCGTCGATGTCGCAGCAGACTGAGTCGATCAGCCTGCACGACGGCCTCGTCGTCGGCACCGTCGATGCGCCGGAGCTGGTCGGCTCGCGCTGCAGGACCTGCGGCGTCGTCGCCTTCCCGCCGCAGTCGTCCTGCGCCAAGTGCACGTCGCGCGACGTCGAGACTCGGCACCTCGCCCGGCAGGGCACGCTGTGGACCTGGACGATCCAGTGCTTCGTGCCGAAGTCGCCGCCCTACGCGGGCAGCGCCGATGACTTCGAGCCCTACGGGGTCGGCTACGTGGAGCTGGCGGGCGAGGTCCGCGTCGAGGCGCGGCTGACCGAGTCAGACCCCGAGCGGCTGCGCATCGGGATGCCGATGCAGCTCGTGCTGATCCCGGCCCCCGGGCCCGACGGTGGCCTCACGTACGCCTTTGCGCCGGCCGAGGACGAGGAATGACCGACGTCGCCGTCGTCGGCCTGGGCATCCATGCCTTCGGCCGCCACCCGGGGGTCTCGGGCCTCGAGATGGCCGCGATCGCCGCGCGCGCCGCGCTGGACGACGCCGGGATCGGCTGGCAGGACGTCGAGTTCGCGGCCGGCGGGTCCGATGCCGCGGGCAACGCCGACACGACCGTCTCGGTCCTCGGGCTGACCGGCGTGCCGTTCATCAACGTCAAGAACGGCTGCGCGACCGGCGGCTCGGCGCTGACGACTGCGCACGCAATGCTCGTCGCCGGCTCTGCTGAGATCGCGCTGGTGGTCGGGTTCGACAAGCACCCACCGGGGGCGTTCAATCCGCTGCCCGAGGAGTGGGGGCTCGGCTCCTGGTACGGCGAGACCGGGCTGATGCTCACGACGCAGTTCTTCGCGATGAAGATCCAGCGCTACATGGCCGAGCACGGCATCAGCCAATCGACGCTCGCCAAGGTGGCCTCCAAGGCCTTCGACAACGGCGCGCGCAACCCGTGGGCCTGGCGCCGCCAGCCCCTGTCCGAGGAGGAGGTGCTTGCGTCGCGGATGGTCAACGATCCGCTCACGCAGTACATGTTCTGCTCCCCCGGCGAGGGCGCGGTCGCGCTCGTACTGGCGCGCGGCGACCGCGCCAAGGCGCTCGCGCGCACGCCCATCTACCTGCGCTCCGTGGCGTTCCGCACGCGGCGCTTCGGGTCCTTCGAGGTCTTCAGCCCTTCGATCCCGCTCGAGTCGGCGCCGTCGCCGACCACCGAGGCGGCGGCGGCCGCCTTCGAGCAGGCGGGCGTCGGACCGGACGACGTCGACGTCGCCCAGCTGCAGGACACCGAGTCCGGCGCCGAGGTGATGCACCTCGCCGAGACCGGCCTCTGCGCGCACGGCGAGCAGGAGCAGCTGATCCAGAGCGGCGCCACGCGGCTGGACGGCCGCCTGCCGATCAACACCGACGGCGGCTGCCTGGCCAACGGCGAGCCGATCGGCGCGTCCGGCCTGCGCCAGGTCCACGAGGTCGCGCTCCAGCTGCGCGGCGACGCCGGCGATCGCCAGATCGCAGGGCCGCGGCGCGTGGGCTTCACGCAGGTCTATGGCGCGCCGGGCGTCAGCGCCTGCACCGTGCTCACACGGTGACCAGGCCGCCGTTGGGGCTCAGCGTCGCGCCGACGTAGTACGCGGCGTCGTCGGAGGCCAGGAACGCGACCGTCGCGGCAACCTCGTCCGGGGTGCCGAGGCGGCCCGCCGGCGTGAGAGCGACCTGAGGATGGCGCCCCGCGTCGAGCGCGCCGCCGGTGTCGATGAAGCCCGGCGCGATCGCGTTGACGCGGATGCCCTGGACGATGAGCTCCTTCGCCGTCGCGCGCGTGAAGCCGAGGATCGCCGCCTTGGCGGCCGAGTAGTGCGGATGGCCGGTGCAGCCCTCGATCCCGCACACCGAGGCCATGTTGACGATGACGCCGCTGCCGCGCGGACCCATCGACCGTGCCGCCGCACGCGAGCAGTAGAACGTCCCGTCGAGGTGGACGCTCATGACCAGGCGCCACTCCTCGTCGGTCAGGCGCACGAGCGCGTCGAGCGGCGTCGACGCGCGGCCGGTCTGCGCCAGCTCCTCGCGCTGGCGCCTGAGCGCCGGCGCGACGCGGCGCACGTGCTCGATCGCCGCGGCGCCGGCGTTGTTGACGAGGATGTCGATCGGCCCGAGCTCGGCCTCGAGGCGCGCAAAGGCGTCGTCGACGGCCGCGCTGTCGCTGACGTCAGCAGCCAGCGCGAGGCCTGCACCGAGCGACTCGATCGTCCGCTGCGCCGCGTCCGGCGAGAGGTCGAGCGCGGCGACGGTCGCGCCGTCCGCGGCGAGCCGGCGGCAGATCGCCGCGCCGATCCCCGCTCCGCCGCCCGTCACCGCCGCGATCTTGCCCTGGAGGTTCATGCTAAAGTGAACTCATATCAGGCGCGAAGAGGAACGGCAAGCGATGAGCACCACGGCCATAGGATCGGCGGAGCACCTCTTCATCGGAGGCGAGTGGGTCGCGCCGTTGGACGGTGGCCTCGTCGACGTGGTCAACCCGACCACGGAGGAGCCCATCGCCCAGGCCGCGCTGGGTGGCCCGATGGACATCGACCGCGCGGCACGCGCAGCCCACGGCGCCTTCGCGGACTGGGCGGGCCGCAGCGTTGCCGAGCGCGCGGCCGTGCTGCGGCGCGCAGGCGAGCTCATCGAGGCGCGCGCCGCGGAGTTCGCCCGCCTGCTCACGCTCGAGGTGGGCTCGCCGCAACGCATCGCGGCCGCCCAGACCGCGGCGTGCACGGCTGTTCCTGGACTGGCACGCCGACCAGGCCGAGACGTTCCCCTGGGAGGCCGAGCGGCCCGGAGTGCGCGGGCCGATCCTGGTGCGCCGCCGGCCGATCGGGGTGGTCGGCGCGATCGTGCCGTGGAACTACCCACTCGGCCTGTCGTTCCCGAAGCTCTCCCCCGCACTGCTGACCGGCTGCACCGTCGTCCTCAAGCCACCGGAGGAGACGCCGCTGTTCGGCTCACTGCTGGCGGAAGTCTTCGCGCAGGCCGGCCTGCCGCCGGGCGTGCTGAACGTCGTGCCGGCCGACAGGGTCGCCGGCGAGGCACTGGTCACGCACCCGCTGGTCGACAAGATCAGCTTCACGGGCAGCACGGCGGCGGGGCGGCGCATCGCCGCGCTGTGCGGCGAGCGGCTGAAGCCGTGCACGCTCGAGCTGGGCGGGAAGTCCGCCGCGATCCTGCTGGACGGGATCGACGTCGACGCAGTCGTCGCGGCCCTCGCGCCGAGCACCATGGCCAACAACGGCCAGACCTGCCACAACCAGACGCGCGTGCTCGCGCCCCGCGCGCGCTACGACGAGGTCGTCGACGCGCTACGCGAAGCGATCGGGGCGTTCGTCGTCGGCGACCCTGCGGACCCCGAGACCGACGTCGGCCCGCTCATCAGCGAGGCGCAGCGCGCGCGCGTCGAGCGCTACGTCGCCACGGGCCGCGCCGAGGGTGCGCGGCTGGTCCTCGGCGGCGGCCGCGCCGGCCGCGCGCGCGGCTACTTCGTCGAGCCGACGCTCTTCGCCGGCGTCGACAACGCCATGACGATCGCCCGCGAGGAGATCTTCGGCCCGGTGGTCGGCGTGATCCCCTATGACGACGAGGACCACGCCGTGGCGATCGCCAACGACTCGGATTACGGTCTCTCGGGCAGCGTCTGGGGCCCCGACCCCGAGCATGCCAAGGCCGTCGCCCGGCGCATCCGCAGCGGGAACGTCGCCGTCAACCAGCACCGCATCGATCTCGGCGGCCCATTCGCCGGCGTCAAGCAGTCGGGCCTCGGCCGCGAGTACGGGCTCGAGGGCATCGACGCGTACGTCGACGTCCAGGCCATCCCGTACTAGGCAGCCTGCCTACGGGCTGTAGGGCGTCTTCGTGAGCACGGTGAGGACCTCTTCCTCGACCTGCTCGGCGAAGCCCCCGACCAGCGGCCCGAACGTCGGATCGACCGCCAGCTTGCCCAGCACGGTCGGCACCGCGTCGGCGTCGGCGATCTGCCAGAGGTGGGTGACCTCGTGGAAGTTCCCGATCACGGTTCCCCACGCGCCGATGAGCTTCCAGCCGTGCTTCTCGACGAGCGGCCGGGCCTTCGTCATCGTGTCCATGAAGGCAGGGACCTGCCCGTACTTCAGCTTGAGCCGGGCCTGGAGGTAGACGGACGTCATCGGAGAGCTCCTGCTGTTCGGGGTCAGCTTGGAAGGGGCGATCGGACCTGCTCCTCGAGGGCGCCGGCCGCGAGGAGCCGGTCGACCTCGCCGGGCTCCATGCCGAGGAGCTCGAGGCACACCTCGCGCGTGTGCTCGCCGAGCTCGGGCGCGCGCGACGGCGGCGGCTCGGGGATGCGCTCGGACCGGAAGGGCGCGTTGTCCACCAGGATGGGATCCAGCCCTGGCTGCTCGAGCATGCGGAAGAAGTCCCGCGCCTGCAGGTGCGGGTCGCCCGGGTACTCCTCGGCGCGCTGCATGAAGCCGGCGGGCACGCCGGCGGCCTGGAGCGTCGCCGTGACCGCGCGGGGCGCTCGCGCGCGCGTCCACTCCGCCAGCTGCGTGTCGATCTCGGACCGCCGGGCGATCCGGCCGGCGGTCGTCGTGAGCGCGCCGTCGGCGGCCCACTCAGGATCGCCGAGCGCGGCCCGCAGGCGCCGCCAGTCGTCATCGTCGCGCACGCAGACCGCGCACCATTCGTCGTCGCCGGCGCACGGGTACACGCCCCACGGCGCGGCGTGGCGGCCGGCGTTCCCGGCGGGCCCGACGGCGCCCGGCCGCAGGCCCTCCTCGACGAGCAGCGCGCCGAGCTGCATGAGGATCGACTCGGCCTGCGAGGTCGCGACCATCGCGCCGCGACCGGACCGGCGCCGCTCGACGAGCGCCGCGAGCAGCGCGACGGCGGTCACGCGCGCCGCGTAGTGGTCGGGGTGGATCGTCGTGCCGTCGCCGAAGCCGTCCGCGTCGTCGGGGTAGCGCGACAGGCTCGTCAGGCCAGACGCGCAGCGCACGAGCGGGCCGTAGCCCATCCACGTGCTCCACGGGCCGCTCTCCCCCAGCGCGCTGCTGCTCGCGACGACGAGGCGCGGGTTGATCTCGCGCAATGCCTCGGGGCCGAGACCGAGCTTCTCCAGCGTGCCGGGCTTGAAGTTGGCGAGCAGGACATCGGAGCAGCGCGATCAGCCGCTCGAGCACCGCGACGCCCTCTGGGCTGCGCAGGTTGACGCCGACGCTGCGGCTGCCGCGATGGCCGACCGCGAAGTGCGGCGGCGAGACGCGCGCGCCGTCGGGGAACGCCGAGCTTTCGATCTTGATGACGTCGGCGCCCTGGTCACAGAACAGCCGGCCGAGCTCGGCGCCCACCACGATCACGCCGAGGTCGAGCACGCGCAGGCCGGCCAGCGGTCGCCGCGCCGGGGCCGGCTCGATCGCGCTGCGCCGCGCAGGCAGCCGCTCAGTGCGGATCTCGTCGCCGTGCTCGTCCGGCTGCGGCGCTCGCGACCCTGGCCGCACGCGCCGGCCGTCGAGCTCGGCGAACCCGACGGGCGCGTCGCCCTCCAGGCCGGCCGCGAGCTCGACAGGCGCGATCGCCCCGCGCGCGCGGAAGTGATCCGCCGCGAGGACGTCGGCTGCCGTCAGCACGGGCGCGATCGGCACGCCGCGCGCCTGGCCCTCGAGTCGTCAGCTCGTGCTTGCCACGGTCACGGAAGTGCTCCTCGAAGACCGCGTGCAGGAGGCCAGCGGCGTCCGCGCGCCCCTTGATGGTGTCCAGCGCGGGGTCCTGCAGCTCGTCGGGCTCGCCGAGCCAGGCGCGCATCGCGTGCCACTGGCGTGGCGCCAGAAGCACGAGCCGGACGTGACCGTCGCGGCAGCGGAAGATCGGGTACGGGCCGGGCGCCGGCCGGTCGCGCGTGCGCTCGTAGCCGGCGACCTGCGCGGTGCCGACCGTGCCAAGCACCGGGTCGACGACCTGGGCGGTCGCCTCGTAGCACGAGAAGTCGATGTGGTCGCCGGCGCCGGTCTCCAACGCGTTCCAGTAGGCGACCAGCGCCGCCCATGCGGCCTGCATCGCCGTGGCCTGCAGGGCCAGCTCGCCCGGCGGCATCAATGGCTCGCGGCCCGGCAGGCCGGAGCGGCTCAGCACGCCTCCCATGGCCAGGAGCGTCGCGTCGGTCGCCACCCAGTCTCGGTAGGGGCCTGTGCGGCCGAAGTCCGTGATCGAGACCACGACGAGGCGCAGATTGCGCGCGCGGGCGTCATCGGGGCCGAGTCCGACGGCCTCCAACGCGCCCGGCCGGCTGGTCTCGATCCAGATGTCCGCGCCGTCGAGCAGCCACCGCAGCCGGTCGCGCCCCGCGGCGGTCTCGAGGTCGGCGACGATGCTCCGCTTGCCCAGGTTGTTGATCGCGAACGGCAAGCTGACGCCCTCGTGCAGCGGCGCCTGTCCGCGCGACGCCGCGCCGCCCGGCGGCTCGACGCGCACCACGTCCGCGCCCAGGTCGGCGAGGTAGCGCCCGCACATCTCGCCGCGGCCCTCGGCCATGTCGATCACCCGCACGCCCGCGAGCGGTGTGGGGCGCGTCAGGCTCATCCGCCCAGCACCAGCTCCGCGGCCTGGCGCAGCCGCTGCTGCGGGCCTGCGACGAGGATCGTCGTGACGGGCGAGGCGCGCCAGGCCTCCAGGTCGTGGCGGATCTTGTCGAGCGGCCCGATCAGCGCGAGCTGCTCGATGAGCTTCGTCGGCACCGCCGCGGCCGCCTCGTCCTTCTTGCCGTCCAGGTACAGGTCCTGGATCCTGCGGGCGACGTCGCCGTAGCCCATGCGGATGACGACCTGCTGGTGGAAGTTCATGTCACGCGCACCCATCCCGCCGAAGTACAAGGCGTACATCGGCCGCAGCGTGTCGGCCGCGCGCTCGACGTCGTCGTCGACGATGAACGGCACCGACGGCGCGATCTCGAACTCCGCCGGCATGCCGCCGCGCCGGGCGAAGCCCTCCTGCGAGGCACGGCCGGTACAGCTCGGCATCGTGGTAGGGCGAGTAGTACAGCGGCAGCCAGCCGTCGCCGATCTCGGCCGCCAGGGCGATGTTCTTGGGTCCCTGGGCGGCGAGGAACGTCGGGATGCGCTCGCGCAGCGGATGCAGGATCGACTTCAGCGGCTTGCCGAGGCCGGTGGTGCCGGCACGGTCGCCGTCGACCGGCAGCGGGTAGTGCGGGCCACCGGAGCCAACCGGCGCGCGCCGGGCGACCACGTCGCGCACGATGCCGACGTACTCGCGCGTACGGGCCAGCGGCTTGGCGAACGGCTCGCCGTACCAGCCCTCGACGACCTGCGGTCCGGACACGCCGAGCCCGAGCATGAAGCGCCCGCCGCTGAGGTGATCCATGGTCATCGCCGCCATGGCCGTCGCCGTCGGGCGGCGCGCGCTCATCTGGATGATCGTCGTGCCGAGCTTCACGCGCTCGGTCTGCGAGCCCCACCAGGCCAGCGGCGTCAGCGCGTCGCTGCCGTAGGTCTCCGAAGACCAGATCGAGTCGAAGCCCGAGGCGCTCGGCCTCCTGCACCCACGCCAGGCCGTCGGAGAGCAGGCCGGGGCCGGTGAGCAGGCCGGTGCTCAGGCCGAGCTTGAGCGTCACGTGCTCACCGCCCCGTCCACGCCGGCGGCCGCTTCTCGGCGAACGCCTTCGGTCCCTCGATGTAGTCCTCGGACGCGAGCATCCGCGGGATACGCTCGTCCCAGTCGCGCGCGATCGCCTCGTCGACCGGCAGCCCGAAACCGGCCTGCGCCGCCTCCTTCGTGAGCGCCAGCAGCAGCGGCGAGCACTCGAGCATCGCGCCCGCCCAGCGCTCCGCCGCGGCGGCCAGCTCGGCCGCGGGGACGACCTCGTTGACGAACCCGAGACGGTGGCCCTCGTCCGCCGGCACCAGGCGCCCGGTCAACAGCATGCCCATCGCCTGCTTGAGCGGGATCTGGCGGGTCAGCCGATGGATGCCGCCGGCGCCGGCGATCAGCCCGACGCGTGGCTCGGGAAGGCCGAAGCGCGCGCCCTCAGCGGCGATCACGACGTCGCAGGCCAGCGCGATCTCGAAGCCTCCGCCCGCCGCCACCCCGTTGACGGCGGCGATCAGCGGCTTGGGACAGTCATAGCCGCGCGTGATGGCCGCAAACCGCGCGCCCGGTCCGACGCGCCGCTCGCCGTTTGCCGACGCCTGGGCCGTCGCCTTCAGGTCGTTGCCGGCGCAGAACGCCCGGTCGCCGGCGCCGGTGATGACGGCCACCCAGGCGTTGTCGTCGGACTCGAAGTCGTCGAAGATCTCGATGAGCTCGGCGTGCGAGTGCGCGTCCAGCGCGTTCATCCGCTCCGGCCGATTGAGCGTGACGTACGCGACGTGGCCGCGCTTCTCATAGATGACGTGGTCGTAGCTCATGGCGCCGGCCGGAACTTGGGAACGGCCACCGTCTCGCTGACCCGCTCGAAGACCACCTCGAGCGCCATCCCGATCCGCAGGGACTCGTGTGGGCAGCCGGCCACCTGGCTGGTGAGCCGCACGCCCTCCTCGGTCTCGACGACGGCGAGGTTGTAGGGGATGTCCGCGGCGAACGCATCGTCGTAGAGCTGGTGCATGATCACGAAGCTGTAGAGCGTCGCCCGGCCGCTGGAGGGCGCCCACTCGACGTCGCCGGAGAAGCAGGCCACGCAGCGCGGCCGGACCGGCGCGCCGATGCCGGCGATGGGCGACATGAAGGTGTTGCACGCGCGGCAGCGCCGCAACATGAGCGTGTCGGCCAGCGCGCCGTCGAAGAAGGGCGCGCTGGAGTCATCGGGGACGGGCACCGGCTTCGCCGATGTGGCAGATCGAGGTGGACATGTCAGGCCCCTCCCTCGTGCGGGCTGAGGATCGTCGTGGAGTGGAACGTCAGGACGCCGCCGTTGCCGGAGACGAGGACGTGGTCGTGCTTGTCGACCTGCCGCTCGCCCGCCTGACCGCGCGCCTGGATCACGCCCTCCGACAGCGGCGTGAAGCCCCACATGTAGTACGAGGACAGCTGGCCGCCGCCCGTGTTGCAGGCAGCGCGCCGCCCGGCCCGAGCTTGCCGTCGGCGACGAAGTCGCCGCCCTCGCCCTTGGCGCAATACCCGTAGTCCTCGAGCGTGACGAGGACCGTGTAGGTGTAGCAGTCGTACAGCTCGAGCACGTCGACGTCGGCCAGCTCGATGCCGGCCTGACGCAGAGCCGTCGCCCCCGCCTTCGTGGCGCCCGTGTGGATGCCCGGATCGCGGTCGCCGCGCCCGGTGTCGCCGGGCGCGCACTGGCCGAAGCCGCGCAGGTGGACCGGCGGCTGGCGCAGCTCGCGCGCCCGTTGCGCCGAGGTGACGATCACGGCGACGCCGCCGTTGGAGACCAGGCAGCAGTCGAAGAGGTGCAGCGGCTCCACGACCCAGCGGGAGGCGTGGTAGTCGTCCATGCTCATCGCCTTGCGCATCTGGGCGTGCGGGTTCAGTTGGGCCCACGCGCGCTGGCCGACCGCGATCGTGCCCAGCTGCTCGTGGTTCGTGCCGAAGAGGTGCATGTGCCTGCGCAGCGCCATCGCGTAGCCGGAGTTGGCAGGCCCGTAGTCGCCGTATGCGAAGCGCAGCCCGGCCAGGCCTGGAGCGTTGAAGCGCCGTCCGCTGTAGCCCGACTGCGAGATCGAGCCGCCTTCGCGCAGCGGCGCGTCGGCGTACAGGCAGGCGACAACGCTCGCCTGGCCCGTCGCGATCGCGTAGGCCGCGTACTGGAGCATGGTCCCGGCCGTCGAGCCGAAGGCGCTCATCACGTTGACGAGCGTCAGGTCGGTCAGCCCCAGCGAGAACTGCAGTGTCGGCGCCATCTCGGCCGACTGGTTGCCGTTGATCAGCAGCCCGTCGACATCGCCGGCCTGAAGACCCGCGTCGTCGAGCGCCAGGGCGAGCGCCTCGCCGGCGAAGTCCGACGCCGTGCGCCCGTAGACCTTGCCCATCTCGGTGATGCCGAGGCCGGCGATCGCGGCGCTCACTGTTGCTCCCCTCTCATGAAGTCCTTCGAGCGGGGACCGGCGCGAACCGGTCCCCGCTCGGGAAGACATCGATCGAGCCTACGACTTGCCCCAGAGCGCCTGGAACTGGGACTCGAAGCCCTCCACGTTCGGGAACATCTTCGTGTAGTCGTTCGGGAGGTTGTCCTTGGTCACGATCCACCGCGGGGGCGGCGTCTGCTCGACCTTCACGCCGGCGAAGTGCCGCGCGAGCGCGTCGACCATCTGGTAGTCGACGTCGTAGTAGTCGAACGGCACCAGCCCCAGGATCTGACCCTGGGCGACCGCCTGGAAGGCCGTCGGGTCGCCACCCTGGCCGACGATCTTGACCTTCGTCAGTCCGGCGGCCTTCAGCGCGGCGGGCAGGCCCGTGCCGAGCGCGTCGGTCACCGAGAGCGCGACGTAGTTGACCTTCGGATGGCTGCGCAGGTACGAGACGATGAGGTTGCTGGAATCCGCCAGGCGGGTCAGCGGAACATCGATCTTCGCGTAATCGCAACCGGGGCAGTACGTGGCGTAGTTCTCCTTGAGCGACGTGCCGAGTGAGGCGAGGATCGTGAACGCCGGAATGTCGACGTACAGGGTGCTGGCCTTGGCGCCGCTGTCGCTGGCGATCAGGGCCGCGAGATCCTTGCCGATGTCCCCGCTCTGCTCGGGCGTGCTCGTGTTGTAGAGGTAGTCCGGCCCGACCTTCTCGGTCGAGCAGCAGCCGACGAAGGCCACCTTCTTGGCCTGTGCCTCCTTGAGCTGCTTGGAGATCGCGGCGCGAAGCGCAGCGTTGAGGATGATGCCGTCGGCGCCGCTGCGCAGCGCGGTGTCGAACCCGCTCTGGATCTGCTGCGGCGAGCCGTCGGTGGCGATTGTCTTCGACGTCCAGCCGAGCTTGGAGGCTGCCTCGGCGACGATCTTGCCCTGCGCCTGACAGGCCGCCGCGCCACAGCTGATGAACACCAGCTTCTTGCCCGTCGGAATGTCCTTGCCGACCGGCGTCTTCACCGTGATGTCGGTCGGCCGCTGGGTCGCCTGTGCAAGGACCGCCTTGGCCTGCGCGAGCGTCGCTTTGCTGCCGCTCTGGGACGCAGACGATCCCGAGCTACTGGAGCCGGAGCTCTTGTCGTTCGAACCACAACCTGCGGCGACGATGACGGCCATCGCAACAGCCACGACGCCGGCGCCGCGCCGGTACCTGCTCCACGCCGATGTGAGCGGGGACATGTGCATCCTCCTTGGTGAGTCTCTTTGTGTTGGGGGTCGGTCGACCCTGGGTCTACGTGCTGCTGCCGGGGCGCAATCGGCCCCACGTACGCTTGGCGCCGGCGCTTCGGCTGGCGCGCCGCTGGATGCCTGTGACGGCGAGCGCGGCGATCAACACCACGCCGACGAACATGTTGGCCGCCCACTGCGGGGCGCTGGCCAGGCCGAGGCCGGTGGTCCCGGTGCCGAGCAGCAGGACCGCGATGATCGTCCCCCACGCGTTGAAGCGGCCGCGCTTGAGCTGGGTCGCGCCGAGGAAGGCGGCGGCGAAGGCCGGCAGCAGGAACGGCGCGCCCGCCGACGGCGAGCCTGACTGCAGGGTCGAGGCGAGAACCACGCCGGCGACCCCGGCCAGCAGACCCGAGACGATCAGCGACACGAACCGCAACCGCTCGACCCGGACGCCCGCAAGCCGCGCCGCCTCGGGATTGAACCCGGTGGCGTACAGGCGACGGCCTGTCGCCGTGTGCTCGAGCAGGTACCAGATCGCAAACGCGAAGACGATCGCGTACAGGACCGGCAGCGTGATGCCGTTGATGTCGGTCTGGCCGATCTTCGAGAAGCCGCCCGACAACTTGATGCTCTGGATCGGGGTGTCGCCCGTGGCCATCGTGATGAACGACGCGATCAGCGATCCAGTCGCGAGCGTCCCGATGAACGAGTCGATGCGCATCGTCACGACCACGAACGCATTCACCAGGCCGATCGCCATCCCGACCAGGATCCCCATCAGAACAGCCAGCGCGAGCGGTGTGCCGACGGAGACGAAGTGCGCGGCTGTGACGCCGCTGAGCGTCATGGTGAATGCGAAGGACAGGTCGAACGTGCGCGTCGCCAGTGGCACGATGACGGCCAGCGCCGCCAGCGCGGTGATCGCGTTGGCGTTGAGGACCTGCTTGGCGGTGGCGACGTTTGCGAACTCGTTGGGCACCCACACCGCGAAGACGACGCAGATGAGCAGCCACACGTACACGGCGCCGATGCGATCGACGCCCAGGCCGCGCACGAACCGCGCGGCAGGCGCAGCCCGTGCAGCGCGCACCGCCTCCGGGATGGCACTGCGGTCAGCCGCCACGATCACCTCAGACTGCGTCATGGACACGTTCCTCTCCCTCCATTGCGCGCACAAGCGCGTGTTCGGTCAATCCGTCGGCCTCGAGCTCAGCGGCAACGTGGCCGTTGCGCAGGACCACGATGCGGGTGCACATGGCCAACAGGTCTCCGACATCGGATGACGACACGACGACGGTCAGGCCGTTCCGGGCCAGCCCCGCGATCAGGTCGTACAGTGCGACGCGGGTGCCGATGTCCACACCCGCGGTCGGTTCGCTGAGCACGAGGAGCTCCGGGTCGCGCGCCAGGCAGCGGCCCAGCACGACCTTCTGCTGGTTGCCGCCGCTCAGCGTCGAGATGAGCGCCGCCGGACTGCTCGCCTTGACCTCCAGGCGCCCGGTCCAGCGCCCCACGAGCGCACTCTCGGCGCCGTGGCTGAGCTTGCCGCGCGAGCCGAGCCGGCCCAGGACCGAGAGCGACATGTTCTCGGCGACCGAGAACTCGGCGACGATGCCCTCGCGGCCGCGGTCGGCGGGCACGAGCGGGATGTCGAGCCGTTCGGCGTCCGCGATCTGCAGCCAATCGGGTGCGCACTTGCGCACCCGGATGCGGCCGCTGACCGTGCTCGGCGCCTTGCCGGCGAGGGCGTAGGCCAGCTCCTGCATCCCGCTCCCGGCCAGGCCCGCGATGCCGAGGATCTCGCCCTCGTGCACGTCGAGGTCGACGCCGCGCAGGCGCGTGCCGGTGACCTCGCGGGCCTCCAGGACAACCGGCGCGGCGGGGCGCGTGGCGACGGGCGCGCGGTAGTCGGGGTCGACGTCGGCGCCGACCATCAGGCCGGCCAGTCCACGTGCATCGGTCTCGTCAACAGGCAGCGTCGCCACCACACGCCCGCCGCGCAGGACGGTGACGCGGTCGGCGATCTCGAAGATCTCATCGAGGCGGTGCGACACGTACAGCACGCTCGTGCCGGCACGCTGCACCTCCCGCACCATCGCGAACAGCCGCTCGACCTCTTCGTGCGGCAGCACCGCGGTCGGCTCGTCGAGGACGAGGACGCCGCTGCCGCCGTGCCAGTCCTGGAGCGCCGCGGCGATCGCGACGACGGTCCGCTGCACGGGCGTCGCCTGCGCGAGCGGCTTGTGGATGTCCAGCTCGACGTCGAAGCGTTCGAGGACCCGATGCGTCAGCTGCTCCTGCTCGCGCCAGCGGACCCGGCCGCCGGCGCCGCGGGCGAAGCCGCCGCGCAGCGCGAGGTTGTCCATGGTGTTGAGCTCGAGGACGAGGCCCAGGTCCTGGTGGACGAAGTGCAGGCCCGCCGGGACCTCGTGTCCCAGGGCAAACGGCTCGCCTGCGAGCTCGGCCGTCGCGCCGGCGTCTGGCTCGTGGTAGCCGGCCAGCGTCTTGATGAGCGTGGACTTACCCGAGCCGTTCTGACCGACGAGCGCGTGGACCTCGCCGGGGCGGATGTCGAGCGACGCGTCGATGAGCGCCTGCGTCGCGGCGAAGGTCTTCGAAAGGCGCGTGACGCGTAGGGCGTCGCGCACGGCAGTGGGCGTCGCGGGGCACATTGTCCGGCTCTCTCTCCTCCTGGATCGGGGGCGGCAATCGCGCCTTCCCCAAGCAAGATGGCGGACGCTAGCTCATTCCTGAACTGATGTCAATACAGTTTCGGAAATTCGTGTTTCTGACCACTGAGCTGCACAGTACGCATGGCTGAATCAAGCTCATGTTGGTACTGCGTTGTGGGCGTTAACCACAACCGCCCGGCGCAAGGGCCGGGCGGCGAGGGAGGGGTGTCCTGCGTTCCCTACTCGACCTTCATCCACACGCTCTTGATCTGCGTGAGCTCCTCGATCGACGCGCGGCCGAGCGCCTTGCCGTGACCCGAGAGCTTGAAGCCGCCATAGGGCACCGACGGGTAGACCATCTGGTACGTGTTGACCCACACGGTCCCGACACGCAGTTCGCGGCCGGCACGGTGCGCGCGCGCGAGATCGCTCGTCCACACACCGGCGGCGAGCCCATACTCGGTGTCGTTGGCGATCCGGTAGGCCTCCTCCTCGGTGGAGAACGGCAGTACCGACATCACCGGCCCGAAGATCTCCTCCTGGGCGATGCGCATGTCGTTGCGCACCCCGGTGAAGACGGTCGGCTCGTGGAAGAACCCGGCGTCGCCGCGGCGCTCGCCGCCGAGGGCGAGCTCGGCGCCCTCCTCGCGGCCGATCGCGACGTAGCGCTGGATGCGCTCGAGCTGCTCGGCCGAGACCACCGGGCCCATCTGCGTCCCCGGGTCGAATCCGGAGCCGAGCTGCATGTCGCGCGAGGCGCCGAGGATGCGCTCCACGACCTCGTCGTGGATGTCGCGGTGCAGCAGCACGCGCGTGCCCGCGGTGCAGACCTGGCCCGACGCGCCCCAGACGCCCATCGTGGCCGCGGCCACCGCCGCGTCGAGGTCCGCGTCCGGGAAGACGATGAAGGCGCTCTTGCCGCCGAGCTCGAGCCCGACGCGCTTGACGCGTTTGGCCGCCGCCGACTGGATCGCGCTGCCCGTCGCCACCGAGCCGGTGAACGAGATCATGTCGGTCTCGCGCGAGTCGACCAGCGCTGCGCCCACGACCTCGCCGACGCCCTGAACGACGTTGAACACGCCGGGCGGGATCCCGGCCTCGAGCGCCAGCTCGGCCAGGAGCACCGCGGCCATCGGCGTCTGCTCCGCGGGCTTGAGGACGACGCTGTTGCCCGTGGCCAGCGCGCCGGCGACGAAACCGATCACGAAGGTCGGGCCATTCCACGGCGTGATGAGGCCAATGACGCCCACCGGCTCGCGCACCTCGGACACCGCGAACTCCGGCGGCGTCGCGGGGATCGTGCCCTCGAGCTTCGTGGGCCAACCCGCGTAGTACTCGATGCTCGAGACGGCCGCCTCGACGATGAAGGTCGTGTACCAGCGCAGCAGGCCGGCGTCGAGGACGTCCAGCTCCCCGAAGAGGTCGCTGTTGGAGGCGAGCAGGTCGGCGAGCCGGTGCAGCCGGCGCTCCTTCTCGTGCGGCGGCAGATGCCGCCAGCGCCCATCGTCGAATGCGGCGCGCGCGGAGTTGACGGCCCGCGCGACGTCCTGCGCCGAGCCGGACGCCGCAGTGGCGATCTGCTCGCCGCTGGCCGGGTCGATGACCGGCATCGTCGCGCCGTCGATCGACGGCACGGTCTCGCCGTCGATCACGTGACCGAAGAGCTCGCGATCGAGCGCCTTGGCGGTCGCCGGCGAAATGGGAAGGGTCGTGGCTACGTCGGTCATCGTATTCTCCTCCGTGGTTGTCGCGGGCTCATGCGGCGGCCTCGCTTGCTTCACGCGGCGTCTCGAGCAGGAAGCCCTCGTAGCCCCGGGCGGCGACGCCGTCGCAGATCTTGCGGTACTCCCCCACGCCGCCGATGTAGGGCATGTACACGCGCGGCTTGCCCGGGATGTTCGCGCCGTTGTACCAGCTGTTCGCCGCGCCGTGGAGCGTGTACTCGGCGACCTGCGCGACATGTGCCACCCAGCTGTCCTCGGCGTCCCGCGTCGCCTCGATCGACGTCATGCCGCCGGCGCGCAGATGGGCGATGCAATCGGCGATCCACTCGACGTGCTGCTCGATCGACAGCACCATGTTGCTCAGCACCGAGGGGCTGCCAGGGCCGGTCACGATGAAGAGGTTGGGGAAGCCGGCGGTGGCGAGGCCGAGGTAGCTCCGCGGGCCGGCGGCCCACTTGTCCCGCAGCGACTCGCCGCCCCGGCCGCGCACGTCGATGCTCAGCAGCGCGCCGGTCATCGCATCGAAGCCGGTGGCGAACACGATGACGTCGAGCTCGTACTCGGCGTCGGCGGTCCGCACCCCGCGCGGCGTGATCGCCTCGATCGGCGCCTCGCGCACGTCGACGAGCGTGACGTTGTCGCGGTTGAAGATCTCGAAGTAGCCGGTGTCGACGCAGAGGCGCTTGGTCCCGATCGCGTAGCCGCGCGGCTGCAGCCGCTCGGCGACCGCGGCGTCCTTCACCGTCGCGCGGATCTTGGAGCGCACGAACTCCGCGGCGTGCTCGTTGGCCTCGGCGTTGACGAGCAGGTCGTTGAACGCGCTCATGAGGTTGAGCCCGCCCTGCTGCCAGCGCGTCTCGAACGCCTGCGCCCGCTCCTGCTCGGTTGCCTCGACGGCCGCCGCGTCGGCGAGCTGCGAGGGCACGCCGATGAACGACTCGCGCGCTTGGCGCCGGCGCTCGCCGTACGTCGACTTGATGGCCTCGGCCTCGTCCGCCGGCAGTGGCCGGTTCTGCGCCGGCAGGCTGTAGTTGGGCGTGCGCTGGAAGACGAACAGGTGCTCAGCCTGCTCGGCGATCGTGGTCGCGGCCTGGATCCCCGTGGACCCGGTGCCGACGATGCCGACGCGCTTGCCGGCGAGGTCGGCGCCCCCCTCCGGCCAGCGCGCGGTGTGGAACCACTCGCCCTCGAAGTCCTCGACGCCCGGAAAGTCGGGACGCTTGAGCACCGAGAGCATGCCGGTCGCCATGACGCAGTAGGACGCCGAGAAGCTGCTGCCGTCCTGCGTGTCGATCAGCCAGCGGCCGGCGACCTCGTCGTAGCGGGCCGTCGGTGACGCGCGTGTCGAGCTGGATGTCGCGGCGCAGGTCGAAGCGATCGGCCACGTGCTCGAGGTAGCGCTGCAGCTCCGGCTGCGCCGGATAGCGCTCGCTCCACGTCCACTCCTGCTGGAGCTCGTCGTCGAACGAGTAGGAGTAGTCCACGCTCTCGATGTCGCAGCGCGCGCCGGGGTAGCGGTTCCAGTACCACGTGCCCCCGACGCCGCCGCCGGCCTCCAGCACGCGCACCGACAGCCCAAGGCCGCGCAGGCGGTGCAGGGCGTACAGGCCGGAGAAGCCCGCGCCGACGACGATGGCGTCGTAGCGTCCCTCGGACATGCGTGCCGCGCTCAGCCGACGGTGCCCTGCAGCGCGGGCACGTCGAGGTTGAACAGCTTGGCGGCGTTGAGGCCGAGGATGTTGCGCTTCGCCTGCTCGTCGAGGAACGGCAGATCCAGGAAGATGCTCGGCAGGTCGAAGTCCCAGTGCGGCCAGTCCGACGCGTACACCAGCTGGGTCTCGGCGTTGATCGCGTTCAGCGTCGACTCGAGCAGGCCGAGATCGTCCATCTCCATGGGCTGCGACGTGTAGAACATCTCGCGCATGTAGTCGCTCGGCTTGCGCTTGAGCAGCGGCGCCTCGGAGGTCCGCTTCAGGTACTCGTGATCGAGGCGCTGCATGAGGAACGGCACCCACGCCAGGCCGCTCTCGACCCAGATGACCTTGAGCTTCGGGAAGCGCTCCGGCAGCCCGTTCATCAGCCAGTTGGTCATGTGGACGATGTTGCAGTGCACGAACGAGATCGCGTGCATCGACGAGAAGCGGTTCATCGTCTTCATCCAGTCGTCCTCCCACGTCGGACCGGCGTGGAAGGCGAGCGGCAGCCCGGTCTCCTCGATCTCCGCGTACAGGCGCATGTACTTGTTGTCGTGCACCGGGTCGTAGCGGATGCTCGTGACGAGGAAGCCGCACACGCTGGGGTTCGAGGCGAACTCGCGCACCATCCGGATGCACATGTCCGGGTCCTTGAACGGAAGGAACGGGAGGAACTTCAGGCCGCTCGTCGCGGCTGCAGAACTCCTCGACCATCCACTTGTTGTAGGCGTAGGCGACCTGCGACTCGCCCATCGGCATGGGCGACATGCCCAGCGACAGCAGCGAGGTCGGGAACACGACCTGCACGTCGATGCTCATCGCGTCCATCGCGCGGCGGCAGAGCTCGACGTCACGGGGCACGTCGATCGGCCCGAGGTCCTCGCGCGTGAGCTCCTGATGGGGCACGCGGCCGTGCATGGCCTGGAACATGAAGCCGCGTCCGCCCGGCGTGGGCACGAACTGCGTGTGCCCCATCGCCTCGTAGTCGTGCTGGGAGTTGAAGCGCATGACCGGGTTCTCCATGTAGCGGAGCACCTCGGGCCAGGCGGACGTCGGGTCCCGGTGCGAGTCGACGTCGACGACGAAGTAGTCGTCGAGGCCCAGCTCGTCCGCCTGCTGGCGGGCGTGGGCGAGCATCTCGCGCTCCGAGGTGAAGCGGTCGTGCATCGGGACGAGCGGGGTCACACGCGGATCAACGGGCATGGATGTCTACCTCCCGGCGGTGGCGAACCACACGGAGAACTCGAAGGGGGTCAGCGACTGGGAATGCAGCAGCGCCGAGGCGACGATGCACGCCTCGGTCGGCGTGACGGTGAGGCCGGCCAGCGCCTCGTCGCCATAGGGCTCGGGCGACAGCGCGGTGTACAGCCTGATGGCGGCGCTCAACAGCGCGGAGAGATCGGCCTGCGACACCGACTTCTGGTCGCTGAGCAGGGCTCGCGCCGCCTCGACGGCCTCAGAAGCTGACAAGGATCTCGCCTTCCCGCTCCTCGACCTCGACGCGGCGCAGCCGCGCGCCCGGGTCGCTGGGGTGGCGCCCCGTGCGGACGTTGTACTCGTAGCCGTGCCAGGGGCAGACGATGTGCAGCTCGTCGGAGAAGTCATCGCCGAGGCTGCGCTTCTCGTCGTCGAGACGCTCGACGACCCGGTTCATCAGCACGCCCTGGCACACCGGCCCGCCGGCGTGCGCGCAGCGGTTCTCCCAGGCAAAGAGCTGGCCGTCCACACGGAAGATCCCGACCTCGGTGCCGTCCACGTCGACGACGACACGGCCGCCTTCAAGAACGTCCTCGGTCAATGCGACGACGATGGCTGTCTCCATGGCGCGAGTCTACGACTTCAAACGCTCTGAGTCAAACTGAACTCAGGTTGATTTTCTGCGTCAGTCAGATAGCCGGCAGGGACGCCGATAGCCTTGATTTCAAGGTAGGAACGCAGTGCCTCTGGCCCCCACTCGCGCCCGAAGCCACTTCGCTTGAAGCCGCCGAACGGCACGTCGACGCCGAGCGGCGCGCCGTTGATCGAGCAGCGGCCGGTGCGAACCGCCCGCGCGGCGGCCAGGCCGCGCTCGACATCGGCGGTCCACACCGATCCGCCCAGCCCGTAGTCCGAGTCGTTGGCGATGGCAATGGCCTCCTCGTCGTTCGCCGCCGGGATCACGCAGACCACCGGGCCGAAGATCTCCTCGCGCGCGGCGCGCATGTCGTTGCGGGCGTCGGCGATCACCGTCGGCTCGATGAACCAGCCGCGCTGCACGCCCGCGGGGCGCTTGCCGCCGGAGGCGATGCGGGCGCCGTCCTCGCGCGCCGACGAGATGTAGGACTCGACGCGGGCGCGCTGCTGCGCGGTGGCCAGCGGCCCGACGTCGGTGCCGGGCTCGCGCGGGTCGCCGACGCTACAGCGAGCGGGCGAGCTCGGCGAGGCCGTCGACGACGTCGTCGTAGCGCTCGCGGTGCACGACGAAGCGGGTCTGCGCCACGCACGCCTGGCCCGCGTTGGCGAACGCCGACATGCGCGCCGCAGCGACGGCGGCTGGGACGTCGGCGTCCTCGAGCACGATCGCGGCCGACTTCCCGCCGAGCTCGAGCGTGACGCGGCGGACGTCCTGACCGCAGAGCGCGGCGATCCGGCTGCCGGCCGCGGTCGAGCCGGTGAAGCTCACCTTGTCGACGTCCGGCCGGGTGACCAGGTGCTCGCCCGCCTCGGCGCCGGCGGGAACGATGTTGACGACGCCGTCCGGCAGTCCTGCCTCCGCGCAGGCCTCGGCCAGGATGTAGGAGTCCAGCGCCGTCTGCGGCGCCGGCTTGAGCACGACGGTGCAGCCGGCCGCGAGCGCGGGCCCCAGCTTCATCATGGTGATCATCTGCGGGAAGTTCCACGGGACGATCGCGGCGACCACGCCAACCGGCTCCTCCACTACCAGTGCGCCACCGTCGCTGCGCACCTGCTCGAAGCTCGCGCCGCGCCGCCAGAGTCGCGGTAGTAGTCGCAGGGTCTTGACAGCGAAGCCCGCCTGTACGGCACGCGAGAACGAGATGGTGGAGCCCATCTCGTCGGTGATGAGCTCCGCGAGCGCATCCGCGCGCTCGGTCAGGCTCTCGACGAGGCGGGCCATGACCGCGGCGCGCTCCCCCGGCGCCAGACGCGGCCACGGGCCGCGATCGAACGCCGCCCGCGCCGCCGCGACCGCCCGGTCGACGTCGGCGCGGGCCCGCGTGGGGCGAGACGCCGATCGGCTCCTCGGTGATCGGCGAGATGGTCTCGAAGATCTCGGTGCTCGCCGGCGCGACCCACTCGCCGCCGATGAACAGGCGGTCCCGGGTCATGCCATGACCATCACGCTGCGGATGACCTCGCCGCTCTCGACGAGGTCGAGGCCCTCGTTGACCTGGTCGAGCGTGAGCCGCCGGGTGACCATCGAGCCGAGGTCGAGCAGCCCGGCCTCGACGAGCCGCACGAGGCGCGGGAAGTCGCGGCGCACCTGCGCGCCACCGTAGAGGCTGCCGACGACCCGCTTGCCGCTCAGCAGCTGCTCGCGCATCCCCCAGGGCGGCATCGCATCGGGCGGCTGCAGGCCGACGAGCACCAGCGTGCCGCCGCGGCGCACCAGGCTGTAGGACTGCTTGGCCGCGGCCGGGTGGCCCGACGCCTCGAAGGCGTAGTCGGCGCCGCGGCCGCCGGTGAGCGCCGCCACCTCCTCGACGGCGTCGGTGGCCGTCGGGTCGATGGCGTGCGTCGCCCCGAGCTCGATCGCAGCGGCGCGCTTCATCGCCACGGGGTCGATCGCGACGATCGTCGCCGCTCCGGCGATCCGCGCACCCTGGATGACGGACTGGCCGACGCCGCCCAGGCCGCTGACGGCGACCGAAGCGCCGGGCGTCACCGCCGCCGCGTTGAAGACGGCGCAGACGCCGGTGGTCACGCCGCAGCCGATGAGCGCGAGCTGCTCGTCGGGCAGGTCGGTGGCGACCGCGACCAGCGCGCGCTCGTCGACGATCATCGCGTCGGCAAACGTGCCGAGCGTCCCCATGCCCGACTGGACGACGGTCCCGTCGTCGCGACGGAAGCGCGGCACGGCCGGGTGGGGCCACTCCGCACACGTCTCCGTCTGGCCACCGATGCACCAGTAGCAGTGCTCGCAGGGGGCCACCCAGCTGGCGACGACGCGGTCGCCGGGCCGCAGCGTCGACGACGCTCGAGCCGATGGTGTCGACGACGCCGGCGCCCTCGTGGCCCAGGACCGTTGGGCCCGACGTCGCCGAGCGCGCCGCGCGCGGGACCGAGGTCGCTGTGGCAGATGCCGCTGGCGGTGACCCGGACCAGGACGTCGGTCGGGCCGAGCGCCAGCGGCGCGACCGCCTCGACTGTCAGGGGCGAACCGGGCTTGTCGAAGATGGCAGCGCGCATAGTCGCGTGACTATACTAAACCGATCTCAGTTCAGTACAGCACTTCGCTCGTCGGCCGCGAGGTCCACCTCCAGGCCTATCCGCGCGGCCCGGTGCGGACGACTGACTTCGAGGTCGTCGAGGCGCCCGTGCCCGCACCCGGCCAGGGCGAGGTGCTCGTGCGCAACACGTGGACGTCGGTCGATCCCGGGCTGCGGCTGCGCCTGACCGAGACGGGGCCCGCCGGCTACTTCGCCGCCTTCGCGCTCGACGCGCCGATGGACGGGATCATGACCGTCGGCGAGATCGTCGCCTCGCGCGCGGAGGGCTTCGCAGCAGGCGACACCGTCTGGCACGCCGCCGGTTGGCGCGACTATGCGGTCGTGCGCGCCGGCGAGCCGGCGCTCGGCGGCCTTGCCACGCTCACGCGGCTGGACGTCGGCGCCGCTGCCCCGCAGAGTTACCTGGGAGCGCTCGGCGGGATGGGCCTCACCGCCTACGCCGGGATGCTGGAGGCGGCGGCGCTGCGCGCCGGCGACGTGGTCTGGGTCTCCGCGGCGGCAGGCGCGGTGGGCAGCCTCGCCGCGCAGATCGCCAAGCTACGCGGCCACCGGGTCATCGGCAGCGCCGGCTCGGACGAGAAGGTCGCCTTCCTGCTCGACGAGCTCGGTCTCGATGCGGCGTTCAACTACAGGTCAGGCGACGTCGGTGAGCTCTTGCGCGCCGCCGCGCCCGAAGGTATCGACGTGTACTTCGACAGCGTCGGCGGCGACCACCTCGAGGCGGCGCTCGCGGCGCTGCGCCGCGGTGGCCGCGTGGCGCTGTGCGGCGCGATCTCCGGCTACGAGCGCGTGGAGCCGGGGCCGGGGCCGCGCAACCTCTTCCTCGCCACGGCCAAGGACCTGACGCTGCGCGGCTTTCGCGGCAGCGCCCACGTGCACCGCATGGCCGAGATGCAACGTGAACTCGGCGCGTGGCTGCGCGACGGGCTCCTGCACTGCCCCGAGTCCGTCGTCGACGGGCTGGATCGCGCGCCCGAGGCCCTCGTCCGCCTGCTGGCCGGCGAAACCGTCGGCAAGACGCTCGTGCGGATCTGACTAGCTGAGCGCCAGCGCGGGCCGTGCGGTCTCGGTGTTGACGACGCGGTCGCCGCCGATCGCCCGCGCGACGGCGCGACCCTCGGAGATCGCGTGCATGGCCTTGCGCGGGACGATCGCGTCGCCGATCACGCGTGTCGTGGCACCGGCGGGAATGAGCGCGTCCCAGTCGCGCGCGACCCGCTCTCCCACGACGACGACGCTGTCGGCGGCCACCGTCTCGGGGGCTCCGGACATGACGTTGCGCAGCTGGACGCCGCCGTCGATGACCGCATCGAGCGCCGTGAACGCGCGCACCTCGAGCGGGGCGCCGCGAAGGCGACCGATCAGCTGAACGCGCCCCTCCGGGGGCAGCGTCGCGCCGAACGCGGCGCCCGGCGTGACCACCGTGATCGCGTCGAAACCAGCACGCACACCGAGCTCCACGGCGCTCGCGCACAGCCACCATCCGAACCCGTCGTCGACGACGACGAGCCGCGACCGGCCACGGAGCACATCCGCGCCCGCGGCAATTGCCGCCGACGCCGCGATCGCGCGCCCGATGCCGGGCAGCGCCGGCAGGACCTCTTCGCTGCCGATCGCAAGGACGACCTCCTCGAAGCCGTCGAGGTCCTCGCGGCCGGCCTCGATCCCGAGGCGCACGTCGACGCCCGCGGCGCGCTCCAGCGCGTTCGCGTAGAAGTCCAGCAGCGCGGTCCACCCCGGGCGGTTCGGCGCAGAGGCGGCGACCGCGAGCTCGCCGCCGAGCGCCGGGCGCCGGTCGAAGAGGACGACGGGCCGCACGCCGGCCAGCGCGGTGGCGCACTCCAGGCCGGCCGGTCCGGCGCCGACGATCGCCACCGGCCCCGCGCCCCCGTCGCGGCCCCCGCGGGCCACGACCAGCGGCACCGCGGGCCGCGGCCCGTCGGCGGTCGGCCCGAGGTCGGGGTTGACCGTGCACATGAGGGCGGGGTCGAAGGCCCGGCACTCCTCGTTGCAGCTCACGCACGGCCGGACCTCCTCGGCGCGGCCTGTGAGCAGCTTGCGCGGCATGTCGGGATCGGCGATCAGGGGCCGCGCCATGCCGACGAGGTCGGCGCCGGCGGCGAGCGCCGCCTCGATCGCCTCACCGGTGCGGAACGCCTGCGAGATCAGCAGCGGCCGCTCGACGAGCGAGCGCAGCGTCTCCGACGTGCTCGAGCAGCGGCGGCGCCGGCGTCCCCATGTCGCGCACGTACGTCGTGCGGACGCCCACGGTGATGTTGACGTAGTCGACGAGCGGATCGACATGCCCCAGCAGCTCGCACAGCCCCTCCAGCGTGAAGCCCGCCTCCTCACCGCCGTCGATCGACAGCCGGATGCCCAGGACGACCTCCGGCGCCGACCCTCGGATCGCTTCGGCGATGCGCGCCACGAGGCGCAGACGGCCGGCGGGACCCTCCTCGCCCGGCCGCAGGTTGGTCATCGGCGACAGGAACTGCGCGAGGAGGTAGCCGTGTGCGGCGTGGAGCTCGACGACCTGATAGCCCGCTTGGGCCGCGTGCACGGCCGAGAGCCGGAAGCCCTCGACGATGACGTCGAGGTCGCTCTCGGTCAGCGGCCGCGGCCGCGTCGGCTCGCGTGGCGAGCGCACCGGTGACGGACCGACCGGGTGATACCAGGTGTCCAAGCCCAGGGTCTCGCGACCGAGGTGGACGATCTGCGCCGCGGCGACCGCTCCCTCCGAGCGGATCCCCTGCGCGCGCGCGGCGAACCCCGGCACCGTTTCGGGGCGCCACGCCTCGCTGGTGTTCCGCCGGCGCCACGTCGACTCCGGGGCCGTCACGGTCCCGCCGACGGTGATCATCGCCGCGCCGCCTGCCGCCCGGCGGCGCCAGTATTCGGCGTCGTCGGGGAGCGCCAGCCCGTTCGCGCCCAGGCCGCGGCCGTGAGCGGTCCCGACGATCCGGTTGCGCAGGACCAGCCCGGCGAGGTCGAACGGGCGCGCGGCGTGTTCGAGCGTCGCGCTCATCGACGCGTCACAGCTGGGGCCCGCGGCCCCCGACGGCCTCGAGGTAGCCCTCGTCGGCCTTCTCCTCGGCCCACAGGATCTCGAGCAGAAGCTTGCTGATCTTCCAGCCGTCTGCCTCCCGGCGCAGCTCGTTGGTGTAGCGGCCCACGAGCACCTTCGGCGAGTCCGGCTCGGCGCCGAACAGCTGATGCGACGTGTGGTAGACGAGCGCGCTCGCGTGGTCGCCGTCGATCTCCACGTGGTAGACGCTCAGGAAGTGGTGCTGCCAGACCACGTCGGCGCAGAACTCGGAGATCCAGGCGGCGACCGCGGCGCCGCCCTCGACGGGGTCGGCGTTCCCGTACTGCCCGACGAGATCGTCGGCGAGCGTCGACCGCAAGCCGTCCCAGTCGAAGCGGTCGATCGTCGACGCGTAGCGGTACAGCACGTCGGTGATGTCGAGGCGGTCCTGGATCGCGCGGAGCGCGGGGTCGGCCGCCGGCAACGTCGTCATCTCAGTCATGGCTCTCTCCTTGTGTTGATCATGGCACCGCAACAGCCCGCCCGACCACCTCGCCGCGCTGCAGGCGCCGGTAGCCGTCGAGCGTCTCGTCCAGGTCCAAGCGCTGGACCTCCGTGTGGATGGCGCCGGCGCGCGCGAGCGCGACGACCTCCGCAAGCTCGCTGATCGTGCCCCAGCTCGGCACGTAGACCGAGCACTCGAACGGGAGGTCGCCGGGACGCACCATCAGCCTGCCGCCGCCGCGCCCCACGTAGACGACGTCGCCGCCCGGCCGGACGACGCCCGCCGCGAGGCCGAGCGTCTCGTCGGACGCGACGCAGTCGAGCACGAGCGTCGCACCCGGGCCCGCCGACCTCTGCGCGCAGCGCCTCGGCAGTGAGCTCGGCAGCCGGCACCGCGGCGTGCGCGCCGGCCGCGCGCGCGAGTGCCAACGCCTCCTCGCGCACATCGACGGCGACAACGCGCACCTCGCTCAGCGCCCGTAGAAGCTGGACCGCCAGGTGCCCGATGCCGCCGACGCCGATGACCACCGCGGCGCCGTTGGGCCGCAGCTGGTGCGGCGAGCGCTGGATCGCGTGGTACGGCGTGAGAGCCGCGTCGCTGAGCGGGGCCGCGGCCACGGGATCCAGGCCGTCGATCCCGACGAGGTAGCGCGTCGACGGGACCAGCACGTACTCGGCCAGACCCCCGTCGCGACCGATGCCGCCGCCGTAGCCGCCGAGCTCCTGGATCGAACGCTCGCACAGGTTCTCCCGGCCCTGGACGCATTGCCAGCACGCGCCGCAGCCCCAGCGCGAGTACACCAGCACGCGCTGACCCTCCGCGACGCCTGTGGCGCCCGGGCCGAGCCCGGCGACCGTGCCCGCCGTCTCGTGCCCGAGCGTGAACGGCAGGTCGACGGGGAAGACGCCAGGCGGCGCCTCGATCATGTGAACATCGCTGTGGCACAGACCCGCCGCGTCGACCTTGACCAGGACCTCGCCCGGCCCGGGCTCCGGCATGGGCACGTCGCGGAGCACGGGCTCGCGCTGCCAGCCCTCCAGGCGCACGGCGAGCATCAGCGACGGCTCATTCGTCGAAGAGCGAGATGGCTTCTTCCGGACAGGTCGCGACCACCTCTTCGGCGGCCGCGACCAGATCGTCCGGGACCGCGAACAGCTCGTCGCGGATCGTTGGGAAGCCCTCGTCGTCGTACGTCACGAGATCCGGCGCGATCGTGTAGCAGCGGCCGTGGCCCATGCAGACGTCGCTGTCGATGCGCAGCTTCATGTCGCGACCTCCCACGCGAGCGGAAGCGACAGGAGCGTCATCATCGAGCCGCCGCCGCGCTCGGTCAGCTGCTCCTCGGTCGCGATCTCGAAGTCGGGGATCAGCCGCAGCCACTCCTCGACGGCGATCTTCATCTCGCGCCGGGCGAGGTGCATGCCGAGACAGCGGTGCGGGCCGTTGGCGAAGCCCATGTGGTTGTTGCGCTGGCGGTCGATGACGAACTCCTCGCCGCGCTCCCAGTGGTCGGGGTCGCGGTTGGCCGCCGACACCAACCCGTAGACCATCTCGCCCTGCTTGAGCTCGACGCCGTGGAACTCGACGTCGCGCGTGACCTTGCGGCCGTCGCCGAAGATGATCGTGTAGAAGCGCAGGACCTCCTCGACCGCGAGCGGGATGAGCTCCGGCTCCTCGATGAGCCGTCGCCGCTGCTCGGGATGCTCGGCCAGATGGCGGAACATGTAGCCGAGCTCGGCGCGCGTGGTGTCGAGGCCCGCGAGTACGAGCACCGTCAGCATGTCGAGCATCTCGGTGTCCGTCAGCGGGCGGTCGTCGAACGTCGAGTGCAGCAGGTGCGAGGCCAGATCGCCGGGCCGCGGCTCGGCCTCGCCGCGGCGCTCGTCCAGCGCTGCGGCCCAGTAGGCCTGGATGCCCTGGAGGGCGTTGGTCATGCGCGCGAGCCCGGCCGGGTCACCGCCGAAGCCGGCGAAGAAGTCCTCGACCCACGTCACGAACAGGTCCGCGTCCTTGGGCGGGATGCCGATGACCTGCAGGAAACCCTCGGTCGGGTAGCGCAGCGCGAACTCCGAGACGAAGTCGGTGGCGCCCTTCGACGCGACCTCCTCGACGAGGCTGCGACAGAGCGCGCGCAGGTCGTCCTCGGCCGCTTCCATGGCCCGCGGCGAGAACCAGGGGTTGAGGATCCGCCGGTACTTGATGTGGTCGGGCGCATCGATCTGCGTCGGGACGAACCGGTAGATCGGCTCCGGGTCCCAGGGCGTGAAGGATTCGCTCGAGAACAGCTCGGGCGTCTTGTAGATGTCCTTCACGGCGTCGTGGCGCGTGAAGATCCAGTAGCCCTGGGCGAAGGTGTTGAAGTAGACGGGGCTGCCGTCGCGCAGCTCCTTCGCGAGGTCCCAGTAGCAGCCGGCGGGCCCGGGCGGCGCGAAGTCTCGGTGCATCACGGGGCAACCGCCGACGTCGCGCTGCGGCGTCTGCGGTGACGCGGCCATTTCTGTCATTCCTGGCTCTCCTCGGAGGGACTGACCTGAAGTGAGTTCACACTATCAGGTGGATATGGCGCTGTCGAGTACGTATTCTACGATTCTTGAACTGACCTCAGTTGGACGAGAACGGATATCGCGATGACGATGCTGGACACGGTGGTGCAGACACAGCACGGAGCCCTCCGCGGACGGACCGCGAACGGCGTCACGGCGTTCAAGGGCGTGCCGTACGCGGCGCCGCCATTCGGCGCGCGGCGGCTGGCGGCGCCTCAGCAGCCGGAGCGATGGGACGGCGTCCGGGACGCTGCCGCGTTCGGTCCGACGGCGCCGCACGCCGGATATGCGCCGCCGTACGACGTGCTTCTGCCCGATCCGGTGCTCCCCGGCGAGGATTGCCTGAACCTGAACGTGTGGACGCCGGATCCCGGCGCCGCCGGCCTGCCCGTGATGGTGTGGATCCACGGTGGCGCGTTCGTCAACGGCTCGGGCGCCGTTCCGACGTACGACGGGACTGCGTTCGCGCGTGACGGCGTGGTGCTCGTGACGATCAACTACCGGTTGGGCGCCGAGGGGTTCCTCTGGCTCGAGGACGGCGTCAACAACCGCGGCCTGCTCGATCAGCTGGCCGCGCTCGAGTGGGTGCACGAGAACATCGCGGCGTTCGGCGGCGACGCGGGCAACGTCACGGTGTTCGGCGAGTCGGCGGGCGCCATGAGCATCGGCGCGCTGCTCGCCACGGAGCGCTCCGACGGACTGTTTGGCCGCGCGATCCTCCAGAGCGGCGCTGGCCACCACGCGATCACGCCGGCGACCGCACGGCTTGTCGCGGCTGAGGTTCGCGCGCGACTCGGCGTGGCACCGTCGGCGACCGATGCGGATGAACTGCTTGCGGCCCAGGTCGCGGTGATGCAGGACGCACAGCTCAATCCCGACCCCGCGCGGTGGGGCGAGGTCGCCGCGAACATGATGGCGTTCGAGCCTGTGGTCGACGGTGAGCTGCTCACCGACCTGCCGATCCGGTCTCTCGCCGCCGGGGCCGCAGCCGACGTCGACATCCTCGCCGGCACCACGACGGACGAGCACCGGCTCTTCCTCGTCCCGAGCGGGGTGGCGGACGCGACGACCGCCGACGCGCTGCCGGTCGCGGCGGCGATGTACGGCCTCGACCCCGCGACGGCGCTGGCGGCCTACCGCGCCGCGCGGCCCGGGGCGAGCGCCGGTGAGCTGCTCTCCGACGTGCTCACGGACTGGTTCTTCCGCATCCCGGCGATCCGGGTGTCCGAGGCGCGGCCGGCGTCGGGGATCTCGAGGTCGTGGCAGTACGAGTTCGCCTGGCGCTCGCCGCAGCTCGGCGGCCGGCTGGGCGCCTGCCACGCGATCGAGGTCGCCTTCGCGTTCGACACGCTTGCTGACGAGTCCGGCATCCCGCTGCTCGGCGAGCAACCGCCGCAGCAGGTCGCCGACGAGGTCCACGGCGCGTGGGTCGCATTCGCGACGGGCGGGGATCCCGGCTGGCCGGCCTACGATCTCGAGCGCCGCGCGGTCATGCGGTTCGACGAGGCATCGACCGTTGTCGACGACCCACATGCCCAGCGGCGTGTGCTGTGGGACGGCGTGCGGTAGAGCCCACGGCCTACTCGTGGTGGCGTGTGCCCCAGGCGAGCTGGCCGCCGTCGACGAGATACAGGGCGCCCGTGATGAACGAGGCCGCGTCGGAGGCGAGAAAGCAGACGAGCTTCGCGACCTCCTCGGGCTGGCCGAGGCGATCGATGATCTGGGGCGCGACGAGTGACCGCTCGGCGGCCACCGGGTCCCCGGCGGACTCGAAGTGCTTGCGCGCCAGCGGGGTCTCGATGACGCCGGGGCAGTAGGCGTTGCAGCGCACGTGCGGCCCGAGGTCGACGGCCGTCACCTTCGTCAGCTGCGCGACGCCGCCTTTGGTCGTGCAGTAGGCGGGGCCCAGCGGAAAGCCGACGAACGACGAGACCGAGCCCGCGTTGACGATGTTCGGCCCGCGCGTCGAGCGTGCGCAGGTGCGGAGCGGCGTACTTCGTCGCCAGCCACGGGGCGCGCAGGTTCGTCTCGTAGACCGCGTCCCACACGTCCTCGGGCAGCGAGTCGACGGCGCAGTCCGCGGTCAGCTGGCTCTCGATGATGCCCGGCGTTGTTCACGAGCACATCCAGGCCGCCGAAGCGCTCGACGGTCGTGTCGACCATCGCGCGGATCTGCGCCGCGTCGCGCAGGTCGCAGGTGATCGGCTCGGCCTCCGCGCCCAGATCGCGCACCAGCTCGGCTGACTCGGCGACCGTGTCCGGGTTGCGATCCACCACCGCGACGGCGCGCGCGCCCTGCTGTGCCATCTCGAGGGCGATCGCGCGGCCCAGTCCCTGTCCCGCCCCGGTCACGATGGCGATCTTCGTCTCCAGCATGTGCGTCCTTTCAGATCGCGGTGTAGCCGCCGTCGACGGGCACCGCCGCGCCGGTCATGAACGAGGCGCCGTCCGAGCACAGGAAGGCGACAACGGCGGCGATCTCCATCGGATCGGCGCTGCGCTCCATCGGGCGGCGGATGCGGTCAGATGGCGCGTCGCCGGCGGGCGAAAGCGGGCCATAGAGGTCGCGGCTGTTGCGCCCCAGCGGCGTATCGACGATGCCCGGGCAGACGCAGTTGGCGCGGATGTTGTCGTCGACGTACTCGGTCGCGATCAGCCGCGTGAGCGCGAGCACGCCGCCCTTGGAGGCGTCGTAGCTGGCGGCATTGCCCGCAGCCACGAGCGACGCGACGGAGCCGATCGTCACGATCGATCCGCCGCCGCCATCGCTGAGCACGCCGAGGGTGTGCTTCAGCGTCAGGAAGACGCCCGTGAGGTTGATGCGCAGGACCGTGTCCCACTCCTCGAGCGCGAGCTCGTGCGTCCGTCCGCGGCGCGCGATCCCGGCGGCGGCGACGACGGTGTCCAAGCCGCCGAGGCGGTCGACCGCCTCCGCGACGCCATCGCGGACACTCGGCTCGCTGCCGACGTCGCAGCGCACGCCGACCGTCCGCGCGTCGATGGCCTCGATCTCTGCGACCGCGTCGTGCAGGGCTTCGTCGCGGACATCGAGGATCGCCACCGCGGCGCCCTGCTGCGCGAGCAGCCGCGCGCAGGCGCGCCCGATGCCGCTGCCCGCTCCGGTGACGAGCGCCCGCCGGCCGGCCAGAGGACCGCTCACTCCGGGATCAGCGAGATGGCTTCCTCCGGGCACGTGCCCGCGGTGACCCGACATAGTTCCTGAACTTATCTCAGTTCATGAACTGATGCAAGCGCCTGGATGTCGTGGAACGGTCGGCGAGACGAGACGGAGGGGGAGGGATTCGAACCCTCGGTACGGCGAAGCCGCACAACGGTTTTCGAGACCGCCCCGTTCAACCACTCCGGCACCCCTCCTGGGACCCGTCACGGGACCGCCGGAAGGGTAGAGGAATCAGCCCGGCGCTACCGGGCGCCGGGCGGATGGGAACGCCGATCGAAGTAGACGGTCCAGTCGACGCTCGTATCGATGGGGTACTTGGCCGTGATGTACGGGGGCGGCAGCGTCGTCATCGCGGCGAACGGGTCGTCCTTCCAGGCGTCGTGCCAGTGGATCTTGAAGTGCTTCTTCGTCCCGAAGAGCAGCGAAAGCGGCAGCGACGCAGGGCCGGCGTAGGCGGGCGTTGCGTTGCCGATGTAGGGCGCCCAGACGCCGCCGAGCAGGTCGTCGCCCGTGACGCCGGGGCAGAACTTGAACGGCATCCCCGCCCACGTCCTGCTGGCGGGCCCGACAAGCACGAGCGACATCTGCTTGGGATGGCCCGGGTAGCGGTAGCTCGACCAGGTCCCGGGCGCGACGTACTCCAGCCCGATCTGCGCGTCGTCCGGAAGGGTCAGCATTCCGCAGTCGTCCTGCGGCGGATCGGACTTCGGGCAGTAGCCCGTGGGCGTTCCCGAGGTCGTGCCGCTCAGATATCCGCTCCGGGTGAGCGTCCCGATTGCGCGGGCGGGGCCGAGCCTGCCCTCGAACTGGATCGTCGCGCACATTCTGGTTGGCCACCCGCTTCGCCTCGACCCACTGCTTGGGCCCGGTGGCGAACGTCAGGTCGGCGGTGCCGCTGCCGCCCTGGGTGCCCGTGGTGCCCCCGCAGCCGTGGAACACGGTGTCCTTTGCCCACGTCACCTGCTGGGTCGCGGCGATATGGACGTCGAAGTACGCCTTCTTCGCGAGCTTGGCGCCGGCGGGCGCCGCGGCGCCCACCAACGCCACGGCGCTCGCGGCCACCACCGTGAGCGTTCGCCGCATCACGACTCCCTCCTCACGGTCCGTCGCACGGCGCGCAGACAGGCAGCGCGACCGTGGCGCTTGGCGCGGCACTGGCGCTGGACGATCTTCACCGCGTGGCGGATGCAGGACTTCAGAGCCTTGCCCGACAGCACCGCCCGGCAGCTGCGGATCGCCGCTGCCAGCTGGCTGACCCTCTTGGCCGGCTGCGCCTTGCCCACCGGGGCAGCTGTCGAGCTGCTCGCAGGTCGTCGAACCCGGGATGTTGCGGATCACGTCGATCGTGTCGATCACCGCGTGATCGGTCGCGACGCCGCACGAGATCAGGTCGCTCTCGCCGTCGCGCGCGCGGATCTCGTCGGCGCCGCCGATGCACGCCATCAGCGTCGAGCAGCCGATCGCGTACTCGCCGTAGATGTTGTCCTGGCCCGGGCCGCCGTCGACGAGGTCGTCGCCGTGGCCGCCGGCGACGGTGTCCGCCCCCGTCCGTCCGAGCACGGTGTCGTTCCCCATCGTGCCGTCGAGCGTGTCGTCGCCGGCCCCGCCGTCGACCGTGTCGTTGCCGTCGGCGCCGACGAGCACGTTGGCGCCGTCGTTGCCGGTCATCGTGTCGCCGGCCTGGCCGCCGTCGACCTCTTCGATGTCGTTGGCGATCAGGTCGTTCTCGCCGGGCGCGCCGTCATTCGCCTGACCGTCGAGCGTGATCGTCAGCGGATCGGTCCGCTGTCCGTAGCCGACGGTGTCCGCGTCGGCGCCGCCGCGCAGCTCGTCCGTGCCCGCGGTGTCGTTGGGGCCGGCCTCCTCCATGACCGAGTAGCCGCCGGGCTGGTACTCGAGCATGTCGTTGCCCGGCCCCGCGTCCAGCACGTCGTCGCCGGGGCCACCGACGAGGTCGTCACCGCCGTCGCCGCCGGTCAGCCGGTCGTTGCCGCCGTTGCCGAACAGCGTGTCGTCGCCGGGGCCGCCGTCGATCGTCGCAGGGCCATTCCAGTCCAGCGCTGCGTCATTTCGATCGCCGAGGTGCATGACGATCTGGTTGGGCTGGGGGCAGACGACCGCGGAGTCGTAGAAGCCACCTTGTTCGCAGCCGGCGGGCGGCGTGATCGCGTACGAGTCGCTCGACCCACAGGCACGGCTTGGGCAGGCTGCCGCAGTCGTTGCTGGCGTAGGCGAGCACGTAGTTCTGCTCGCCGGGCGCGGCGTCGAAGGTCAGCGCGCCGCCGGTGTAGCTCACGGTCCCGGCGGAGGCCGAGGCGGGGATCGCGAGCACGATGAGAGCGATGAGAATGGTGGTTTTCACGGTGCGCGACCGTACGGATGAGCCTTGAACGGATCGTTGACGCGGCCTCGCGCGCGTAGGAACCTCCCCTCGTGAGAGTCGCCACCCCGGGCCGGATCGCCCGTCCGGCGCTCGCGCGCATGATCAGCGATGCGCTCGACGCCGGCTCGGCGCTGCTCGTCGCCGGTGCGGGCTACGGCAAGACGATGGCGCTGGAGGAGGCGATCACCCAGCGGCCGCGGCGCACGGTGTGGCTGAGCTGCCGCGATGCGGGCGGCGAGGCCGGCCGGCTGCTCATGGGAACGGTCGAAGGCCTGCGCGCCACGGTGCCCGGGCTCACCGACGTGGTCGGCGAGCGGCTGGCGGCGTCGCAACGAGCCGGTCGACGTCCGGACCGCGGCGGGCGCGCGTGCTCGCCGAGGTCGAGCGGCTGCTCGTGGAGCCGCTGACCATCGTGTTCGACGACGCCGAGGAGATCGCGGACTCGGAGGGCGCGCTCGCGCTGCTCGACCGCCTGCTGGACGTGCGCGTCGCACCGCTCTCGCTGGCGATCGCCACGCGCCGGCCGCTGCCGCTCAAGCTCGCGAAGCTGCGCGCTTCAGGACGCGTCAGGGAGCTCGGGCCGCCCGAGCTGAGCTTCACCGCGAGCGAGTGCGAGGAGCTGCTGCGGCTGCGCCGCGGCAGCAGCGTCACCGACGAGGATGTCGCCGCAGCGGTGACGGCGAGCGAGGGCTGGCCGATGGGCGTGGCGGGTGCGGTGTCGCGGGAGATGCTCTTCGGCTACCTCGCCGAGGAGGTTCTCGACCGGCTCGACGACAATGCCCGTCTGGCGCTGGTCGATTCCGCCGTCCCCGCCACGGTGCTGGCGGACGTCGACACCGAGCTGCTGGGCAGCCTCCTGCGCACCGACCCGTCGGGCACGCGCTCCTACCACCCGCTCTTCCGCGCCTTCCTCCTCGAGCGGCTGAACGAGCTGCGCTCCGACGCCGAGCGCGCCGAGCTGCACGCGCGCGCCGCCGCGGACCTCACCATCGCCGGCCGCCATCCGGAGGCGATCGAGCACTGGATCGAGGCGGGCGAATTCCGCGCGGCGCTGTGGACGCTCGCCGAGCACGCGCACGAGCTCGTGCGGACGGCGCCGCGGCGCGTCAGCGACTGGCTCGAGCGCCTGCCTGCGGAGTTCGACGAAGATCCCGAGCGCCTGCTGCTCGAGGGCCAGCTGCTCTGGGGCGCGGGCCGCCACGCGCACGCCGTCGCGCCGCTGCGCGCCGCGATGGTCAGCTACCGCGCCGCGGGCGCGATCGAGCGCGAATGGCTCGCGCGGCTGCTGCTGGCCGACACCCTGATCTCGGCGGGCGCGTTCGAGCAGGTCGCGGAGCTCGCGCAGGGCTGGGACTCGGTGGAGGGAGACGCCGCCGAGGTCGGCCGCGGGCGTCGCCTTCTATGAGGTGATCGGGCTCGCCGCGGCCGGGCAAATGGACGAGGCCGACCAGCTCGCCAAGCGGCTGCACCGCGATCCCGAGTCGGCCGAGTACTTCCGCCACCTGGAGGACATCGCGCACGTCGGAGTCGCCCCGGGCGCCGGGCGCGCCAAGGCCACGCTCGACCGGCTGCACGCGACGATCGCGGCGCTCGAGCGCGAGGGCGACCCGCACGGCCGCCTGCCCTACACGATGGAGATGGTCGTGCTCGTCCTGCGCGACCTCGGCGAGCGCGCGCAGGCGCTCGACTGGCTCGACCGCTGCGAGCGCGAGTCCGAGCGCGTCGGGCTCGGCTTCGTCGCGCGCGACTGCCAGCTGCAGCGCGCGCTGCTGCTCGCGCAGGCCGGCGAGCTGTCGGGCGCGGAGCTCGAGCTCGCGCGCGCCGGGCACCAGCGCGGCACCGGCTGGCGCGGGGTGCACCGCCCGCAGGCCGAGGCGCAGGTGGCGAGCCTGCGCGGCGACAGCGCCGAGGCGATCGCTGCAGCCGAGCGCGCGCTCGCGCGCGTCGCGCCCGGCGCGGTCTGCTTCCGCGTCTGGGCGGCGGTCGACATGGCGCCGCTGCTGGCCGCCAACGGCGCGCCCGACCTCGCCCGCGCCGCGATCGAGACCACGCTCGCGACGCTCGACGAGCGCTTTCCGGGCGAGCACGGCCGCGTGCACCGCGCCCGCCTGCTGGCCGCGCGCGCCTGCCTGCAGTTCGACAGCGGCGAGCCGTCGGAGGCGATCGCACAGCGTCCGGAGCTGCTTCGACGCCGCGGGCGAGGAGGCAGATCAGGTGGTGCGCGCGCACTGGCCCGCCATGCGCCCGGTGCTCTGGCACGCGCTGGCCGAAGGCGCGGTCACCGCGTCCGCTGTGCTGCCGGCGATGCAGCGCGCGCTGCCCGGCGGCGAGGCGCTCGTCGCGATGGTCGACCACCCGCACGCCGAGGTCCGCCGCGCCGCGCTCTCGGTCGCCCTCGCCGCGGACCACCCCGCGGTGCTCGACCGGCTCGGGGCGCTCGCCGGCGACGCCGACGAGCAGGTCGCCGCTGCGGCCGCGGCGACCGCCGCGCGACTGCGCGACCGACACGCCGCCGCTGCGCTTCGAGCTGCTCGGCGGCTTCCGCGTGCTGCGCGCCGGGCTGGGAGATCGACGAGGCCGCCTGGGCGCGGCCGATGGCGGCCCGCGTCGTGCGCTTCCTGCTCACCGCAGGGGCCCGTGGCCGTCCCCGAGGACGTGCTGTTCGACGCGTTCTGGTCGGATCGCCCGGCCGACGCCGCGCGCCAGCACCTGGCCGTTGCGGTCTCGCGGGCGCGCAAGGTGCTCGATCTCCCGGGCGCCGAGCAGAGCGTCATCGAGGCGCGCGAGCGCACGTTCCGGCTGCGGCTGCGCGACCAGGACAGCGTCGATGCGGTCCGATTCGAGCGGGCGGCGGTCGAAGCGCTCGCCGCGCGCGGCCCTGGCCGGCAGGGGGCACTCGAGCGTGCGGCGGCGCTGTGGACCGGCGAGCCGCTGCCCGAGGACCGCTACGCCGCGTGGTCGGCGCCGTGGCGCGAGCGCCTCACCGAGGCCTACGCGCAGGTTCTGGGCGCGCTCGTCGAGGCGAGCGAGGCGGCCGGCCGCCACCACGACGCGATCCGCGCAGCGCAGGCGCTGCTCGCCGTCGACCCGCTCGACGAGGGCGCTCACCGGCGGCTGATGACCGCCTACGCGCGCACGGGCCGGACGAGCCACGCGCTGCGCCAGTACCTCGAGTGCCGCCATGCGCTGGTCACGCAGCTGGGCGTCGAGCCTTCGGCCCAGACCTCGGCGGTCCAGGCCCGTATCCTCGCCGGCGAGGGGGTCTGAACCGGTGGGTGCCCAGTCCGAGCTCGCCGCGTACCTTGGCGGTGGCCCCGCTTCGACGATGCCGTCACGGCGTTCGCCCAAGCACAGGCCGGCGTCTAGTCCTTGGCCTTCTGCGAGAGTCGCCGGCGCGCCGCCAGCCAGCCGATCGCGATGCCGAGGACCAGGCAGGCGATGATCACGAAGATCATCCGCGGATGGCCCGTGCCGAAGACGTAGTTGACCTCGGCGTGATCGAGGTTCAGCAGGGCGAACGCCGTGCCGAGCCCGGCCAGCACCACCGCCGCTGCCAGGCGTGACTCCTCGCGGCCGCTGCGCTTCGGCTGCTTCTCGCCGGTCGGCTCGACGTCGTCGTGCTTGGCCATGGGGCGAGTATCGCGCAGCCGTCAGCCGGTGACGCGCGCGGCGAGCACCGGGTACTGCACGCCGCGCAGCTCCAGGCGCGACGTGTTCGACACGTTGCCCTCGACCGTGGCGACCCGCCCGTTGCGCGGGCGGCTGCGCACGATCGCGAAGTGGGAGGCCAGCAGCCCCGGGCGGAAGGCGAAGAACAACAGGTCGCCGCGGCGCACGCTGCGGATCGGGATCGCGCGCAGGCCTCGGCGGTGCGCCTGGGCGTCACGGTAGGAGCGGTCCGGATCGATCAGCCGGGCGCTCAGGCGCAGGCCGGCGCGCAGGAACGCCTGGTGGACGAACGCGCCGCACCACGGCTGGCCGATGCGGATGCCCATGTCGCGCTCCCAGCGGTCGATCTGCGGCGACCGGTTGGTCGTGCCGCGTTCGCGCAGCCCGGCATGGGCGATGGCCCACTTCACCGCGCGGGCACGAACGCTGCCCATGTCGCGGGCGGAAGCGGTCGCGGGAACGGCCGTGGCGCAGGCGGCGAGGAGAGCGATGGCGGTGACGCGCTTCGTCATGCCCGGGCAGGTACCCAGCCGGCGGGGAACGCACCCGCGGGGATCTCGCCCTCGCGGCCGGGGAACCACCGCTCGGCCAGTCGCCCGGCGGGGCGGCCCGCCAGGAGCGGCTGCAGGTCGCCGACGCAGCGGAGGACCTCCAGCGTCGCCCCGATCTGCAGGTCCGCGGCGTTGGGCTGATCGCCGCCGATCACGCCGTCGGCGATCAGCGCGTCGACGTGGTCGAGCTTTGCCGGCAGCGCCTGGAGGTCGTCGTAGAGCCGTTGCGCCGTGATCTTGTGGTACTTCCACAACGCGCGCAGCGTGCGGATCGCAAAGTCCGTCCCGGCCGCGTCGAGCATCCCCGCGCCGCCGAACGTCCCCAGCGCCTCGGGCCGGAAGTGCATCGCGCCCCAGGGCATCTGGCGCCCGTAGTCCTGCAACTCCTCGTCGCCCCAGCGCTCGGCCTCGCGCACCGCCTCGTCCGGGTACAGCGACGGGTCGGGCACGAGTTCCTCGAGCCGCGCCAGGATCGCTCGCGAGCCGTGGACAGGCTCGCCGTCGACGAGCATCCCGGGCACCGTGTGGGCACCGTAGATCTTCGTCATCTCCTCGGCGTGCTCGCCGAACCCGAAATCGACCTGCTCGAACTCGAGGCCCTTGAGCTCGAGCGCCTTGATCGCGGTCAGGCACGGGTGCGACGGCGGAAGGACGTGGAGGGTGATCGCGGGCGCGGTCATCGGCGGGAGGCGAAGAAGTCTGTCAGCAGCGCGGCGCACTCCATCGCCAGCAGGCCGCCGTCGACTCTCGGGCGGGGGTTCAGCCGCGGCTCGGCGAGCACGTTCATCACGGACCCCGCCGCGCCCGCCTTCGGGTCGACGGTGCCGTAGACCACCCGTGGCACGCGGGCGAGCACGATCGCGCCCGCGCACATCGCGCACGGCTCGAGCGTGACGTAGAGCACGCTGTCCAGGACGCGCCAGGACCCGGGTGCCCGCCGCCGCCTCGCGCAGCGCCAGCACCTCGGCATGGGCGGTCGGGTCCGAGCGCAGCTCACGCTCGTTGCGCCCCGCGCTCGATGACCTCCCCATCCTTACCACGACGGCGCCGATGGGGACGTCGTCGTGCTCGAGGGCCCGCTCGGCCTCGCGGATGGCGAGGCGCATGAAGTATTCGTCCTTCGCGAAGAACACGTGCTGACGTGCCACGATAAAGCCCACAACTTCCAGCCACGGCGGAGGTTGAACGGGTAGTTCCCTCGCATGGCTCTCCCCCGCCTCA
>CAWCEB010000123.1:0-13535 GCA_963794105.1 uncultured Actinomycetes bacterium | reverse complement strand
ATCCGCGAGAAGACGGGACAGGGTGTCCAAGTGGCGCTAGCTTGCGCCTATGGCCGCCCCTCCCGCCTCCCTGAACAACGTCCGTGTCCTCGACCGCGAGCGCTGGCTGGACGGTCCGCCACACGAGCTGTTCAAGGAGTTGCGCGCGAACTGCCCGGTGCACTGGACCTCGGAGATCACGGAGTTCCCTGACGAGAAGGGCTTCTGGTCGATCACGCGGCCCGAGGACGTCGCCGCCGTGAGTCGCAACTGGGAGACGTACTCCTCCGAGCTCGGCGGCGTCACCGCGGTCAGCGAGTCGATCTTCCCGATCGAGCTCTCGCGGGCGATGTTCATCGGCATGGACCCGCCCAAGCACGATCGCATCAAGCAGCTCTTCCAGAAGGGATTCACGCCCAGGCGCATCGCCGAGCACGAGGACGAGATCCGCGCCATCGTCCTCCGCGTGCTCGACCGACTCGACGGTCGCGCGGAGGCCGACTTGGTCTCGGAGGTCGCGCAGCCGGTGGTCGCCCGCGTGATCGGCAGCTTCATGGGCATCCCCGAGGAGGACGACATCACGTGGGCGCGCCTGATGAACAACCTGCTCGGCGCCGGCGAGGAGGAGCTCGACACGTCCGCGATCCCCGCCGCGATCGAGCGCGACATCGGCGAGCTGTTCCAGCGCTGTCAGTCGCTCATCGAAGAGCGGCGCGAGCGTCCGACCGACGATCTGACGTCGGTGCTCGTCCACGCCGAGGTCGACGGCCAGCGGCTTGAAGAGCACGAGATCGTCATGGGCTTCTTCCTGCTTATGGCGGCGGGCAACGACAGCACCAAGGCGACGTACTGCAGCGCCATGCGCGCGCTGATGGAGAACCCCGACCAGCGCCAGATCCTGCTTGACGACCCGTCACTGGTCCCGAGCGCGGTGGAGGAGGCGCTGCGGATGTTTCCCGCGTTCGCGCACTTCCGCCGGACGGCCACGACGGACACCGAGCTGGGCGGGTGTCCGATCCGCAAGGGCGACAAGGTCGTCATGTGGTACGTCTCGTCGAACCGCGACGAGGAGAAATTCGACGAGCCGGACCGGTTCGACGTCAGGCGCGAGCCGAACGAGCACCAGGCGTTCGGGGCCGGAGGCCGGCACTTCTGCCTCGGCACGGCGCTGGCACGACTCGAGCTCCAGATCCTGCTCGAGGAGACCCTCAAGCGCTTCCCGCGGATGAAGTTGGCGGGGACGCCCGAGCACGTCGAGGCGCAGTTCGTCAACCAGCTGCGGTCGCTCCCCGTCCAACTTCACTAACAGCGTCGACGACAATCAGGAGTCCAGATGAGCAACGTAGTCGTCGTCGGCGAGGAACTCCTGGACCTTCCGTTCCTCCAGCTCGACCAGGTTGAGGACTCGCTGCACGCCTACCAGCTCGCCAAGCGCGCCAACTGGCTGCGCGTGATGGCCGAAGCGGTTCGCTGGGGCACGCGCGGCGCGCGGGTCAACACGATCAGCCCCGGAATTGTCATCACGCCTCACGGTCGGGCCACGCTCGGAGTGCGCTTGCAGAGACTTCGCGGAGGAGAGCCGACGGGGACACTCGAACTCCCGACGCCTTGATTACGAGCAACTCCAAGGCATCGAGTCGAGCGACTTGAGTTGACCGGACTGGTGCGAAGTGCCCGCAAATCCCGAGGCTTTGCGGTCTGGACAAGACACGAGGGTATCGCGCTGAACGCCGCTCTGGGGACCCTGCCGGGACCCCGCGTCCCTAACGGGCGGGCGCGCCCGGAAATCGACCTTACGCGGATCGTCTGTTCTGCGTGACGCGCACTCACCCACTCGGGGCCGACGATGAGCTATGGCTATTTCACAGACCTCATGGCAAGGCAACCACGACGCGCTGGGCCTCCGGTTCGCGGAAGACGCCGTCGTCGACATGATGCTGGCGTATCGTGCCGAGTGGCGCGCCGACGCCGCTTCTGTCGCGGACGCGTACCGCCGGTGGGCGGACGCACCACGGAACTCCGAGCGAGTGCGGCTGTTCTCGGAATATGCCGTGGCATTCGACCGGGAGCGGGCCGCTGCCGAGCGCTACGAACGAGCCGTCGCGGACGCACAGTGCTCGCTGAGTCACGGCAGTTGATCGGCGTCGTGCCGCAGCGTCCTGTCCTGTTCATCAACCTGGCCTCGGGAGGTGGCACGGCGGCCCGCGTCGGGCTGCGCGAGAAGGCGGGCGCTCTGGGCATCCGTTGTGTCGTTCTGGAGCCCGGGCGGGATCTCGCGGCTCTCGTGCGTGATGCGATCGCCGGCGGCGCCGATGCGCTGGGCATGGCCGGCGGGGACGGCTCGATGGCCGTCGTCGCTGCCGCGGCGAGCTGCCAGGACCTGCCGTTCGTCTGCGTCCCGGCCGGAACGCGCAATCACTTCGCGCGCGACCTCGGGGTCGCGCCTGGCGATCCTGTCGGCGCGCTCGCCGCGTTCGCCGACGGCGTGGAGCGGCGCATCGACCTCGGCGAGGTCAACGGCCGCGTCTTCGTCAACAACGTCTGTCTCGGGTTCTACGGCGACGCCGTGCAGCGTCCCGAATATCGGGGCGCGAAGGCGCGCGTCCTGCTCGAAGCGGCGCGGGAGGTCTGGGGCCCGAGTGCGACGGCACCGCCGTTGCGCGTCGTCGACGACCTCGGGCGCGAGCACACCGATCCGGCGATGGTCCTGGTGTCCAACAACCCCTACGCGCCCGAGCGCCCTCCGACCGGCCGCGGGCGCCCGCGGCTCGACACAGGCCACCTCGGGGTGGTCGTCCTCGGCGGACGGAAGGCGCCGCCCCACAGGGCCGCGCGTGCGTGGACCGCGTCCTCGCTCGACATCGAGGCCGCCACGTCGCTGCACGTGGGTCGCGACGGCGAGGCCGAGACTCTCGATCCGCCGTTGCGCTTCGTCAGTCGTCCGCGCGCGCTGCGCGTCCGAATCGCCCAGACTGAGCGACATGAAGCGTCGTAGCGTGGAGCTCACGAGGCTCGACACCGCGGTCTATGCGGCCATCGCGCAGACGCCGACGCCGTCGCTCGACCGCGCGATGCGCCGGTTGTCACGGGCCGCCGATCATTCGAAGCTCTGGCTCGGCAGCGCCGCGCTGCTCGCCGCCTGCGGTGGAGCAGCGGGCCGCCGTGCCGCCCGCAACGGGCTTGCATCCGTGGCGCTGACCTCGGCGGTCGTCAACGCGCTGCTCAAGCCACTGAGCGATCGCAGGCGGCCCGACCGCGCCAGGTACCAGGTGCCGGCGGACCGCCAGGTCAGGATGCCGCAGTCACGCTCGTTCCCTTCGGGTCACGCGGCGTCGGCGTTCGCGTTCGCGAGCGGCGTCGCGACCGCCCTTCCGCAGGCGGGCATTCCCCTCACCGGCCTCGCCGCGGTCGTGGCGTACTCCCGCGTCCACACGGGCGTGCACTACCCCGGGGACGTGATCGCGGGCTCGGTCGCTGGCGCCGCGCTCGCACCCATGGCGGTCGCCGCGCTCGAGCGCCGATCGCGGTGATCCGGCGCTGACGCGACCCCGCCCCCCGCGACTAAGGTTGCCCCTGGACGCGAGCAACGCCACCGAGTCGCCGTGCCAGCGCACAGCCGCCACCTGGACCATCTGCCGGTAACGCAGGGCCTCGTACAGCGGCCGCTGCTGTTCGAGCGATTGACGGGGGCGGGCCCGGGGGACGTGATCCTCATATGCGCGCCCGCAGGAAGCGGCAAGACCGTGCTCCTGCGGTCCTGGATCGAGTCCGAGGGACTGGCCGATCGGGTCGCCTGGGTCTCGGTGGAGCGCGGCGAGCGCGATGCGCAGCGCTTCTGGCTGTCCGTCATCGACGAGCTCGCCGGGGCGGCGGCGAGGACGGGTTCGTGGAGCGGGTCGACGCCACGCCCGCCTTCGGCGGCCAGGCGGTCGTCGAGCGGCTGCTGTCGGATCTGCACTCGCTCGAGCAGCCGGTCGTGCTGGTGATCGACGATCTGCACGAGCTGCGCTCGGAGGAGGCGCTGCGGTGGCTCGAGCTCTTCCTGACGGGGTTGCCCCCGGAGCTCCGCGTGGTGCTGGTCACGCGCGAGGACCCGCGCCTCGGGTTGCACCGGCTGCGGCTCACCGGGCGGCTGACCGAGATCCGCGACCGCGATCTGCGCTTCTCGCTCGGAGGAGACGCGCGAGCTGCTGGACGCGAGCGGGGATCACGCTGTCGGACGACGGCGTGGCGCTGCTCCACGAGCGGACCGAAGGGTGGGCGGCGGGCCTGCGGCTGGCCGCGATCTCGCTCGCCGGACACCCCGACCCGGAGCGCTTCGTCGCCGAGTTCTCCGGCAGCGAGCGCACCGTTGCGGGCTACCTGCTGGCGGAGGTGCTGGAGCGCCAGCCGCCGGAGGTCCGCGACCTGCTGCTGCGCACGTCGGTGCTCGAGCGGGTCAGCGGCCCGCTCGCCGACGCGCTGACCGGCGGCACGGGTTCAGAGGCGATGCTGCAGAGCCTCGAGGACGCCAACGCGTTCGTCACCTCGCTGGACGTGGGGCGGTCGTGGTTTCGCTACCACCACCTGCTCGCCGATCTGCTGCAGCTCGAGCTGCGACGGTCCTCTGCCGGCGATCATCGAGCCGCTGCACCGCGCAGCGGCGCAGTGGTTCGAGGAGCACGGGTACGTGGTCGAGGCCGATCCGCCACGCGCAGGCGGCGGGCGACTGGGCGCACGCCGCCCGCCTGCTTGCCGACAACTACGTGGACCTGGTGTTCGACGGCCGCAAGGCGACGCTGCGCGCGCTGCTGGACGCCTTCCCCGCCGACGCGCCGGAGGAGGATGCCGAGCTGGCGCTGGCGTTCGCGACCGGGCGGCTCTACGACGGCCTGCTGGACGAGAGCGCTGCCTACATCGCCGCTGCGGAGCGGCGGCCACGCGGTACCCCAGGAACGCCGGCGGGTCTTCGACCTGCGGCTGGCGAGCGCGAGGCTGTGGCTGGCGTGCCAGCTCGGTGATCTCGACGCCGCCCGGCAGGCGATGCGGTCCTTCGAAGCGCAGTCCGCCTACGAGCCCTGCGCGCGCGGATGATCATCGCGCCTCCGCGCTGATGAACCTCGGCATCGCCGAGCTGTGGTCGCTCCACATGGATGCTGCCCGCCGCGACCTCGAGGAGGCGCTGGCACTCGCCCGCCGGATCGGGCGGCCGTACCTGGAGATCGGCTGCCTCGGCCACCTCGCGCTGGCGGCCGTGGTGAGCGGCTCCTCCGTCCCCGACGGGTTGCGGCTCAGCGAGGAGGCGGTGACGATCGCCGAGGCGCACGGATGGGGAACGCATCGCATCGTCGCCCCGGCGGTCGCAGCGGGCGCCGCCGCGCTCGCCTGGCTCGGTCGCTCTCGACGAGGCCGAGCGCTGGCTGGAGCGCGTCGAGCGCGGGCAGGCGACGACAGACGAGCTCCGAGATCGAGCCGGTGCTGCACTACGCGCGCGGCTTCGTGCGACTTGGGCAGAGTCGATTCGCGGATGCGCTGGACGACTTCCGAGCGACCGAGCGGATGCAACGCCGGCACGCGCGGCAGCACGCGCTCTCGGTGGACGTGCCGGCGTGGATCCTGCACGCACAGGTCCTCATGGGCGACACAGAGCAGGCACGCGCCGGGCTCGCGGCTCTCGGACCCCGACGAGCGCGAACGCGCTGGCATGCGCATCGCCGCCGCAGAGCTCGCGCTGGCCGATCGCCGGCCGCAGGATGCCGCCGCCGCCGTCGCGCCGATGATCGAAGACGGCCCCGAAGCCGGATGGTCGAGGACGCAGGGCAGGTGCTCAGCCTGCGGCGGGCGACGGTCCACGCACGGTTGCTCGACGCGGTCGCGCGCGACGAGCTCGACGACCTGGATCGCGCCGAGGTGTCGATCGAACGAGCGCTCGAGCTGACCGAGCTGGACGGGATGATCCTGCCGTTCATGCTCGTGCCGGTCCAGGAGCTCTTGGAGCGCCATCCCGTGCACCGCACGGCCCACGCGGCGCTGCTCGCGCGATCCGCGACGCGCTCGCCGGGACCCCGCCGCAGCCCGACCACCAAGCGCCGCCGCTTCAGGACCCGCTGAGCGAGGCCGAGCTGCGCGTCGCGCGGTTCCTGCCGAGCAACCTCAAGTCGCCCGAAATCGCCGCCGAGCTGTTCGTCTCGACCAACACCGTCCGGACGCACCTTCGCCACATCTACGCCAAGCTCGACGCGCACAGCCGCAGTGAGGCCGTAGCCCGAGCACGCGAGCTCGGGCTGCTCGCACCCGGCAGCCGGGTGCGAATCACGCAGAACGCGTGACGACAGCTCATCTGGCCGGCGCCGAAGCTCCGCAGCCTCAAACGCAACGCGGCAACGCCGCCAGACAGGAGAACGACCATGTCCGAGAACGTGTCCGACGGGCTGGAGCGCGCCGTCGAGCAGGCCAAGCAGTCTGCCGAGGAGAACGAGGACCGGCTCGCGGCAGCCGGAAGCGAGGCCGAAAAGGTCGTCCACGAGCTCGCCGGCAAGTCGGGCGAGAAACTGGCGCAGGAGCGCAACCACCGCGCCGGCTGACGCGGCGCCCAGGGTCATCTCGTGACCGAGTTCAAGCACGAAGAGCAGGTCTCGCGGCAACAGGCTGCCGAGCGCCTGGCGGACATCGCCTACGCGTTGACGGCCGGCGGGACGCTCGAGCTGAGGACCAACGGCGAGCAGGTCAGGGTCCCGGTTGCGAACGAGGTGCTCGTGAAGCGCGAGACGACGTCGAACGGCGACCGCGTCGACGTCGAGGTCGTCCTGACCTGGTCCGCGATCACGCAGAGCGCGTGATGACCGCTCACCCAGTCCGCCTTCAGAACTCAGACATCCCTGTATCGCAATCCTCTGAAGGAGGACCAACATGACTGACCACGCCGTGGGACCCAATCTCCAGGAGGCGCCGATCGCCGGTGAGCTTCGTCAGGCGACGCGCGAACTCACCGGCTACTGGTGGCTCGGCCTCGTCGCCGGGATCGCCTGGATCGTCATCTCCCTCGTGATCCTGCAGTTCGACGACGCTTCGATCACCACCGTCGGGATCCTCGTCGGATGCATGTTCCTGTTCGCGGCGACCGCGAACTTCGCCGCCACGAGCCTCGCCGTCGAGCACCGCTGGGTGCCGGCGCTGTTCGGCGGCCTGTTCCTGATCTCCGCGATCGTCTGCTTCATCAATCCAGTCGACACCTTCGTCGGGCTGGCCGACATGCTGGGGTTCCTGTTCGGGATCGTCGGCCTCTGGTGGATGATCCGGGCGTTCCTCGAGCGGCCGGTCAACCCCCTCTGGTGGACCGGGCTCATCTCCGGCATCCTGATGACGGGCCTCGCCTTCTGGACCTCGGGCCAGTTCTTCATCCACAAGGCATATGTCCTGCTGGTCTTCGCCGGGATCTGGGCGCTGATGCAGGGCATCACCGACATCACGCGCGCGTTCGAGGCGCGCAGGCTGCAGAAGCAGCTCTGACGCCGTGACCGAGGTCGTCTCCGGGCTCGACGCAGCGCAGCGACAGCGCGTCGCCGCGCTGCGCGCCCGGGGACGCTTCTTCTGGCTCGACGTGTCGCGCAGTGCGACGAGCCGGGCTGATCTGGTTGAAGCCCTGAGCTTGGAAGCGGGCGCGTTGGACGCCAGGGCCTTCCGCGCCGACGGCCAGTCCGTTGCCTTCACGCTTCATTGCTACGTCCAGTCGCCCGCCCCAGCCGGCGAGGACGCGTACCGCTTGCAGCCGATCGAGGTCCGAGTCCTCGTCACGCGCGAGTACCTCCTGACGCTCCATGAGGAGCGACTCTCGCTGCCTGCCGCGCTGGCCCCCGACCTTCCGCAGGAACGCGGTCGGCGATACGCCCTCTACTCCGTCCTCGCGGCAATGCTCGCGAGCGGCTTCGAAGCGCTCGAGGAGATCGAGCTGAAGCTGGACGCCGTTGCCGCAACCTGGACCGCACCACGCACGACGCTGCGTGCGGCCGGCGCGAGGCTGGCGACGATGCGGCGCTGGATGACGGCTCAGCAGGCCGTCTTGACGCGACTCGCCGTCGAGGTCCGGTCGCTGCCGGGCTTCGACGGGGCCGACGAGGCCGAGTTCGACCGGCTCGACGCGCAGGTCGACCACCTGCTCGCGTCGATCGACGCCGCCGCGAACGGGATGGCGATGCTGCTCGACCTGCAGCTCAACGAGCGCGCCTACCTCGTGAGCGTGATCGCAACGATCTTCGTCCCGCTGACGTTCATCACGGGGTTCTTCGGCATGAACTTCGGCTGGATGGTCGATCGGATCGACACCGAGATCGCCTTCTGGGTGCTCGCGCTCGCCATCCCGGCCGCAACGGCGCTCGTCGCCTGGCGCGTCGGGCTACGCCGGCTCCTCGTCGGCGACTGAGCGCAATCACGCAGATCGCGTGACGACGAGTCATCAAGCCGTAGCTGACGCTCACTGCGTCCTACGGATCAGAAGGAGACTCGAATGGAAACTGCACTCTGGATCGTCCAAGCACTGCTCGCGGCGATCTTCCTCGCCGCGGGGCTGACAAAGCTCACCCAGCCGCGCGTCAAGATGGCAGCGGGGCCGATGGGCTGGGCGGCCGACGTCAACGACCAGCAGTTCCGGACGATCGGGCTGCTCGAGGTTCTCGGCGCCGTCGGCCTGATCCTGCCCGCCGCGCTGGGCATCGCGCCGACGCTGACGGCGCTCGCCGCCGTCGGGCTGATGCTGACGATGGTCGGCGCGATCGTGACCCACCTGCGCATGGGCGAGCCCGAGCGCCTGGTGGTGCCGATCCTCGTGCTCATGCTCGCGCTGATCATCGCGATCGAGCGCTTCTGACCGGCGCTTTCGTCCAAACCATGTGATGACGGCTCACCCACCTCGCCCGGAAGCTGAACCCATGACCAACACCACCACACACACCACAAGCAACGGCACCACGCTCCAGAGCGCGTACAACGTGATCTCGGTCGCGTTTGAGGACGACGCCAACGCCTACACGGCTCTGACCACGCTCAAGCAGCTCGACACTCAGGGCCAGATCAAGGTCGAGGCGGCCGCCGTGGTCGCCCGCGGCGACGACGGCAAGCTCATCGTCAAGGACCAGGTCGGCGACGTCGACTACGTGGGCACCGTCAGCGGCGGCACGCTCGGTCTGCTGATCGGGATCCTCGGCGGCCCCCTGGGCGTCCTCGTCGGGGGGACCTACGGGCTGATGGTCGGCTCGCTGTTCGACCTCGGCGAGGCCGACGAGACCGAGTCGGTGCTGAGCCAGATCGCCGCTGCGGTGAGGCCCGGCCGCACCGCCCTGCTGGCTGAGGTCACCGAGCAGAGCCCCGAGGTCGTGGAGACGGCTATGGCCGGGCTCGGCGGCACGGTGCTGCGCCGTCCGGTCGACGAGGTGGAGGCCGAGATGGCAGCCGCCGAGCAGGCCCAGCGCGAAGCCAAGCGCCAGGCGAACAAGGAGCTGATGCGCGGCCGCCGCGAGCACACCAAGGAGCAGGCCCACGCCAAGGTCCAGGAGCTCAAGACGAAGCTGTCACACGGCGAGAAGACCGCGACCGCGGGCTCGTAGCCCGATTCGAACACGACCCGATCGCGCCGCGCGCCCGCTCGCGCGGCGCGATCCGAACGTACGGGGGAGCCGATGGCCAGCGCAGAAACCGAACGCCACGAGGTTGAGGTCTCAATCTCGATCCGAACCGTCCTGCTCCTCGCCGCGGTCGTCGCGATCGCGTGGGCAGTGGTCTCGATCGCGAACGTCCTGCTGGTGATCTTCGTCTCGCTCTTCAGCGTCGCCGTGCTCTCGCCCGTCGTGGCTGCGATGCAACGGCGGTCGGGCTGGAGCCGCGGGACCTGCTCGGGCGTGGTCGTGCTGACGATCCTGATCGTCATCGGCGCCGGGCTGCTGGTGCTCGTGCAGGCGATGAGCGACTCGGTGCGCCAACTCAGCCACGATCTGCCGCAGATCGTGGACCAGGCCAGGCGCAGCGACCTCGGGCGCGGTCATCAACCGCAGAAGTGGCTCGCTCGACACGCTGAGGCAGCACGCCGGCGACATCACCCGCGGGGTAGGCAAGGTGTCCGGTGGCATCGCGCACATCGGGGTGTCGGCCTTCGGCGCGGTCACGCTCCTCTTCTCGGTGATCTTCCTGACGCTCTATGGGCTCGTCGACGCCCCACGCCTACGCGACTGGGTCGGGAGCCTGCTGTACCGCGACAAGCGCGAGCGCTATTTGGAGCTCACGGATCGGATCGTCCAGACGACGTCGCGCTACATGCTCGGCAATCTCGCCATCTCTGTGATCTGCGGCACGGTCTACGGCATCACGGCAGTGATCCTCGATGTTCCGCACCCGCTCGCGCTGGCCGTGATCGCGGGGATCCTCGATCTCATCCCGAACATCGGCGCCACAATCGCCGGCGTCATCATCGGGGTCGTCGCGCTCTCGGTCAGCCTCGAGGCGACGGTCGCGTTCGTGATCGTGATCGTGATCTACCAGCAGCTCGAGAACTACGTGCTGCAGCCGACGATCATCGGCAAGGCCACCCACGTCGCCGGCTTCGCGGTGCTCGCCAGTGTCCTGGCCTTCGGGGCGCTCTTCGGCTTCATCGGGGCGATCATCGCGGTGCCGATCGCGGCCGGGCTCCAAGTCGTCGTCGAGGAGCTCACCGCGGGTAGGCGAGCTCGCATCATCGCGGCGGACGTCGCCGAGCAGCGGCAGCTGGCTCAGCTCTCGCGAACTGGTTGAGGGGGCGCCGCTCGACGTCAGCCGTGGCGCCGTTCGCGAGGATGCTATGACGTCGTGGGTGAGGCGTGGTGAGCGACGAAGTTCGCGACCAGCGCGCCGTGCGGCGGGCGCGCGCACTGATCGAACAGCGTGACCGCGCCGGTCAGCGTGTCGTCGGCGAAGCGGCCGTTCCATCCGACGTCGACACCGTTGACCGTGTTGCGGCCGAGTGGGCCGGCGAACCCGCCCTGGCGGTCGATGAACTCCTCGGCGTCGCTTGCGCTCACGCCGGGTGGCGCAGGGCCGCCCGCGACGCAGTCCGGCTGCGCGGAGAACGCATCGACGATGTGCCCGCCGGCGGTGACGTGGACATGAACCGACCCCGTCACCTCCGGCCCGTCGAACGTCCCGGCCCATGATCCGGTAGCCACTGGCATCCGGCGCTGGTGTCGCACGACCCAGCGCAGGCGTCGTGGCCACCCGCAGCCCTTGGGCTGGCGCGTCGGGCCTGGGGCCGTGAGGACCATCTTCGTGCGGCTGCGTAGCTTGCCCGCCCAATCGCCGAACTGGCCCGAGCCGAGCACCTGGATCTCGACGTCACGCGGCCCGAAGTGAAAGATCGAGATCGGCGGTGACCCCGGGCCCAGGTATCCGCGCCGGAATAGAGGACGGCGGCGGCAGCCCGCGGTCCGGCCGGGCACAGGACCGGCGCGGTGGGTGACGTCACGGTGATGCCGCCGACCACGGAGATTCGATGCCCGACGCGGCCCAATCGGAAGCTCATCGCAACCCCGCGCGAGCCCCTCCCCTCCCAGTTGCCGGTCAGAGGCGGGCGAACGCGTGCGCCCGCTGTAGCGCCGCCGGCCCCGAAGGCCAGGGCAACAGCGGCGGCGGCGGCGACTCGCATCCACCCCATCGGGCGCAGCGTACGCCTGTCGCGGCCACCGGTTGGGGCAAGGAACTGCGCCTGCACGGCCGTGCCGGTCTCGCCGACGCAGTTATCGGTGATCGTCAGCCGACAGCCAAATCCACGCGTTTGCGGGGACTTCGCGGAGAGCCGACGGGGAGACTCGAACTCCCGACCCCTTCATTACGAGTGAAGTGCTCTACCAGCTGAGCTACGTCGGCAACAGATCGCCAGTTTAGGAGACGATGCGGAACCTGGCCTTGCGAGTCTTGTCGGCCTTTCCCGTCGATGCGCGCGGTCGCGTCGAGACGGTAGGCGCCGGGCTTGAGCTTGTGACGGCCTACTGGGCCGGTGAAGTGGAAGCTGTCGATGCCCGCGACGTAGAAGCGCCGCGGGGCGAATCAGGACGAACCACCCCGGGCGCTCGCTTACGATGGTAGCGAGGGCTCGAACAGCTCAGCCAACCTGGCGCGGCAGAACGGCCACTGGCGCCGGCTGCGCTCGCGGCCTGCATGGAGCGTGTCGAGCATCGTCAGGCCCCTGATCGTCGAGGCGGCCAGCTCGATGAGGTTCTCGAAGTCCGGGCGCTCGGCGGCCTCCGGGAACAGCCGGCGCGCCAGCTGCATCGTCTGGCGGTCGAACTCGCGCTCGATCTTGACGAGGTGCCCGCGCAGTTCGGCGTCCGTCCGGCCGGCAGACCAGAGGTCCAGCGCGCCCTGGAACAGCGGGCTCGTGTAGCTGCGCCACAGCAGGTCCAGCGCCTGGGTGACGCGCTCGGGCCCGGAGGGCAGCGCGTCGGCGGCGGCCATGAGCTCCTCGGCGCGGCGGATGCGCAGGTGCTCGACGGCGGCGGCAACGAGCGCGCTGCGCGTCTGGAAGTGGTGCAGGTGGGCGCCGCGCGAGACGCCGGCGAGCTCCGCCACACGTGCCGTCGTGGTGTTCGCGTAGCCCTCTTCGACCAGGCAGCGGATCGTGGCGTCGAGCAGCGCCTGGCGCGTCGTCGCGCTGCGCTCCGCCTGGGTCCGGGTGGTGCTCACGGGGTATATGCTACGAACTTGCGTTCACGAACGAATGTTTCCTGCACTCGACTGAGGAGTTTCTAGGGATGCCAGCCACCGACGCGTTGGTGTTCGACGCGATCCGGACGCCACGCGGCAAGGGCAAGGTCAACGGGTAACTGCATCAACTGCCACACCCTCCTGGGTGAGGGCGCGTACTACGCGCCCGACCTCACCCAGATCACGGCGCAACGGGGAGCAGACTACCTGCGCGAGTTCCTGAAGGACCCGTCCCGCTTCTACTCCGAGGAGCGCGACCGGCGGCTCATGCCCACGCTTCGCCTCTCCGACGGGGACATCACGGCGGTCATCGCCTTCCTCGGGTGGGTCAGCAAGATCGACACGCAGGGCTGGCCGCCGCGCCCCATCCTGGTCAAGGGCAGCTCGGTGCCGGGGGCCAACGTCGGCGCGCCACCGGCGACGCCCGCATCCGCCGATCCGGTCGAGCTCGGCCGCGTGGTGTTCAACTCGACGCCGCCCGCGTGCGCGGCGTGTCACTCCATCGCCCGGCATCAACATCGTCGGACCGACCCTGTCGGGCATCGCCAGCACCGCGGCGGCCCGGGTGCGCGGAACGGACTACCACGGCAAGGCCAAGGACGCGGCCGGCTACATCCGAGAGTCGATCGTCGATCCCAACGCCCACGTGCTCACCGGGCCGACGTTCTCGGCGGGAGGCCGCTCGCTCATGCCCGGCGACTACACGCAGACGCTCAAGCCGGAGCAGGTGGACCAGATCGTGGCCTACCTCCTCACGCTCAAGTAAAGGTCCCCGAGTATGGGCACGCCTCCCAGCGCGTCGCGTATCCGTATTTCGTAGCAAGACCAACGGGCCCAAGGTACACGGGCAGGGAGAA
>CAWCEB010000122.1:0-12066 GCA_963794105.1 uncultured Actinomycetes bacterium | reverse complement strand
CAATCGCCCCCCAGGTGTCATTGCAGGCCGATCGCGCGGAGCTTGTGCTCCAGCGATCGCGCGCCCTCCTCGCCGAGGTCGTCGTAGGTGAAGCCGAACGCCGTCATGTACGTCTCGTCCCAGCCGGGTGGCTTGGCCACCGCCGCCGTCCACGGCAGGACCTCGCGCAGCGTGCCGACGATCGCGTCGCCGATCCGCTCGGGGTCCTCGCGGTAGAGGTCGGCCAGCAGCTTCACCCCGAAGCCGATGTGGCGCTGCTCGTCCAGCGCGACGTTGCGCATCCCCTCGCGGAAGCCCGGCAGCAGATCGAGCTCCTCCAGGTAGCGCTCGATCATGTGCTGCCCCGGCTGGGCCATCGAGGCCTCGACGACGACGTGGTAGAGCGTGATCGCGCGCGCCAGCTGCGGCTTGGACCGGTCGGCGCGCAGCTCGTCGGCCATCTGGTCCAGCCGGCCGAACACCTTGCGGTGGCCCCACGTGATCTCGGGGTCGGTCGCGCGCAGCGTCGAGGCGATCGATGCGTCGCCGACGCCGACGACCTCGCGCATGAAGCGGTGGAAGAAGACCGCGTGGCGCGCCTCGTCGACCTGCTGGGTCGCGAGGAAGTACTTCTGCTCCTCCAGCGGCGCCGCGTCGATGTACGGCGACAGGTTGTCGGCGACCGAATCCTCGCCGTGGAAGAACAGCGTGTAGAGCCACAGCGCGCTGCGCCGCTGCTCGGGCGTCAGCTTCTCGTTCCAGTCGACGCGTCCTGCGAGAAGTCGATCTCCGTCGCTCGCCAGTTGCCGCGCTCCCAGCGCGCGTAGAGGTCGTCGTAGGAGATCGGCGTCGGTCGCGGACGCTGAGGGGACGGTCGTGCTCATCCCTGAACAGGGTGTCAGAAGTTGCCGTGCCGCGTGACCCGCTCGCAGTTCTGCGAGCGCGTCGCCCGGGCCCAGGATCGCCCAGTCATAGCCGGGCCCGCAGTCGACGAACTCGCCCGGGCATCCCAGCCGGGCTCGACGCGGTCGTTGCCCGAGCCGCCGCGCAGGCGGTCGATGCCGTAGCCGCCGAAGAGCGTGTCGTTGCCGTTGCCGCCGTCCAGGACGTCGTTGCCGCGCCCGCCCTCGAGGACGTCGTCGCCGTCGCCGCCGAACATCCTGTCGTTGCCGAAGCGCCCGAAGAGCTTGTCGTCCCCGGCGCCGCCGACGAGCTTGTCGTTGCCGCCCGCGCCCTCGAGCGACGTCGTCGCCGCCTGCACAGGCCGCGGCACCGATCGCTCGTCGGTCGGTCCCCAGCACGCGGCTCGGACCTGCCGCGCTGCCGGCTCGCGATGGCAGCGCCGCCGCGCGCTCGCACAGCGCTGGGCGATGTCGATCCGGCGCTCTGCAGTGATCGCGCGGCGCTCGGAGCGCAGGTTCTTGTAGACGATGTCGTAGCCGGGCCCGCAATCGACGTAGTCGCGGCCCGTGGCCGCCGTTGATCACGTCGTTGCCCGGGCCGCCGTAGAGCCGGTCGTTGCCGTGGTCGGACGAGATCACGTCGTTGCCGGGGCCGCCGCAGATCGTGTCGCGGCCGAAGCGCGCCTCGACGATCTGGTCGTTGCCGGCGCCCGCGTTGATGCGGTCGTCGCCGTCGCCGCCGTCGATCCTGTCGTTGCCGCCGCCACCGCCGATGACGTCGTTGCCGACGCCACCGTCGATCGTGTCATCGCTGCCGCGGCCCTCGATCCGGTCGGGGCCGCCGCGGCCGATCAGGGTGTCGGCCGCCGGGCCACCGCGCAGGTGGTTCGGGCCGGCGCTCCCGAAACGGGCGACGGCGAACGCGGCAGGCGCGAACGCGAGCAGCGCAAGGCATGCGGAAAGGATGAGTCGGCGCATGGAACATCAGGGCGCGATCGGGCGGATGACCGCGACCCGGGAGCCTGATACTCCGAACGCACCGACTTGAAACGTCGGTGTCGGTCCAGTTACTGGAGCTTGGGCGACTGCCAGGGGGCGGCGAGCCGCGCCGCCAGCTGCCCCGGCAGGTCGTCGATCGCGACGCGCTCCTGCTCCAGCGAATCGCGGTCGCGCACGGTCACCGTGCGGTCCTCGAGCGACTGGTGGTCGATCGTCACGCACCACGGCGTCCCGATCTCGTCCTGGCGCCGGTAGCGCTTGCCGATCGAGCCCGGCCTCGTCGTACTCGGACTGCATGATCGGCTTCAGCGCGCTGTAGACCTCGCGCGCCAGCTCGGGCTGGCCGTCCTTGCGCACGAGCGGGAGGACGGCCGCCTTGACCGGCGCGAGCGCGGGGTGGAGCTTGAGCACGGTGCGCTGCTCGCCTTCGACCTCTTCCTCGTCGTAGGCGTCGACGAGGAACGCGAGCATCGCCCGGTCGCAGCCGGCCGCCGGCTCGATGACATGCGGCACATAGCGGTCGCCCGTCGCCTGGTCGAAGTACTCGAGCTTGTCGCCGGAGTGCTCGGCGTGCTGGGTCAGATCGAAGTCGCCGCGGTTGGCGATGCCCTCCAGCTCGGACCAGCCGATGGGGAACAGGTACTCGACGTCGCTCGTTCCCGACGAGTAGTGGCTGAGCTCGTCGGCGTCGTGGGCGCGCAGCTGCAGGTGCGAGGGGCGGATGCCCAGGTTGATGTACCAGTCGCGGCGCTGCTCGAGCCAGTGCTCGAACCACTGGGGCGCGTCCGCGGGCGGCACGAAGAACTCCATCTCCATCTGCTCGAACTCGCGCGTGCGGAAGATGAAGTTGCCCGGCGTGATCTCGTTGCGAAACGACTTGCCGATCTGGGCGATGCCGAACGGCGGCTTCTTGCGGCTGAACTGCAGGACGTTCTTGAAGTTGATGAAGATGCCCTGTGCGGTCTCGGGGCGCAGGTAGGCGACCGACCCGGCGTCCTCGACGGGCCCGATCGTCGTCTTGAACATCAGGTTGAACGCGCGGGCCTCGGTCAGGTCGCACTGATCCGCCTCGCCGGGGTGCTTGGACGGCTTGAGCGGGCACTGGAGCTCGCCGAGATGGTCCTCGCGGAAGCGGTGCTTGCAGGCGCGGCAGTCGACGAGCGGGTCGGTGAACCCCGCCAGGTGGCCGCTGGCCTCCCAGACCCGCGGGTGCTGGATGATCGCGCTGTCCAGGGCGACGATGTCGTCGCGATCCTGGAGCATCGCCTTCCACCACTGGGCCTTGACGTTGTTCTTCAGCAGGACGCCGTAGTGGCCGTAGTCGTACGTCGATCCGACGCCCCCGTAGATCTCGGAGGAGGGAAAGACGAAGCCCCTGCGCTTGCACAGGGCGACGATGCGATCCATCGTGACGACGTCGGCGGCCATGCTTGCCAGCGTACATTCGATGTGGTTAGGGTCGTCCCGTGGGCCGCTCAGGGATCGCTGCACTGGTGGCGACGGTCGCGGCTCTTGCCGTGGCTCCGTCCGCCCATGCCATCGCGACGGCCACGTTCACGGTCACGCCCGACGCAGCGCTCATCGGGACGACGTTCGTCTTCGACGCGAGCGGCTCGCACGGCGTGCACTTCCAGTGGGACCTCGACGGCGAACCCGGCTACGAGGTCGATACGGGGCCCTCGCAACAGGCGACGAAGGTCGTACACCGGCGCCGGCACGATGACGGCGCGGCTGCTCGTGACGGACGCCGACGACAGCACGGCCGAGTACTCCCAGACGTTCACCGTGCTCGCGCCGACGACGCCCGAGCCGACCCAGGACGACGTCACGCCGCCGGTCATCAGCAACGCGCACATCACGCCCAAGGCCTTCAAGCTCGGCGCGAACTCGACACCGCTCAACGGGCACATCAGTGCCAAGCGCGGCGCCAAGCTCACGTGGACCCTGAGCGAGGGGGCGAACCTCCTGATCCGCATCCAGCGCTGCTCCACGAAGAAGAAGTGCACGCCGCACGTGACGGTGAAGATGCACCGCACGGTCGCCGCGGGCACGCGCTCGCTGGCGTTCAGCGGCCGGATCGAGCTGCGCAAGCTCAAGCCCGGCGGCTATCGCTTCGTCCTCGACGCGACCGACCTGTCGGACAACTTCTCCGACACGGTCTACGTGCCGTTCGTGATCCTCCCTGGCTGACCAGCCTGGCCGATCTTCATACTCTCCGGGCGATGCCCATCTACGAGTACCGCTGCACGAAGGGCCACACCTTCGAGGTCATGCAGCGGATGGCTGACGATCCGATCACGAAGTGCGAGGTGTGCGGCGCGCCGGTGCAGCGCGTCTTCCATCCTGTCGCCATCCACTTCAAGGGCAAGGGCTTCTACAACACCGACTACGGCACGAAGCGCAAGGCGCGCGAACTGGAGAAGTCCGCCAGCGAGGGCGCCGACAAGCACGACGACAAGATGGCCTCGCAGAAGAAGGAGACCGACAAGAAGAAGGCCTCCGAAGCCAAGCCCAAGGCCAAGAAGGACTAGCCCTTCAGGAAGCGCTGCACCTCGCGGCGCTTCTCCGTCTCGCTCACCGTCAGGCCCGCGCCGCCGCTCGCCGTCGTCACCGCTCCCGACGGCTTCATGATCCGCGTCGGCGGCGAGCCGCCGATCGCCAGGCCGCCGAACAGCCCCGCCAGCGTTGGGCCGCTCATGTCGCTGCGCAGCGTCTTGGGCGCGTTCCAGGAGATCCACGGCAGCCGGATGAAGGCGCCCGGGCTCGTCAGCTGCGAGCGCATCGCGGCGAGGATCTTCTGCTGGCGCTTGGCGCGCGTGCGGTCGTCCTCGCGGGCGTTGCAGAGGTTGTGGCGCGTGCGGGCAAGCGCCAGCGCCTGCTTGCCGTCGATGTGGTGGGTGCCCTTGCGCAGCCGCAGCGTGTAGCCGCCGTTGCGCGAGCCGCCGTTGATCTTCGAGACGACGCAGCCGCCCGTGTAGTCGATCCCGCCCATCGAGTCGACCAGGTCCGGGAAGCGCTCGAAGTTGATCTCGACGACATGGTTGATGTCGATCCCGAGCCACTCCTTGATCGTCTTGATCGAGAGCGCTGCCCCGCCGTAGGCGTAGGCGGCGTTGATCTTGTCCAGGCCGTGACCGGGGATCGGCACGACGGTGTCGCGCAGGATCGAGAGCTTCGCCGCGTGGCCGCCGCCGACGCGCATGAGCATGATCGAGTCGCTGCGGCTCGGGCCGCCGGCGCCGGGCTCCTTGGAGTTCTTGGGGCGCGCGTCGGATCCGAGCACGAGGACCGTGTTCGCCGAGACGAGCGGGAGGCCGGCGCCCGTCAGCTGGGCCTCGGCCTCGGCGGAGACCTTGTCCTGCTCCACCTGCGCGCTGATGAGGAACAGGACGAGGCTCAGGAGCAGCCAGGCGCCCACCGCGAGCAGCACGATCCGGATGACGCGGCCGACCGACCAGGGCTTGCCCGAGGGTGCCCACGGGAGCCTGAAGCGCCGCCGCGGGCGGGGCGGCTGGCCGTCGCCGCGCAGCTCGTCCAGGGGCGATCCCGGCTCGCGATCGCGCCCGAACAGGCGTGGTCGCGTGCGGTAGATCGTGTAGGGCGGCGGCTCCTGGGGTGGCTCCGACATGGCGCTGTATGGTGGCCGACATGGCCTCCGGGCGCGTGATCGGGGTGGACCTCGGGGGCACGAAGCTGCTCGCCGGCGCCGTCGACGGGAACCTCAACGTCCATCATCGGGCCCATCGGTCAGCGCGTGGAAGCGGCACCGCGGAGGTGCTCGACACGATCGTCGACGCGGTTCGCGAAGCCAGCGATGCGGCGGGCGGCGAGATCGATGCCGTGGGGTTCGGCATCCCCTCGCTGATCGATCAGGAGCGGGGCGTCGCGGTCACGACCGTGCACCTCCCGATCCGCGACGTGCCGTTCCGCGACCTGATGGCCGAGCGGCTCGGCCTGCCGGTGTTCGTCGACAACGACGCCACCGCGGCGATGCTGGCCGAGTGGCGGTTCGGCGCCGCGCTGGACTGCACCGACGCCCTCTTGCTGACGATCGGCACCGGGATCGGTGGGGGCATGGTGGTCAACGGCGCGCTGGGGCGCGGGGCGCAGGGCGCGGCCGCGGAGTTCGGCCACATGACGATCGACATCGACGGGCCACTGTGCCCGTGCGGCGCGCACGGCTGCCTGGAGGCATTCGTCTCCGGGACGGCGCTGGCGCGCGAGGCGCGCGCGCTGGGCCTGGATCTCACGGCCGCCCAGGTCGCGGAGCTCGCGCATGACGGCCACGCGGTGGCCCGCACGCTCGTGACCGAGATGGGCACGCGGCTGGGTCAGGGATCGGCAGCCTCGTCAACGCGTTCAACCCCCAGGTCGTGGTCGTCGGCGGGGGCGTGCTGGCGCTCGGCGATCTGCTGCTCGGGCCGGCCCGCGAGGAGGTGGCGCGGCGTGCGCTGCCGCCGTCGCGCGACCTGGTGCAGATCGTCCCGACGCGCTTCGGCGCCGAGTCGGGCATGGTCGGAGCGGCGGTCATGGCGCTGGACGGCCTGGCGGCGTCAGGAACTTGACCGGTCGCCTCGTCGTCTGCCCGACGCCGATCGGGAACCTCGAGGACATCACGCTGCGCGTCCTGAGCGCGCTGCGCGAGGCGGACGTCGTCGCATGCGAGGACACGCGGCGCACGCGCGTCCTGCTCGACCGCTACGGCGTGAGCGCGACCCTCGTGAGCTACCACGAGCACAACGAGCGCGAGCGCTCGGCCGAGCTGGTGCGGCGGATGGGCGACGGGGAGACCGTGGCGCTGGTGAGCGACGCCGGGATGCCGCTCGTGAGCGACCCCGGCTACGTGCTCGTGCGGGCGTGCGTGGCTGCGGGGCTCGCCGTCGAGGTCCTGCCGGGGCCGTCGGCAGCCCTGGCGGCGCTCGTCGCGAGCGGGCTCGCGGCCGAGACCTGGCGGTTCGTCGGGTTCCTGCCGCGCAAGAAGGGCGATCTCGCGGCCGTGTTCGGCGCGCCGGAGACCGTGGTGGCGTTCGAGTCGCCGCATCGCGTCGCGTCGTCGCTGGCGGCGCTTGCGGCGGTCGACCCGGCGCGTGACGTCGCCGTCTGCCGCGAGCTCACGAAGATCCACGAGGAGGTCGTGCGCGGCAGCGCGGCCGAGCTCGCCGAGCGCTATGCGGCCAAGGAGCCGAAGGGCGAGATCGTGCTCGTCGTCGCGGGCGCCGCGCCGGCCGAGGGCGACCTGGGCGCCGCGCTCGAGGCGCTGCGCCGGCTGGTCGACGCGGGCGCGAAGGCGCGGCCCGCGGCGGCGGTCGTCTCGGACCTGACCGGCGTGCCGGCCAACGCGCTGTACCGCGCGCTCACGCAATAGCGCCGGCTTCGTCACAAGTCACGCCTGCGCTCCGGCGCCGGGCGCAGCCGCGCGTAGCTTCGCCGCGTGTCCCGCCCGCTCGCCGCCGCCATCGCGGTTCTCGCGTCCGCCGTCGCCCCCCTCTCCGCGACGGCCGCGGCGGCGAGCTGGCGGGCACCCGTCCGTGGGCCCGTCGTGCGTGGCTTCGACTACGCGCCGCAGGCGCCGTTCGCGGCCGGCAGCCGCCGCGGGGTCGACCTCGCCGCCGCGCGAGGCGACGGGGTCGTCGCGCCCTGCAGCGGACGGATCACGTTCGCCGGGCGCGTGCCGCGCTTCGGCCCGGCGCTGTCGATCCGCTGCGGCGCGCTGGTTGCGACGCTGCTGGGCGTCCGCGCCGGCCGGCGCGGAACGGTCCTCCGCGGCGCCGTGGTCGGCCATGCGACCGGCGTCGTCCGGCTCGGCGCGCGGCGCGCGGCGGACCGCTTCGGCTATGTCGACCCACTGACGCTGATCGAGGCGCGGCGCCCGCGGCGCACGCCGGTCGGCGCCGCGCCGCAGGGCAGCCCAGATGGTGCGCGCACCGCGGCGAGCCGCGGCCGCATGCTTCGCCAGCGACGCCGGTGCGCCTGCCGTGGACCGCGTGGGCCGGGCTCGCGCTGCTCGGTAGCCTGCTCGGCCCGTGGGCCGTTTCTACGTCACGACGCCGATCTACTACGTCAACGCTGCGCCGCATCTTGGTCACGCGTACACGGTGATCGCGTGCGACGTGCTCGCGCGGCACCATCGCCAGCGCGGGGACGACGTGTTCTTCCTGACCGGAACCGACGAGCATGGCGAGCCGGTGGCCGACGCGGCCCACGCGCTCGGGCTGGAGCCCAAGGAGCTCGCGGATCGCAACGCCGAGCGGTTCAAGGCGCTGATGCCGCGCCTGGAGGCCTCCAACGACTTCTTCATCCGCACGAGCGACGACGAGCACAAGCGCCGCGTGCAGGAGGTGCTCCAGCGCGTGCACGACAACGGCTACACGCACCTCGGGATGTACGAGGGCCTCTACTGCCCGCGCTGCGCGGACTTCAAGACGGAGAACGAGATCGGGCCGGACAACACCTGCCCCATCCACGAGATCCCGCTGGTGCTCCAGCAGGAGGAGAACTGGTTCTTCGAGCTCTCGAAGTTCCAGGAGCGCCTGGAGCAGCTCTACGACGAGCAGCCCGGGTTCGTGCAGCCCGCCACCCGGCGCAACGAGGCGCTGAGCTTCATCAAGAGCGGCCTGCAGGACGTGTCGCTGAGCCGGGCGAAGCTCACCTGGGGCGTCGAGGTGCCGTGGGACCCGAGCCACGTCTTCTACGTCTGGTTCGACGCGCTCCTCAACTACTACACGGCGCTGGGCTACGCCCGCGAGGGCGAGGACCTGACGGATCGCTTCTGGCCGGCGACGTACCACGTGATCGGCAAGGACATCCTCAAGTTCCACACGGTCTTCTGGCCCGCGATGCTCATGGCCGCCGAGCTGCCGCTGCCCGAGCACGTCTTCGTCCACGGCTTCCTGCTCGGGGGCGACGGGCGCAAGATGTCCAAGTCGCTGGGCAACGTCCTCGATCCGTTCGAGGCGATGGACAGCTACGGGGTCGACGCGCTGCGCTACTACCTCAGCCGCGACGTGCAGTTCGGCGCGGACGGCTCGGTGTCGATCGACGCGCTCGCCGCGCGCTACGACGGGGAGCTCGCCAACGAGCTGGGCAACCTCGCCAGCCGCTCGATCGCGATGCTGCGCCGCTACCGCGACGGCAACGTCCCCGACGGCGACCTCGACCTCACCGACGAGTTCGGCGGCCTCTGCGAGGACGTCGCGACCCGGCTCGACGGCGCCGACCTCACCGGCGCGCTCGAGGCGATCTGGCAGCGCGTCCGGCGGCTGAACCGCTATGTCGAGGAGCAGGCGCCGTGGACCCTGGCCAAGGACGACGCCCGCGCGGCCGACCTGGACCGCGTGCTGCGCACGCTCGCCGAGGGCGTCCGCACGCTGGCCGTGCTGCTGTGGCCGTGGATTCCCGGCTCGGCCGACAAGCTGCTGGGCGCGCTCGGGCGCGCCGACACGACGTATGCGAATGCGGCGTTCGGCACGCACGTGCCCGACGCCGTCGCGGAGCTCGAGCCGCTGTTCCCGAAGAACCAGCGGTGATCGACTCCCACACCCATCTGCATGCCTGCAAGCCGCCCGACGAGGAGCTGGTGGCGGCGGCGCGGCAGGTCGGGATCACGAAGATCGTCACGGTCGGCACCGACGAGCGCACGCGGCGCGAGGCGCTCGGCGCCGCCGAGCGCTTCGACGAGGTCTACGCCGCGATCGGTCACCACCCCAACGAGGCGTCGGGCGTCAGCGACGCAGACCTCGACGACGTTGCGGAGCTGGCCAGGCACGAGCGCTGCGTCGCGATCGGCGAGACCGGCCTCGACTACTTCCGCGACTACGCGCCCGCGTGCGGATCAGGAGCGCGCATTCATCGGCCAGATCGAGATCGCGCGGGCGGCCGGCAAGCCGCTCGTGATCCACACGCGCGCCGCCGAGGACGACACGATCTCGATGCTCCGGCAGCATGCGCAGGGGCTCGAGGTGATCCTGCATTGCTTCTCGATGGCCGACCGCTGGGAGGAATGCGCCGCCGAGGGCTGGTGGTTCTCGTTCGCCGGCAACGTCACGTACCCGAAGAGCCTCGACCTCGCGTTCGCCGCGGCGAAGGTCCCGGCCGAGCGACTGCTCGTCGAGACCGACGCGCCCTACCTGACGCCGCAGGACGTGCGCAAGGAACGCAACCAGCCGGCGTTCGTCGAGCTGACGGCGCGCTTCGTCGCGCAGGCGCGCGGGATCTCCTACGCGGAGCTCGACGAGCAGGTCACAGCGAATGCCGCCACCCTTTTCGGGTGGTGAGCGACCTTCCCGACCCAGCCGAGCCTGCGGCGCCTCAAGCAGTTCGGCGTGCGCCCGAAGCGCGACCTCGGCCAGAACTTCCTGATCGACTCGAACATCCTCGGCGTCATCGAGCGCGCCGCAGAGCTGGGCCCGGCTGACGTCGCCCTGGAGATCGGGGGCGGCCTCGGCGTGCTGAGCGAGCATCTCGCAGCGCGTTGCGCGCACGTCCACGTCGTCGAGCTGGACCGCTCGCTGGAGCCGGCGCTGCGCGACGCGCTCGACGCCCATCCGAACACCACGCTGCACATCGCCGACGCGATGCTGCTCGACCTCGGCGCGCTCGATCCGGCCCCCACGAAGGTCGTCGCGAACCTGCCCTACGGCATCGCGGCGGGTGCGATCCTGCGCACGATCGAGGAGCTGCCGGCCGCAACGCGCTGGGTCGCGATGGTGCAGAAGGAGGTCGGCGAGCGGCTCGCCGCCGGGCCCGGGACGTCCGCCTATGGCGTGCCGTCGGTGCTCGCACAGCTGGCCTGCGACGTGCGCGTGCTGCGCGGCGTCGCGCGCACGGTCTTCCATCCGGTGCCCAACGTCGACAGCGTGCTCGTCGTGCTCGACCGGCGGCGCCCGGCGCCGGATCCGGAGCTGCGAGCGCTGGTCCAGCAGGCGTTCGCGCACCGGCGCAAGGCGATGGCGCGGTCGCTCGCGCTGGGCGGCCGCTCGCGCGACGACGTGCGCGCGACGCTCCAGACGCTCGGCCATCCGGCCGACGTGCGCGCCGAGCGCCTGTCGCCCGAGGAGTTCCGCGCGCTGTACGAGGCGATGCGGTGATCGAGCGCGCGCCGGCGAAGATCAACGTCTGCCTGTTCCTCGGGCCGCAGCGGGCCGACGGCCGCCACGAACTCGTGACGATCTTCCAGCCGATCGCGCTCTACGACTCCGTCAGCCTCGTGCACGCCGATCGCGACGAGGTCGTCTGCGAGGGAGTCGAGGGCGAGAACATCGCCGCGGCAGCGGTCGCCGCGTTCAAGGCGCAGACGCGATTCGACGAGCCGGTGCGGATCACGATCCGCAAGCGCATCCCCGTCGCGGCCGGCATGGCGGGCGGCTCGGCCGACGCCGCGGCGACGCTGCGGCTGCTCGCGCGCCGCAGCGGGCTGACGCCCGACCTGCATGCGATCGCGGCAGGCCTCGGCGCCGACGTCCCCGGCCAGGTCGCTCCGGCCCGCTACCTCGCGACCGGCGCCGGCGAGCGGCTCGAGCCGCTCGACGCCGTCGCCCCGTACGGCGTCCTCGTGCTTGCGGGGCCCGAGCCGCTGTCGACCGCCGCCGTCTTCCGCCAGGCCGCAGAGATGGGCCTGCGCCGCTCGCCCGACGATCTCGCCGACCGGCTGGCCGCGGTCCGCGCGGCATTGCCGGACCTGCCCGACACGCTGGCGGTCAATGACCTCGAGCCCGCCGCGCTGGCATTGATGCCGGAGATCGGCGAGCGCATGGAGCAGGCGCGCGCGGCCGGCGCCGACCACGTCCTGCTCAGCGGCAGCGGGCCGACAGTGCTCGGCCTGTTCCGCGATGCGCAGGCCGAGCACTGTCGGCCCGCTGCCGCTCGGCGGCATCATAGCGCAGGCAGGCGCGCGCCTCCTCAGTGTGTCCACATCGACGGTGGGCTCGAGGTCATTGACGCCAGCGCGTCGGGCAGGTCCGGCAATGCCGCGCGAGCCGCGGCGGTTCGGTCGGCGAGATCGTCGGGCGAGCGGCGCAGCCATCTCTGCACCTGGCGGAAGACGGCGGCCGTCGAGCACAAGCACGAGGACGCCGTTGCGGGGCGACGGCGTCGAGCGGCTCCGAGAGCACTCGCCGGCGCCGGTCGCAAGAGGTAGCGGGCCGGAGCGACCTGGCCGGGTCGCGCCGAGGGCCTCAGCGATCGCGGG
>CAWCEB010000121.1:0-18342 GCA_963794105.1 uncultured Actinomycetes bacterium | reverse complement strand
TTCGGCAACGCGCTCGCCGGCCGCGGCCCGAACATCAACGCGGCGATCGGGGCCTTGAAGCCGCTGCTGCCGCGGCTCGAGCGGGTCATGCGTGACATCTCCGACCCGCAGACCGGGCATCGGACCCTGGTCCTCTTCCTCCGCCCTCGAGCAGTCGGCCGCAGAGGTCGCCCCGGTCGCGCAGACGCAGGCGCAGATGTTCGTCGACCTCGAACAGCATGCTCGCTGTTCGCCATCACCGCCTCGCCCTGCAGGAGATGATCTCGAAGACGCCGGTGACGTTGCAAACTGCCAGCGACACGCTGCCGCGGATCCGCGGGTTCCTGGTCAACTCGCGAAAGCTCTTCGTCGACCTCCAGCCGGGGAACCTTCGCGGCCGCGGTCTCCGCCGACACGATCGCCTCGGCGCTGCGGGTCGGGGTGCCGGTGCTGCGCGCCACCCCGCAGCTCAACGACCAGCTTCCGCCCACGGCCGCCGCGCTCCATCGCTTCAACGACAACGGCGACGTCCGCGAGGGCATCGCCGCGGCGCACGGCGTGCCAGCCCACCGCCATCGGCTCCGTGAGCGCGGCGACGTCCGGCGCCAGCCCGTTGGGCACGGGCATCATCAGCGACTCCTCGACCAGCGTCTGCTGCGCGTACGCGCCTGGCGCGTGGACCGACAGGCCGACCGTGTCCACGCCGGCGGCCGAGCGCAGCAGCGGCAGCGCGACGACGGGCGTGCCGGCCGGCGTCTTCCTGCGGCACCCCGGTCCGTGCTCGGCGACCTCGCCGCAGAACTCGTGGCCGAAGACGACCGGCTCCGACGACCGGCCGAACCGGTCGTACCCCGCCCGCGCGGCCATGTCCGCCCAGTCGTCGAGGCCGTGGCGCGCGTGCAGGTCCGAGCCGCAGATCCCGCAGCGCAGCACCTCGATGCGGACCTGGCCGCGCCCGGGAACGGGCTCGGGCCGGTCCACGACGTCAAGCTCGGCGTGCTGGCAGACGACTGCTCTCATCGTGCGGACGGTACCTTCGCGGAGTGATCCGCGCTGTCCGCAAGGTCGCCATCGCCGTTGCCGCAGCGGGCGCGGCGCTCGTGTGCGCATCGAGCGCCGGAGCGACCGTCACGACGTGGCCGACATGCCCGACGGTGCCGCTCGGCGGCGACTCGGCCCTGTGCTCCTCCGGGCGTTCCCCGCAGCAGCTCGTCGCCGGCCCGGACGGCGCGGTCTGGTTCACGGCGGCCAGCAGCGAGGTCGGGCGGATGACGACGACCGGCGGCCTGTCGCTCGTCACGACGCCGGGCACCGGGACGCGGCTGCCCCAGTCGATCACGGCCGGCCCCGACGGTGCGCTCTGGTACGTCGACGCGTTCGGCCCGACGCTCGGACGGGTGACGACGGCGTTCGGGTTCACCACGTTCGCGGATGCCGGCTATCGCCCGCAGGGCGTGGCCGCCGGCCCCGACGGCAACCTCTGGGTCGTCGAGTCGACCGGGAACGCCGTGTCGCGCTTCACGCCCACCGGCGCCGTGACCCGCTTCCCGCTGGCGCCGCTGACGACTGCTCCCAGCTCGGGGATCGCGCGTGGCCCAGACGGCCGGCTGTGGTTCACCGGCCGCACCGTGGTCGGCGCCGTGACGACGTCCGGCGTGGTCACGCGGTACCCGCTCCCCGACGCGACCGGCGGCTGCCCGAGCGGGTTGGCGACGCACGCCGGCGAGCGCGTGTGGTTCGTCGACTACTGCCGCAACCGCGTCGGCAGCGTCACCACCGCGGGAGCCGTCGACTGGTACGCGTTCGCCGCCGGCGGGCCCGAGGCGATCGCCTTCGGGCCGGACGGCAACCTGTGGATCGGGCTCGGGCGCACCGGCCAGATCGTGCGGATGACGCCGGCGGGCACCGTGCTCGACGTCGTCCCGCTCCTCTACGCGCCGGAGTTCGGCGGGATCGCGCCGGGGCCCGACGGGAACATGTGGTTCTCGGAGGTCACCACGCCGCAGATCGGCCGCATCGACGTGCCCGGCTCGGCCGCCACGGCGACGGCTGCCGCGGCCGACTCCGGCGCGGTCGAGGCGCCGCCGACGGTTGCGCTCGTCGGCGCGCGGGTGAGCGGAGCGAGCGTGCGGATCACCGCCCGCGCGGGCCAGCCGGGCGAGCTCGACGGCCGCGCGGCGCTGGTTCGCGTCAAGCACGTTCGGATCCGCCCGGGAGGCCGCAGGTTCCGGCTGCGCCCGACGGCGCTCGGCCACACGGGGCGGCGCCCGGTGACCGCGGGGCCCGTGACGCTGCGCGTCCCGCTCTCGGCCACCGCGCGGCGCGCGCTGGCACGCGCTCGCCGCGGGTCCCGGGCCGCGACGGTCGAGGTCGCGATCCGGCTGCGCGACGCGGGCAAGCGGACGACGAGCGAGCAGCGCCGCTTGCGCCTCGGTTGACCTCGACTAGACGGGCACCGGGGCCGGCCTCGGCTGTGGTTCGTCGGGATCCCGGGAATCGAACGGGTGAGCGTCGCGCTCGGCGCCGATCCGCGGCAGCCACTCGAGCCAGCTGGGCAGGTACCAGTTCCAATCGCCGAGCAGCTTCATCGACGCGGGCAGCAGCACGCCGCGGATGATCGTCGCGTCGATCAGCACGGCCACCGCCAGCCCGAGACCCAGCTCCTTGAAGTCCAGGAAGCTCAGCGTGATGAACACCGCGAACACCCCGACCATGACGAGCGCGGCGCTGGTCACCGTCCCGGCGGTGGTCGAGATGCCCTGCTTGATCGCCTCCTCGGTCGTCATGCCCCGCTCGTGAAGCTCCTTCACGCGCGACAGGATGAACACGTGGTAGTCCATCGAGAGGCCGAACAGGATCACGAACAGGAACAGCGGCAGCCAGTTGGTCACCCCGTCGATGGACGTGAACCCGATCAGCGACTCGCCGTGCCCGTCCTGGAACACGAGCACGAGAACGCCGTACGCGGCGCCGATCGAGAGCAGGTTGAGCAGGATCGCCTTGATCGGGATCACGATCGACCGGAACGTGACCATCATCAGCACGAAGGCCAGCCCGAACACGAACGCGAAGATCAGGGGCAGCCTGCTCTTGAGCTGACTCTGCGAAGTCCTTCGAGCTGGCCGCGTCGCCGCTGACGTTGACGCTGGTCCCGTCGACCCGGCCGACCGTCGCCGGGATGATGGTGCCGCGTAGCTCATCGAGGGCGCGCACCGACGGCGGATCCGTGCCATTGCCCGGGGTCGGGACATCGATCTTGGCGACCGTGTTGTCGGCGCTGTAGGTGACCTCGGCGCCCGGCAGGAACGTCTTGGAGTCGGCGACCTCGGCTTGCAGTGCGGCGATGCCGGCGGCAGCAGCGCCGCGGCGGACGTTGTCGGCCTCGACGACGACCGTCGCCGTGACGCCCTCGGTCGGGAAGACGGCCCTCACCTTGTCGTAGGTCTTGATGATGGGGAGATCCTGCGGGAGCTGGTCGATGCCACTGGTGACGATGCGCATCTGGAGCGCGGGAATCGCGAGTGCGACCAGCAGCCCGCCCGCCAGGAGGATCGACCAGCCGGGGTGGCGCATGACGCGACCGGTGATGGCCGCCCAGATGTGCGATTGGCCCGCCGGCCGGCGCCGGCGCCCGACGATGGGGATGCGACCCTTCTCGACTCGGTCGCCGAGCCACGACAGCATGGCCGGCAGCACGGTCAGCGAGGCGAACATGGCGATCGCCACGACGACGATCGCGCCCTCGGCGAACGAGATGAACGACTTGTCGCCGCTGATGAACATGCCCGCCATCGCCACGATCACGGTCACGCCTGAGATCAGCACGGCGCGCCCGGAGGTGGTGGCGGCGGCGATCAGCGCTGCCCGCTCGCCGCGCCCGGCGGCGCGTTCCTCGCGCTCCCTTCGCAGGTAGAAGAGCGAGTAGTCGACGCCGACCGCGAGGCCGATCATCAGCACGACTGCCGCCAGGTTGGAGTCGACCGGGAGGATGCCGCTCGGGAGCGCGACGAGGCCGAGCGCGGCGAGCACCGAGGTGATCCCGATGAGCAGCGGCACACCCGCTGCCACCAGCGTGCCGAAGGTGAGGGTGAGGATGATCAGCGTGAGCGGGAGCGACAGCTCTCCGGCCTTCTTGAGGTCGTCGCCGATCACCTTCTGAACGGCCTTCTGGGTGCTGGCGCCGCCGATCTGCTCGATGTCCAGCGCGCGGTGGCCGGCCTGAGCAGCCGCGACCGCGGCGAGGGTGGCATCGACGCGGTCCTTGGCTTCGGTCGAGTCCCCCGCGATCTCGAAGTCGACCAGCGCGGCGTGCCCGTCGGCGGAGACCTCACTGTTGCCGGACAGCGGCGACCGCACGTGCTCGACGTACTGCACGCGAGCAGGCGATGCGTCACGTCCGTGACCGCTGCCCGGAACTCAGCGTCCTTGAGCGTGAGCTTGTCGCTCTGGACGAACACGACCTCCTTGACCGGCCGCAGGCCGGCGCGGTCCAGCGCCAGCTCGGCCCTGTGCGACTCGCCTGAGAACTGGTCGACGTCGGAGATCTTCGTCGTGCCGACCGCGTTGCCGACCATGAACACGACGACGACGAACGCCAGCCACCCCCAGAAGGCCTTCTTGCGATGGCGGCTGCTCCAGACGGCCATGCGGGCCGCCAGATTGTGGTTCTCGGAGGGGTGGACATGCTCGGCTCCTAGACGCGCGTGGGCGTCGGCGGACCGACCGAGGGGTTGGAGCCGGAAACGGCATCGCCGACCGAGAGCTGAGACCGGGCGAATCCCGATCCTACACCTGTCGCGCGGGCCCTCACAGTGCCTACACTCGTCCCTACCGGTCCGCTATGAGCTATCGCGATACCGAGCACCTGCGAGTCCTGATCGCCAACGAGCGCACGGACCGCCTTGCGCTCGTCGCTCCGATCGTGATCGGCCTCGGACACGAGGTCATCGCACGCGAGATCGATGTCGAGGACGTCGGCGACGTGACCGCGCGCGAGCGACCCGATGTGGCGCTCGTCGGGCTCGGGGAGAGCTCGGCGCACGCGCTGGACCTGATCGACAAGATCGTCCGCGAAGCCGCCTGCCCGGTGATCGTGCTCCTGCACGCTCGCGATCCCGCGTTCGTCCGGGAGGCGTCCAAGCGCGGGGTCTTCGCCCACATCAGCGACGCCGATGTCGATGACTGGCAGAGCGCGATCGACATCGTGCTGCGCCGATTCGCCGAGTACCAGGACCTCGAAGGTGCGTTCGGCCGCCGCGCGCTGACCGAGCGTGCGAAGGGCATCCTCATGGAGCGCCACGCCATCGGCGAGGCCGATGCCTTCGAGATGCTGCGCGAACAGTCGCGCATCGACAACCGCAAGCTCGTCGACCTCGCAGCCGCGGTGGTCGATGGGCACCGGCTCCTGCCCAAGCGGCCGCAGCCGCGACCGTAGGACCGGAGGGCTACAGTGGGTGTATGAGCCTTTCCCGCACCCGTAACGCTGTCCTCAAGGAACTCGCAGGAGTGGGTGACAAGCTCGCGGCCAAGAAGCTCACCCAGCAGCAGCGCCTCGCCCTGCTGCGGCGGCAGGCCGAGCTCGGTGATCTGCGCGACGCGCTTGCCGACCGCGCCCGCCGCTCCGCAGCCTCGTAACCGCCGCTCGCACTCGACCCACAGGACGTACACGCATGGCCTCAAGAGGCAAGAAGAAGACGACCATGGCCAAGCTCAACCGCGAGGCCAAGCTCCGCGAGCGCAAGTTGGACAAGCAGGCGCGCAAGGACGCCAGGAAGCGCGAAGCGCTCGATGAGCCGGCCGCGGCCAGCGAGCCGCCGACGGCGACGACGGCTGAGTTAGGCCTTCGATAGCGGCGCGTTAGCGCCTGCAGGGACGGTGCTGGCCCCCAACCGATGGAGGTCACCATGCCACTCGTCCGCTGGATGCTCGCACCGCTCGCCTCGCTGCTCCTGCTCCCGGCTTCTGCAGGCGCGATCGTGAACGGCAGGTTCGACGGCACCGCTCATCCATATGTCGGCACCGCGGTCGCCGGAGACGTGTTCTGCTCGGGCTCGCTCGTCACGCCGACGCTGTTCGTCACGGCAGGGCACTGCACCGCGGCCTTCGCCGGCTCGGGCGAGACGACGTTCGTCACGTTCGATGCGCACGCGCGGCCGACCTCGACGTACGTCACGGGGACGCCGTACACCCACCCGGGCTTCTTCGACGTCCCGCCCCAGGGGACGGGCGTGCCGGCCTCGGTCGGCCACGACGTGGGCGTGGTCGTGCTCGACGATCCGGTCGAGCTCGCGAGGTACGCGGTGCTGCCGGGCCTCGGGGAGCTCAACGGTCGCCGGTCCGCAGCGTTCTCGCTCGTGGGCTACGGCGCTGACGGCTGGGTCACGGGTGGCGGGCGACCGTTCCCCACGTTCAGCTTCGACCGCACGATCGCCTCCAGCAGGCTGATCGACCTCGACCCGGAGTTCGCCCGCTTCTCCACGAGCCCCGGGCGGGGCAACGGTGGCATCGGCCCGGGCGACTCCGGCAGCCCCGCGCTGCCTGGCGGCACCGACGTCGTGACCGCGATCGGCTCCCACGGCCCGAGCCCGCGAGCGAGCGGGAACAGCTACTCGTACCGGCTCGACACGGCCGACGCCCGGTCCTTCCTGGAGCGCTTCACGGTTCTGCCCTGAACCGGCGCGGCACCCTGCGCTCCCGTGATTGCGTATGCGCAATGCGCGGGAGCAGCAGGGGATGCCGGCGGTACGTCGCCGCGGCCGTCACGGCCGTGGCGTCGTTGCTGCCCGCGGCGCCGGCCGGCGCGGACGGGCTACGCGACGTCCTGCTGGTCGGCAACAACTGGGAGGGGACCGCGGACGTCCTGGATGTTCCGAGCTACGAGCGCCTGCGGCGGATCAACATCGTCCCGGATCTCGAGGAGCGCCAGCGGGAGAACATGCTCCCGACCCGCGCTCCGTTCGCGGTCTTCATCCGCGAGATGGTCGGCGAGGGGCACGATCAGATGGTCGACGACCTGTACGCGTCCAAGGACGGGCGCACGCTGTACGTGTCGCGCCCGAGCTTCGATGATGTCGTCGCGATCGACCTGGCGAGCGGCGCCATCGTCTGGCGCAGCGTCCTGACCGGCGTCCGCGCCGATCACATGGCGATCTCGCCCGACGGGACGCGGCTGGCAGTGTCGACAGCCTCGGCCGCCGGCCCCAATTTCGTCGACGTCCTGGAGACGGCGACCGGGAACCTGGTTGGCACGTTCCCCTCCGGCGACACACCGCACGAGAACAACTACTCGCGCGACGGCTCGCTGATCTACCACGCGAGCATCGGCCGGATCTACACGCCGCTCGACGATCCCTCGGAGGACGGGACCAAGGGCGAGCGGGTCTTCGAGGTCGTCGACGCCCACACGCTGCAGGTCCTCAAGAAGTGGGACATGGGCAAGAAGCTGGCCGAGGCAGGGCATCCCAACATGAGCTCGGCGGTGCGGCCGATGGCGCTGTCGCCGGACGAGCGCCGGCTGTACTTCCAGGTCTCGTTCTTCCACGGGTTCGTCGAATTCGACCTCGAGCACGAGCGCGTCACGCGCGTGGCCGAGCTGCCGCTGAGCGACGCGACACCCAAGCGGCGCGAGGACTACATCCTCGACTCCGCCCATCACGGCATCGCGATGAACGGGGCCGGCACGAAGCTCTGCGTGGCCGGCACCAGCTCGAACTACGCCGCGATCGTGCACCGCGACGACTTCTCGTACCGGATCCACCCGCTCGGGGCGCGGACCTACTGGGCGACCACGAGCGCCGACGGGCGCTACTGCTACGTGTCTGTGGCGGGCGACGACACGATGTCGATCATCTCCTACGACACCGAGCAGGAGGTTGCGCGGGTGCCGGTCGGCGACCATCCCCAGCGGGCCCGCGTGGCGAAGGTGTCGACCGCGATCTTCGGTGCACCACCGGCGGCGAATCGCGCGCGGGCGAGGTCGCTCTCGCTGCTTGTCAAGCGCCGCGCAGCGTCACGCTTCCGTCTGAGCGGGCGGCTCGGGCTGCCGGCCGGCGTCACCGCGGCCGCCGGCTGCTCCGGGATCGTCCGGGTGGACCTGCGCCGCACCAACGCGGTGGTCGCTCGTGGGGCGGCCAAGCTGCGCAGGACGCGCCGAGGCTGCGTGTACGCGCGCACGCTGCGGGCGCATGCGCGCGGGCAGTTGGTCGCCAACGCGCGCTTCACCGGCAACACCGCGTTGTTGCCGCGCCGCGCACGGCCGCATGCAGGGTTGCGCTCCGGCGCCTGACTCATACGCTGCGCGGGTGACGCGCTATGGCAAGCGGCCGGATCTCATCGTGCATGAGGACGAGCCGTTCAACGCGGAGACCGGGCTCGCGGCCCTGGACGAGGGGCCGCTGACCGCCACGGACGCGTTCTACGTGCGCGGGCACGGCGCCGTCCCGGAGGTCGATCCCGCTCAGTGGCGGCTGCGCGTGCACGGGCTCGTCGAACGCGAGCTCGACCTCTCGCTGGCGACGTTGCGCGAGGTGCTGCGCGAGCGCGAGGTGACCGCCACGCTGCAGTGCGCGGGGAATCGTCGCAGGGGGCTGATGGCCATCCGCGACATCCCTGGCGAGACGCCGTGGGGGCCGGGCGCGACGGGCACGGCGACGTGGGCGGGTGTCGCGCTCGCCGACGTGCTCGCGCTCGCCGGTGCGCTCCCGGAGGCCGCCCACGTCGGCTTCCAGGGCGCCGACCTCTGCCCCGAGGCGACGCCGGCCCAGCCCTTCGGCGGCTCGATTCCGCTCGGCAAGGCGTGCCGCCCCGAGGTGCTGCTCGCCTGGGCGATGAACGGTGAGCCGCTGCCGCCCGTCCATGGCGCGCCGTTGCGGGTCGTCGTGCCGGGCTACATCGGCGCGCGGAGCGTCAAGTGGCTCGAGCGGATCGAGTTCCGCGCGGCGCCGTGGGAGGGCTACTTCCAGCACGTCGTCTACCGCCTGCTGCCCGAGGACGGCGACGCCGGGGCCCGGCGAAGGGATGGCGCTCGGCCTGGTCGCGCTCAACAGCGACGTCTTGTCGCCGGCCGACGGCGAGACCGTCGCGGCGGGACGGGTCGAGGTGCGCGGGTACGCGTTCGCCGGCGGCGAACGTCACATCGAGCGCGTCGACGTCTCGCTGGACGGCGGCGCGACATGGCGCCAGGCCGAGCTGCTCGACGACCTGGCACGTGGGCCTGGCGGCACTGGGGGATCACGGTCGACCTGGAGGCCGGGGAGCACGAGATCGTCGTCCGCGCCTGGGACTCCTCGGCGGCGACCCAGCCCGAGGACGAGGCCGCGCTGTGGAATCCGGGCGGCTACGTGAACAACGCGCGCCCGAGCATCCGCGTCCGCGCCGCTTAGGCGACGTCGGCGCCGTACTCCTCGTCGCTGACGTGCTCGCCCCAGGTGACCGGACTGCCCGAGTCGTCGACCTCCTGCATCGCGGTGTGGGTCATGAAGCGGTCGGGCGCAGCGCCGTGCCAGTGGTCCTCGCCGGGCTCGAAGTACACGCGATCTCCGGGCCGGATGACCTCGACAGGGCCACCGCGGCGCTGGCAGCGCCCGATGCCCTCGGTGATGAAGATCGTCTGCCCGAACGGGTGCGTGTGCCATGCGGTCCGCGCGCCAGGTGTGAAGTGGACGCTTGCGGCCGCGACGCGCGACGGCGCCTGGGCCGTGGCCACGGTGTCGATGTACACCGTCCCGGTGAACCAGTCACTCGGCCCGGTCGCGGTCTCAAGCGAGTTGCGGGTGATCTGCATGGTGTCCTTTCGTGGGTGGCCGGACGATCAGCCCGACGACGAATGATCAGAGGGTCCCTACCCGCACGAGCGACTTGATCGCGCGACGCTCCGGAGATGGAACGGGGCTCGTTGAAGATGGCAGCACGCATGGACTTCACGAAAGCACGTCTGGACGGCCGGTGAGTGTCCCTGGTGAGGTCGGCCACGCTCGCCCCCGAGGGGGCCGACTACAGCCGGTACCTGCGGACGGTGGTGACGCGCTTGCCGTCGGCGTCATGGGTCCGCACCGTGGTGGTGACCCGGATCCGCCGATGACCCCCCAGGCGCCGAACGACACGCCGCGGGACGGTGAAGGTGACCTTCACCGTGTGCCCGGCACGTGCGGGGAGCTTCGTCGCCGCGAGCAGGACCCGGCGGCTGCGCGCCGCGGTTCTCGGCACGGTCGCCGTGGAGCGCTGGCTCCCGCCGCATCCGGTCGCGACCGCGCCGCACGCGACGTCGATCCCCGTGTCGACCTTCAGCGCGCCATTGCGCAGGCGGCGCACGGACGGCTTGCGGCGAAGCGTGACGACCGAGCCGCCCTTCGCGGCAACGGCGGGAGCCGCGACGGTGACCCTGGTCGTGGACGACGTCGATCGGGGGCCGTTGCAGAACGCGGTGCTTCCGCCGCCCGCCACGCCCAGTGGGCCGAAGACCGCGGTCACGGCGCAGTCGTTCGTCACCGTCAAGGAGACGTCGTATGTTCCGGGAGCGGAGTAGGTGTGGGTCACGGCCGGGCCGCTGGCCGACGCCCCGTCGCCGAACAGCCAGTCGTATCCGGTGATGGCACCCTGGGCCGCCGCTGACCCCGATCCGTCGAACGTGCTCGGCCGCCCGGCGGCGGCGGCGACGGTCGTGATCCTCGCCACCGGGCTCTGCACCGGCGGGATCGCGGTCCCCGCGGCGCCCGCGAGGTCGATCGGCGACGCGACGAACGCCGTCGTCGCCAGGTCGAACACCCCGACCTTGTCGCCCCCGGAGAGGACGAGGCGGTCCCCGTGCGGAGCGATCGCGATGCCGACTGGTCCGAAGGGCAGCGCCACGGGCGTCTCGGCGGTGGCACTCGCGACGTCGATGACGTCGAGGCGGGAGTCATCGCGCGCGGCGACGTAGACGCGCTCGCCGGAGGGGTCGGCGACGGTCGCGATCGGCGACTTCCCGACCGTGATGTTCTTGGTGATCGTGTTGCTGGCGGTGTCGATCACGGAGACCGTCGTGCCGCCCGCCGCCTGGCCGAAGTTCGCCGCGTAGAGTCGCGAGCCGTCCGGCGTGATGGCGAGGTTCTCGGGGCGGTCGAAGAAGCCCCCGCTCGGGATCGTCGTCACGACGGCGTTGGTCGCGAGGTCCACGACGGTCACGGACTCGGGGTTTCCGGTGTTCCCGACATATGCGCGCGTGCCGGCGGCGTTGACGACGACGGGGCGCGGCACGTCGCCCGTCGGGACCGGTGTGACCACGAGATCGGTTGCGGTGTCGGCCACGAACAGCTGATCCGTGTCCTGGCTGGTCGCGTACAGGCGGGTTCCGCTGGGGTTCAGCGCCACCGAACCGGCGCCGGCGATCGGGATGGCTCCGACGACGGTGTTCGTCGCCGTGTCGATGATCTTCACGTCCGTCATGCCGGCGACGTAGGCACGCTGCCCGTCCGGAGAGACGGCGAGCCCGATCGCGCTCTCGCCGACCGGGATCGCGCCCGCGGCTGCTCCGGTCGCGACGTCGACGCGGGCGACCTCGTTCGGCGGGTCGAACCCGCGCGTGACGTAGGCGAAGGGCGCGGCGAGGGCCGGCGTCGTCGCCGCGAGCGCGAGCAGCGAAGCGAGGCTCAGCGTGCATGCGCGAGCGAACGAGGTGGTCATGGCCAGGGAGGACCCCGCGCGAACCGCGATCCTTCCCCGAGGCGGCACCGACGCACTCGCGTCGCCTGGCGGCTAGCTCCCGCACGCTGGCGGAAAACCCCTCTCCCCGCAGGCCGCCACCGGGCGCATCCTGCGGACATGACTGATCTCTTCCTCGATCTACTCCCGCCGGGCCAACCCGCCAACAGCAATGCGTTCCTGGGGCGGGTCATGAAGGACCGGCTGTACATCCCCGAGACGGACAGCCCCGGCGCTATCAAACGTGCGCTGAACGACAACGGCTGGGTCGACGGCGACGTGATCGCGGCCGGCGACGTCGTCCAGGGCAAGGAGCCGAGCGTCGCCTCGCTGCTGACCGGGTTCGCCGCGGTCGAAGCGCTCCGGTCGCGCCGCCTCAAGGCGCTTCCGCGGCACTTCGTGATGGCGGTGACACGCGACCGCGTCGTCGCGTTCAACACACTCAGCACCGGAGACGAGGACAGCGTCTACGAGCTGTGGGTCCGCCCCGGTGAGGTCGGTTCCTGGCCGCGCGAGTCGGTCCGGCTGACGCCCATGTCGAAGGTCACGGCCGCGACGCTCGAGGTCGCCGGCGCGTGCGCCCCGGTCCACCGGGCGAGCAACGACCCCTCGACGGAGGAGCTCTTCGCGCTCCTCGCAGGCTCATGAGGGCCGGTCTTGCAGCCGCGCTGCTCGCTGCGGCCGTCGCGTCGCTCGGCGTCGTCGACGGCGCGCTGGGAGCCGGTGGCGGCAACGCCACCAACGCCAAGCTCTGCCAGAAGGGCGGCTGGTCGACGCTGATGGACTCGTCGGCTCACCAGTTCACCGGCGAGGACGCCTGCGTCAGCTACGCCGCGCACGACGGCGCGGTCTACGCGCTCGCCGGCCTTCACCTCGAGCCGTGCGCGAACCAGCCCTTCGACGGGCTGTGCGTCAACCCGAGCGGATCGGGGCTCAAGCCCGGCTCCGTCGTGACGGAAACGCTCTCCAAGAACGGCTCGGCGGTCCGCGAGGACTATCCGATCGTGCAGGGCGACGGGACCATCGACACGTCACCGGTCGAGCACTTCGAGCTTCCGTGCGTGGCCGGCAACGCGTACTCGGCGAGCGCCACCGGAACGTCCGCGGACTCGCTGACGTACCCGAAGGTGCCCGGCGTCGCGATCAGCTCGAACACGGTCGAGCGGACCTCCGCCTGCCCGTAGGACGCTTCGCTACGGCGCCAACCGCTCCGCGAGGTACGCGAGGCCTCGCGGATAGCGGTAGTCGATGGCGCCGTGCGTCGCGTCGAAGAGCTCGCACGCCACGTCGATGACGCCGATCTCGGCGAGCGCGTCGCGGAACGCCTGCGCGCCGAGCTCGAGGTACCACTCGTCCCGGGTGCCGCCGTCGAGGTAGATCGCGCGCAGGCCGCGCAGCTCCTCGGCGTGCGCCGGGACCATGCGCACCGGGTCCCACGCCAGCCAGCGCGCCCAGACGTCATCGTCCAGTCGCCCGGTGTGCAGGTCGAACGGCAGGTGCACCGTGCCGTCCTCGTCGGCCGAGAACGCGGCGGCGACGCCGTAGGTCATGACGAGATCGCCGTCGGTCTCCTTGCTCATCGGCGGGCGCGACGCAAAGTCCTCCCAGAATCGCTCGTAGGACGAGTCGTAGTCGCGCAGCGCGCGGACCGTCTTGCCGAAGCCCGACAGGTAGCAGAGCTCGTAGAGCGAGTCGCCGGCGTGGCTGGCCAGGCCGCCGAAGAGGTCCGGGCGCAGCATCGGCGTGATCATCGCCCCGAACCCGCCGCTGGACTTGCCCGCGATGCCCCGGTGCGCGGCGGACGCGAGCGTGCGATGGCGCTCGTCGACGAACGGCACGATCTCGTCGCACAGATGGGAGTGGTAGCGCCCGATCGCCGGCGAGTCGACGAACTGGCTGCCGCCGTACGCCGTCCACGCGTCCACGAACACCACGATGCATGGCGGCGCGTCCCCGCTCGCGAACAGCGCGTCGGCGGCCTCGGGGAACGTCGGCCGGAACGGCGCCCGGTTGTGCCACATCGGCAGTGCGCCCGTGTATCCCTGGATGACGTAGATCGACGGGTATCGCCGCTCTGCGTCGTCGTCGTAACCCGGCGGCACGTAGACCTCGACGGGGCGCTGCGCGGGATCGCCGAGCGGGTTGTCCGCGAGCAGCTCGCTGTCGATCGTGTGGCGCTCGATGCGGCCCGCGAGCGTGTGCGGGTACGCGTTGGGAAAGGTGGACCAGCGGATGTGGGGCTCTGGCATCTGAGTGACGCTAGACGCTCGCGGCCAGCCGCGCACTCGGGCGGAACGTCTCCCGCAACGTGGCCATGAGGTCCCGCTGGATCACGTCGAGGAGGCCGCCGGAGACGGCGTCCTCGCCGTTGAAGAGCTGCTCGAACGGGTCGCGCGGCAGGACGAGCAGGAGCGCCCGCTCGCGCGTGATGGCGGTGACGGGCGACGGACCGCCGTCGATGAGGCCCTCGTATCCGAATGCCCTCCCCGGCCCCGCCAGCCCGACGCGGATCCGCCAATCGCCGCGAACCAGCACCTTCTCGACCGCGCCGTTGATCGTCAGGTAGTAGGCGGCCGGCGGCGAACCTTCGGCGAGCAGCGTCCGGCCCGGCGGGCACCGGACATAGGTCCCGGATGTCAGGAAGCCCCAGAGCGCCAGCGGATCGAAGTCGTGGAACGTCGCCATCCGGCGCACGTACCGGCTGTCGGGCGCGCCGCACTCCTCCAGGCCCGCAAGCGCCCGTTCGGCGGCCTCCGGCGGCGGCGGGGCGTCCGGCTCGCCGCCGAGCGAGTCGGCGAGGTGCCGCAGCTGATTGCGAAGGCGCGCGGTGAAGAGCGTTGCGAGCCCGCGCTTGAGCCTGAAGACCGACGCATGCTGGCCCGCGAGCAGCGCCGCGAAATCCAGTCGGCCGAGCGCGAGCACCGTCGCGGTCTCCGTCGCCCGCACGCTCATCGAGTGTCCGTCGCCGTCGAGCAGGCCGAGCTCCCCGACCGTCTCTCCGGGACCGGCTCTCCCGATCTCCACCGTGCGGTCCCCGGGCACGTGCAATGACGCCGAGACGGCGCCGTCCACGACGAACAGCATCTCCCGCGCCGCGTCACCCTGACGCCAGACGACCTCACCCTCCTGCACGGTCCGCCGGCGCATCACCCGCGCGAGCTCCACGAGCTCCGCCTCCGCTCGGCCCTCCAGGAGCGGAACGGTCGCGAGGAACTCGACGGTCTCGCGGTCAGACATCCAGGTCGCGCGTCTCGAGCTCGAGGCCGGCCGGAGTCAGCTCCGCGGTCAGCATCGAGTACTCCGGCACCTCGAGCCAGGTCGAGACGTCGGTCGTGAGCGGCTCGGAGGCGACGATCATCGACCGTGGCGGATCGCTCACGCTCATCTGCCAGTCGCCGCTGCCCTTCGTGTACTCGCCGCCGATCGCGTACCAGAGGCTCACGAACGGGAGATCGGTCTCGAGCATCTCGTCCTCGGGCGGATACCAGCCGTAGTCGAACGAGAGGCGGGTGGCGACCACCGCGCGGCCGGTGCTGATGCAGAGGTTCACCGGTGACGACGTGTCGATCCCGTGCGCGGCGCGGACCTCGCGCAGGATGCGCAGCGCGCCGGCCGTTGCATCGGCGAGCTCGCGCGTCTCCGGCAGTCCGAAGGGGTCGTCGAGCTGCGACAGGACCAGCGCGTAGATCCACTCGGAGTCCGTCGTTCCCTCGATGCAGCGCGCGACATCCGGCCGCACGTGCTCGACCAGCGAGTAGCGGATGTGCGCGAACTGCCGCAGGTGCCCGTTGTGCGCGAGGACGACGCGCGCGCCGGCGAAATGAAAAGGGTGCAGGTTCGTGTCCGCGACGACGGCCTCGCCCGAGTACGTGACCCCGCGGACGTGCGCGACCAGGCAGGTCGGCGCGATCTTCGACGAGATGAAGCGCAGGTTGCGATCGAACGACGGCAGCGTGGTCGAGCGGTAGGTGAACGGATCCTCCGGCCGCAGGGACGTCGGGTCCCAGGCCTTCATGCCGAAGCCCGCGAGGTTGAGGAACGTGTTCATCATCCGCGGGCTGTACGACTGGCGGACCAGGCTGTTGTCGGTGTCGAACAACAGGTTCTCCACGGGGAGCGGCTCACCGAGGTAAGCCAGGATCCGGCACATGCGGCGATCGTACCCGGGCCCGAGCGGGGCGTAGGATCGGCTCATGAAGCAATTCAGGTGCGGCGATGTGGTGCCCGGCTGTCAGTGGGTGACACGCAACGACGACGAGGCGCAGCTGTTCGACGAGATCAGCTCGCACGCCCGCGAGACCCATGGGATGGACGAGGTCCCGCCGGAGGTCGTGGCGCAGATCCAGGCCGTGATCACCGAGGTCTAGACCGAGACTGGGAACGCGCCGCTCTCGAGGAACGCCTCGAGCGCCGTTGCGTACGGCGCGAGCTCCATGCCCTGACCGCCGACCCATGCGTCGCTGTAGTACGTGCCGGCGTAGCGGTCCCCGCCATCGCAGATCAGGGTGACCACGCTGCCTCGCTGACCGCGTTCGAGCATCTCGGCAACGAGCTGGAACGCTCCCCAGACGTTGGTCCCGGTGGAGCCGCCGACCCGTTGTCCCGTGCGCTCGTGCACGAGTCGCATCGCCGAGATCGACGCAGCATCGGGGACCTGGATCATCCGGTCGATGATGTGGGGCAGGAACGACGGCTCGACGGCCTGGCGCCCGATGCCCTCGATGCGCGACGGCCGGCCGGTGAACGCCGACGGGTCCCCTGACCAGCTCGCGTAGAAGATCGAGTCCTCCGGGTCCACGACGCAGAGCCGGGTGGGGTAGCGCATCATCCGCGTGTAGCGGCCGATCGTCGCGCTCGTCCCACCGGTGCCGGCGCCGACGACGACCCACACCGGGATGGGATGGTGCTCCAACGCCATCTGGCTGAAGATCGATTCCGCGATGTTGTTGTTGCCGCGCCAGTCGGTCGCGCGCTCGGCATAGGTGAACTGGTTGAGGAAGTGCCCGTCGCACTGGGTGGTCAGTCGCTGCGCCTCGGCGACCATCGTCTTCGGGTCGTCGACCAGCTGGCACGAGCCACCCTGCTCCTCGATCAGCGCGATCTTCTCGGGGCTCGTGTTCGCCGGCATCACCGCGATGAACGGCAGGCCCAGGAAGCGGGCGAAGTACGCCTCGGAGACGGCCGTCGAGCCGCTCGACGCCTCGATGATCGTGGTTCGCTCGGCGATCCAGCCGTTGCACAGGCCGTAGAGGAACAGCGAGCGTGCGAGCCGGTGCTTCAGCGATCCCGTCGGGTGGACCGACTCGTCCTTGAGGTAGAGGTCGATCCCCCACTCCGCCGGAAGTGGGAAGACATGCAGATGCGTCTCGGCCGAGCGATTGTCATCGGCCTCGATGCGACGGACCGCCTCGTTCGCCCACTCCCTCGTCACCCGCCCAGGCTAGCTGCGCGCGCCCTGGCGCTCCAGCACGCTCGGATTCACGACGTTGATCGGCGTGCCCGCCGCGTACGCCACGATCTGATCGAACACGTCGGAGAACTGCACCTCGTACTCGTCGCGCGTGACATAGCCGATGTGCGGCGTGCAGACGACGTTCTCCATGGCGAGCAGCGGATGGCGCGCGTCGAGCACCGGCTCTTCCTCGTAGACGTCGACGGCTGCCATCCCCGGACGCCCGCTCCTCAGCGCGGCGACCAACGCGCCGGGCTCGATGAGCGGCGCTCGGCTCGTGTTGACGAGCAGCGCCGTTGGCTTCATCCGGGTCAGGTCGCTCGCCGTGACGATGCCGCGGGTCGCGTCGACCAGGCGCATGTGGAGCGAGAGCACGTCGCACTCCGAGAAGAACGCCTCCCTGCTGGGCGCCACGGTGTAGCCGTCGCTGCGCGCGCGCTCGCGTGAGTCGCTGCGCGCCCACACCCACACGTTCATCCCGAACGCCTCCCCGTAGCTCGCGACCACGCCGCCGATCCTGCCGTAGCCGTAGACGCCGAGCGTCTTCCCGCGGAGCGTGTGGCCGACGCCGACCTGCCAGGTCCCTGCCTCGAGGGCGGCGACCTGCCGAGGAAGCTGACGGCTTGCCGCGAGCACCAGCGCCCAGGTGAGCTCTGCGGCGGCGTACGACGGCGTCCCCGCATGCATGCTCGACGAGACGACCACGCCGAGCTCCGTGCAGGCGTCGACGTCGATGTGCGGATACACGCTGCGCTGGCTGATGAGCCGGAGCTTCGGCAGTCGACGCAGGAGCGGCGCGCGGATCTCGGTGCGCTCGCGGATGAGCACGAGCGCTTCGGCCTCGCCCAATCGCTCGGCAAGCGCGTCGACGTCCTGCACGTGATCGTTCCAGACCTCGACATCGTGTCCCGACAACTTCGTGAAGCAGTCGAGCGTGCGCAGCGTGTCGTGGTAGTCGTCGAGGATGGAGATCCTCATCGTCGTCCCAGCGGATGATGACGCGACACCCTGATCCGCGTGCACGGAGCGCGCGTGAACAACCTCGTCGCCGGGCGCTCGACGCTCACCGGGGAGCACCTCGCGGCCTACGTCGGCGCCTGAACGCCGCGCGGCCTCTCTCCACCTCCAATGTATACCGCACAGAAGGCGCTCATGAGGCCTTGAGTCTTGCCGCATAATCGCCCGCCGCAAGCCAGAACCGACGGAAATGGAGGAGCGAAATGCGCGTGTCCGAG
>CAWCEB010000120.1:0-20643 GCA_963794105.1 uncultured Actinomycetes bacterium | reverse complement strand
AGACGCGGCCGAGGCGCAGGTCGGTGCGCCGCAGCTCCTCGCGCAGCGGCACCACGACGTGGCGCGGCTCCAGCGTCCCAGCGGCCGCCCCGGGCAGCAGCGGCGTGTAGAGCATGAAGTTGACGTCGTTGACGAGCGTGATCCTCGCCGCCTGCGCCGGCAGGACCTTCTCCAGCGTGCGCGCGGCGTAGAACCCGCCGAAGCCGCCACCTGCGATCACCACGTGCCATGCCATACGTGGACGTTAGCCAGCGCGAAGCAGCAGCGCGGCCCACTCGGCGGTCTCGCGGCGAGCCTGCTCGCGGAGCCCGTGGGCAGCGAACGCGCCGGCGGCCTCGTCGGCCTCGTGGCGCAGCAGGCCCGACGCGATCAGCGTCGTCGGCGGCTCGCCGGCGAAGCCGCGCGGGCGACCGCCAGCAGCAGCGGGCGCAGGAGGTTGGCGGCTACGGTCGGGGCGGTCGGCGCCGGCCCGTCGCGCAGCAGATCGAAGCGCTCGGCGCGCACGGCGACGCCGTTGATCCGCGCGTTGTCGGCGGTCGCCGCCACCGACTCGGCCTCGTGGTCCACGCCGTGGACCGGGTCCCAGCCGAGCTTCGCCGCCGCGATCGCGAGCACCCCCGAGCCGCAGCCGAGATCGACGAACGCGAGCCGCCGGGCTGCGTCAGCTCGCAGAGCAGCTCCAGGCACAGCCGCGTCGTGTCGTGCGCGCCGGTGCCGAACGCCTGCCCGGGGTCGATGACGATCTCCTCGATACCCGTGTCGGGCTCGTGCCACGGCGAGCGCACGCGCAGGCGGTCGGCGACGACGATCGGCTGGTGGAAGTCGCGCCAGCGCTCGGCCCAGTCGTCGGCGACCTCCGTGGTCCGCACCTCGACGAGCGCCCCGCCCGCCGCGGCTTCGAGGTCGGGGAGCGCCGGCAGCTCCCCCGGCGGCCCGTAGACCGCGTACTCCACGATGTCGCCGCAGTCCACCTCCTCGACGCCCGACGGCGCGAGCGCGAGCAGCTCGGCGAGGGCGATCTCCGCGTCCTCGCGGCGGACCCGGAGCGCGAGGCGGATCAAGACAGCAGGCGCCGCAGCTTGCCGACCAGCGTCTCGTCGGCGCCGAACTGCTCGGGCCGGACCGAATCGGCGAGCTGCTCGAGCAGCTTGCGCTGGTCGCGATCGAGCTTGCGCGGGATCTGCACGTTGACGACGGCGCGCAGGTCGCCCGCGCGGCCGCGGCGCTGCAGCCCGGGCATGCCGGCGCCGCGCACGCTGAGCGTCTCCCCCGGCTGTGTCCCCGCCGGGATCTCGAGCTCGATGTCCTCGCCGCCGAGGCCTTCGAAGGACAGCTTCGTGCCCAGCGCAGCACGCGGTGCGGGGACGTCGACGACCGTGACCAGGTCGTCGCCGTCGCGCAGGAAGCGCTCGTGCTCGCGAACGTGGATGAGCACGTAGAGGTCACCCGGCGGCCCGCCCGCCTCGCCGGCGTGGCCGCGCCCGCCGAGCCGGATGCGCTGGCCGTCGGCGATGCCCGCCGGGACGTCCACGCGCAACGTGCGCCGGCGCACCTCGCGCCCGCGGCCGTCACAGCGCTCGCACGGCTGCTTGGGCACCTTGCCCTCACCACCGCACACGTCGCAGGCGACGCTGCGCACGATCTGCCCGAACGGCGACCGCGTGACCGCCTGGAGCATCCCGGCGCCGCCACAGCGCTCGCAGGTCTCGATCGGCGTCCCGGGCTCGGCGCCGTTGCCGTGGCAGTGCTCGCAGGTCTCGATCGCCTCGAACGTCAGCTCGAGCTCCTCGCCGGTCGCCGCCTGCTCGAGCGTGACGTCGGCGGTCATCGCGATGTCGCCGCCGGTACGCGGGCCGGCCCGCTGCGCGCCCATGCCGCCCATGCCCATGCCGCCGAAGAACGCGTCGAACAGGTCGCTGATCGAGCCGAAGCCGCTGAAGTCCGGCCCCATGCCACCGCTGCGCAGGCCCTCGTGGCCGTAGCGGTCGAAGGTGGCGCGGCGCTCGGGATCGTTGAGGATCTCGTAGGCCTCGGCGGCCTCCTTGAACTTGTCCTCCGCGTCGGGGTCGTGCGCGTTGACGTCGGGATGCAGCTCGCGTGCGAGCTTGCGGAACGCCTTCTTGATCGTGGTCTCGTCGGCGTCGCGCGCGACGCCGAGCACCTCGTAGGGATCGCGGGGCACCGTGCCGCTCATGCCTCGTAGAGCTCCTCGACGAAGCGCGACAGCGCCGCGGCGGCCTCACGGACCGAGTTGATCGCGCCCGGGTAGTCCATCCGCACCGGCCCGATCACCGACACCGTGCCGAGATTGCGCTGCGGCAGCCCGTAGCCGGCGGCGACGAGCGCGAGCGAGCGCAGCGCGGGCGCCTCGTTCTCGCTGCCGATCCGGACGAGCACGTCGCGTTCGGACAGCGCGGCGCTGAGCACGCCGAGCAGCAGCGCGCGCCGTTCGAGCATCGTCATGAGCTCGTTGATCTGGCTGAGGTCCTGGAAGCGGTGCTCGCCGAGCAGCCGGGCGGTGCCGTCGACGTAGAGCGTGTCCTCGGCGGTCGCGGCCAGCTCGGTGAAGGCCGGCGCCAGGCCCTCGATGAACGCCCCCTCGGTCGCACCGAGGCTCGGGTCCTGCAGCTTGGAGCGCAGCGTGCGCGCGCCCAGGCCGGTGCCGACGAGCCGCTCGTTGAGGTATTCGGCCGCCCACGCCGCGAGCCCCGGGTCGACCGGCGAGTCGTAGGTGAAGACGCGCTTGGACACGCCGCCGGTCGATGTGATGATCACGACCATCAGCACCTGCGGCTGCAGCGCGAGGACCTCGACGCGGCGAACCGTCGCCGTGTCGAGCGGCGGGGCCGAGACGATCGCCAGCAGGTTCGTCACCTGGCTGAGCGTCTCGCTGGTGACGCGCATCGCCTCGTCGACCTCGCGGCGCACGAGCTGCAGGTCCATCCCGCGCGTGGTGGCCGGCAGCGCGGTGAGCAGGTTGTCGACGTAGTAGCGGTGACCGGCATCGGTCGGCACGCGCCCGGCGCTCGTGTGCGGGTGCGCGAGCAGGCCCTGCTCCTCGAGGATCGCAAGCTCGTTGCGGATCGTCGATGGGCCGAACTCCAGCTCCGGGTCGGCCGCGAGCGTCTTGGAGCCGACCGGCTGGCCGGATGCGTCGTAGGCCGCGACGACCTTGCGCAGGATCAGTTCCTGGCGGGGGGTGATCACCCTTGGATCGTAGGCAACAGGACCTCCGCCTCGGCGTTGCGGATGATCGCGTTGCCGTTCTGCACGGCGCGCGCGTCGATGACCGCCACGCCGTCGCGCACCTCACGGACCGCACCGGTGACCTCGAGCTCGGCCTCCGGGAAGCCCATGCCGCGGAACTGCACGGCAAGGCGCCGCAGGGCGTGCGGACCGCCGGCGGCCTCGGTCTGCGCACGCGCCACCTGGGCCATGGTCCACAGACCGTGCAGGATGCGCCCCGGGCAGTCCCACCTGCTTGGCGAAGTCCTCGTCGATGTGGATCGGGTTGAAGTCCCCCGACGCCCCGGCGTAGCGCACGGTCAGGTACCGGTCGGGCGTGGTCTTCAGCTCGGGGATCGCGTCGCCCACGTTCATGCCGTCACCCCTCTGACGATGTTGGTCCAGGTGCCGGTGCAGACGGTCTCGCCGTCCTGGTTGACCGACTGGGATTCGAAGACGTAGAAGCCGTTGCCGGCGCGCTCCTCGATCGACTTGACGGAGACCGTCGTGGTGATCTCGTCGCCCGCGACGACCAGCGGCCCCCAGACGAACTCCTGCCCGCCGTGGACCAGGAGCGCGAAGTTGATCCCGACCTCGGGGTCGAAGACCGCCGGGCCCATCGACTGGCCGCAGTAGACGACGCAGAACATCGGCGGGGCGACGACGTCGCGGAACCCCGCTGCCCGCGCGGCCTCCGGGTCGAGGTGCAGCGGGTTCGTCTCCCCCACCGCGAGCGCGTACTCCTTGATCTTCTCGCGCCCGACCGCGTAGACGGTTGGCGCATAGGTCTTGCCGACAGCCTCAGCGTTCACGGTGCCGCAGGCTATCTCGCCCGCTGCGTGGCGGCGACGCACCCGACGACCAGCACCGCGGTCAGCGCCGAGCCGACCGTCACGCGCTCGCCCAGGAACAGCCCTGCCCAGACCAGCGTCAGCGGCGCCTGGGCCAGCTGGATCTGCCCGATGCGCGCCACGCCGCCGCGGGCGAGGCCCGCGTACCAGGCGAAGAACGCAGCGAACATCGACACGGTCGCGACGTACGCGAACCCGAACGCCGAGTCGGCGTGCACGTGGAACCCGGTTTGCGCGAGGCGCAGCGCGACGACCGGCAGCAGGAGCGGGGCGCTGAGCACGAGCGCCCAGCAGATCGTCCGCGTCCCGCCCAGGTCGCGAGCGAGCGCGCCGCCCTCGGCATACCCCAGACCGACGAGCACGACGGCCAGGAGCAACTCGAGGTCGGTGACGTGCAGCGCGCCCGCTCCCGAGACGAACGCGAACACCAGCACGGCCACGGTGCCGGCGGCGCTCGCGGCCCAGAACGCCCGGCTCGGCCGCTCGCCCGCGCGAAGCACCGCCATCACGGCAGTCGCGGCCGGCGCGAGGCCGACGACGATCGCGGCGTGCGCCGACGTGCGGTGATGGAGCGCCAGCGACGTGAGCAACGGGAAGCCGACGACGACACCGGCGGCGACGATCGCGAGCGAGCGCCATTGCGCGCGGCTCGGCCACGGCGCGCGGGTCGCCCGCAGGACCGCCATCGCGAGCACGGCGGCCACGAGCGCGCGCCCGAACGCGACGACCCAGGGGTCGAGATCGCGCAGCGCGAGGCGGGTCGCGGGCAGCGAGAACGAGAAGCCGATGACGCCGATCGTCCCGAGGAGCACGCCGGGAGCGAGGCGGGCGTGGAGGGGTTGCGTTACCCGCGCCGCGGTAGTAGCGTTACTCCCGTTACTCATGATCGACGATAACACAGACCAGCGTGTTATCGAGGATGTGCGGACGGCTGCCCGTGCCCTCCCCCCGGGCAGCCGCCTGCCGTCCGTCAGAGAGCTGATGGCGCGCCACCGCGCCTCGCCGGTGACGGTCCAGCGCGCGATCGCACGCCTGGCACAGGAGGGACTCGTCGTCCCCCGCCCCGGACGCGGCACGTTCGTGGCAGACCGAGCTGCGATCGACGACGAGCCGCAGGACCTCTCGTGGCAGGCCGTGGCGCTCGGCACCGCGCGCGGTGACGGGACAGGGCTCGGCGAGCTGCTCGAGCTGCCGCCGCCCGGCGCGATCCCTCTGTCGACGGGCTACCTCGATCCCGAGCTGCAGCCGCTCGCCGCCGTCGGTGCGGCGCTCGGCCGCGCGGCGCGCCGCGCCGGCGCATGGGACCGCGGCCCGGTCGAGGGCCGCGAGGAGCTGCGCGCATGGTTCGCGCGCGAGGCCGGCGGCGGCTTGCGTGCGCACGACATGATCGTCTGCCCGGGCGGCCAGTCGGGGCTGGCGACCGCCTTCCGCGCGCTGGCGGCGCCCGGCGAGCCGATCCTCGTCGAGGCGCCGACGTACGTCGGCGCGCTCGCGGCCGCCCGCGCCGCCCAGCTGCGCGTCGTCCCCGTGCCCACCGACGGCGACGGCGTGCGCCCCGCGCTCCTGTCGGAGGCCTTCGAGCGCTCCGGTGCGCGACTGCTCTACGCCCAGCCGACGTTCGCCAACCCGCATGGCGCCACGCTCAGCGCGGGCCGGCGGGCAGCCGTGCTCGACGTCGTCTCGGCCGCGGGCGCGTTCCTGGTCGAGGACGACTGGGCGCGCGATCTGGCGATCGACGGCGAGGCGCCCGCGCCGCTGGCCGCGGCGGATCGCCACGGCCACGTGGTCTACATCCGCTCGCTGTCGAAGCCGGCAGCGCCGGGGATGCGCGTCGCGGCGGTCGGCGCGCGCGGCGCCGCGGGCGAACGGCTGCGCTCGGCGCGCATCATCGACGACTTCTTCGTGTCCGGGCCGCTGCAGGAGGCGGCGGTCGAGCTCGTCGCCTCCCCGGCGTGGCGACGGCACCTGCGCGCGCTTCGCGGTGCCCTGCGCGAACGCCGTGACGCGCTCGCCGCGGCCGTCGAGCGTGACCTGCCCGCGCTGTCGCTCACGCTGCTTCCCACGGGCGGGCTGCACCTCTGGTTCGCGCTGCCCGACCGCGCCGACGACATCGCGATCGCCGCTCAGGCCAGGGCCCGCGGCGTGACGGTCAGCCCCGGCCGGGTCTGGTTCGGCGCGGAGCCTCCGGCGCCGCACCTGCGCCTCTCCTTCGCTGGTGCTGACCCCACGCGCCTGGCCGAGGGCGTGCGGCGCCTGGCAGCGGCCGCTCCGGAGCTCGCCGGTTAGCGCGTCGACGCCGCGACGGCGCGTACGTGCTGTGGCTGCTTGGGGCGCACCGCCGGCCGGCGCGGCGGTTGCAGCGCGCTGAGCGCAGCCGCACCGAAGTCGGCGTGCACGGCGGCGACGGCGGCCGGCGACGGCTCGCTCAGTGCCGAGAAGCCGTGGCGGGCCCAGTTGCGGGCGCGGGCGACCACGACGTCGGCGTAGGAGACCCCGAAGGCGTCGTGGCCGTAGTAGTCGTAGGCCGCCTGCCACGCGCTTGCGTCGAGCGCGTGCGTCGCCCCCGAGTGCCTCAGGAGCCGCGCGGCGGCCATCATCGCGTCGAAGTCGTCATAGACCGACGGGTGCCGGTCGGCGACGTGCGGGTACACGGGCGGGCGCGGCGCCGCCCGGAACGCCCCGGCGAAGCGATCCCACGTCGAGGTCCTGCCGTTGGTGACGTTGAACTGCATCGGCCCGGCGCAGCAGCCGGCGAAGTTCAGTCCGCGGTAGGTGCCCGCCGCCGTCGAGAACCCGGTCTCCTGCTTGTGCACGGCGGCGAGCAGCAGCCACGAGACGCCGAAGGCATGGTCGCCCGACGTGTACAGCGGCCGGAACAGGCGCGTCCACTCCGCCCAGGTGGCCCGGTGCGGGCGCGGGGCCGGGGCGGTCCGCGCGGGGGCGTCGACCGCAGGCCTGGGGCCGGCGACCACCGTCAGCGCGGGCTGCGCCGCCGCAGTGGCGGCGGGAGCGCTCTCACCGCGACCGGAGCCGGCGGTCAGGGCGTAGGCGAGCAGGACGAGGCCGGCGACGAAGACCAGTCCGGCGATCAACGGGGGCCAGCGATCCTCGCCCGGCTCTGGGGTGGAGCCGTGCATGGGGACTCAGATGATGACGGGAACCTGCCCGCCGTCGACTGACCATGCCGCTCCTGTGACGTTGCTCGCCCGTGCGGAGCACAGAAAGACGATCACGTCGGCGATCTCGTCCGGGCTGCCGTAGCGCCCGATCGGCACCTTGTCGCGCTGCATCGCCAGTGCCTCCTCCGGCGTCATCCCGCGCGCCTGCGCCATCTGGTCGGCCATGCCGCCCGGGGCCAGCCAGAGCTCGCTGTCGACCGGGCCCGGTGCGACCGCGTTGACGAGCACGCCGTCGCGGGCGTACGCGTCGGCGAACGCCCGCGAGAGTGAGAGCTGCGCGGCCTTCGTGACCGAGTAGGCCGGATTGGTCTGCGACGGGCGCTTGCCGGACGAGGAGCACACGTTGACGATCCGCCCTCCGCCGGCCTTCGCCATCCGCGGCGCCGCGGCTCGCATCAGCCGCATCGGCGCCATCACGTGCAGCTCGTACTGATCGCGCCAGTCGTCGTCGGTCAGGTCCTGCAGCGAGCGGACGAAGCTCGTGCCGGCGTTGTTGACCAGGACGTCGATGCCGCCCATCTGCTCGGCGCAGGTGGCGATGATCCGCTCGTCGGCGTCGGCATCGGTCACGTCCGCCGCCAGGTACTCGCCACCGCAGCGTGCCGCGGCCACCTCGAGGCGCTCCACATTGCGCCCGACGAGGAGCACCCGCGCCCCCTCGGCGCCCAGCCGCCGCGCCGTCGCGAGGCCGATCCCGCTGCTGGCGCCGGTGACGACGCAGAGCTTGTCGGTGAGCCCGAGATCCATGACCGTGCATTCTTCCGTGTCATGCCAGCAGAGATTCATCTCGGCTCCGACAGGGTGCGCGTCGAAGAGTCGCTTCCAGACGTCCGCGCCGCGATCGACAGCGGTGACGCGTGGATCACGCTCACCGCCCGCCAGCAGGAGGTGCTCATCCAGGTCGCCCAGATCACGCATGTCGAAGGCGTCGGAGACCACGCGCGCACGGGCTTCAGTGCCTGAAACGCGCATCCTGTTCGTCTGCATGGGCAACATCTGCCGCTCCCCCACCGCGGAGGGGGTGATGCGCCACCTGCTCGCGGAACGCGGGCTGGACGGCAGGATCGACGTGCACAGCGCCGGGACCGGCGGCTGGCACGCCGGCAACCCGCCCGACGCGCGAGCGACCGTCACGGCGCGGGCGCGCGGGATCACGCTCGAGGGCGCCGCCCGGCAGGTCACGCGCTCGGACTTCGAGGACTTCGACCTGCTCGTGGCGATGGACCGCGACAACCTGGCCGACCTGCGGGCGATCGCGCCGCCGGGGACCGAGGACAAGGTCCGCCTGCTGCTGGACGGGCGCGACGTGCCCGACCCGTACTACGGCGGCCCGCGTGGCTTCGAGGAGGTCCTCGACCTCGTGCAGGACGGCTGCGAGCGGCTGCTCGATGATCTCGCTCCCTGACGAGCTCGGGGCCGGTCAGCCTCGGCCCACCGCGTCGCGGGCGGCGACATCAACGACGCGTGGGCCGTCGAGCTGGAGTCCGGCGAGCGGCTGTTCGTCAAGACGCGCGCCGGCGCACCGCCCGGCGAATACGCCGCCGAGGCGGCCGGCCTGCGCTGGCTGGGCGAAGCGATGACGGTGCCGGAGGTCGTGGCCGTCGACGACGCGTTCCTCGCGCTGCGCTGGGTCGACGAGGGGCTGCTCGACGAGGAGGCGCTGGGGCGCGACCTCGCCGGGCTGCACGGCGCCGGCGCGCCCGGCTTCGGCTCGACGCCGCACGGCGGTGCGCTGCGCCTGGGCGCCGCCGAGCTTCCAGGTGGCGAGGGCGAGGACTGGGCGACGTTCTACGCGCGCTGGCGGATCGCGCCGCTCGCCGACCAGGCGCTCGAGCGCGGCGCGCTGTCGCGCGAGGGCCGCGCGGCGATCGAGCGCGTGTGCGAGCGGATGGCGGACCTCGCCGGGCCGCCGGAGGACCCGGCGCAGGCTGCACGGCGACCTCTGGTCGGGGAACGTCATGGGCGGGACCGACGGGCGTCCGGTCCTCGTCGATCCCGCGGCCTACGGCGGCCACCGCGAGGTCGACCTCGCGATGCTGCGGCTCTTCGGCCGGATCTCCGCGACGACGCTTGCGGCGTACCAGGAGCACGCTGCCGCTGGCCGAGGGCCACTCCGACCGCGTCCAGCTCTACCAGCTGCTGCCGCTGCTGGTCCACGCGGTGCTGTTCGGGGGCTCGTACGGAGCCAGCGCCGCGCAGGCGGCGCGCCGCTACGCCGGCGGCTGAGCTGCCCAGGCCTCGGGCTCGACCGCGAACGCGTTGCAGGCGAACGAAACGAGGTGGTAGAAGCCGGCGAGGCAGATCAGCTCGACGAGCTGATCGTCCGGCCAGCCCGCGCGCAGCTGCTGCCAGAGCTCGTCGCTGACGGTGGCGGTCTCGTGGAGCTCGTCGCAGAGCTGGACGAGCGTCGCGTGGCGGCCGGTGAACGGCTCCCCCTCCCACGTCGCGTTCGCGTCGATGCCGACCTGCGGCGCGAAGACCGTCGCGTGCACGCCCCACTCGTAGCCGCGCCGCACAGCGCGGTCGTCCGGTGGATCACGATCTCGCGCTCGTCGGCCGGCACGCGGCCGAACGACAGCAGGCTCGACCCGATCTGGCGGAAGCGATCGAGCAACACGTCGTGGTGGGCGATCGTGCGAAACAGGTTCAGCGGCTCCGCGTCGACGGGGCCCATCAGGCGCCTGAGGGCATCCTCGACCTTGGGCTCGTAGGGCGGGTCCAGTGGCGCGAGTCGGGACATGGGCGCCACGCTAGCGGCCGTCGTCGCCGAGCTCCAACACGGCGAGGAACGCCTCCTGGGGAACCTCGATGCGCCCGACCTGCTTCATGCGCTTCTTGCCCTCCTTCTGGCGCTCGAGCAGCTTGCGCTTGCGCGAGATGTCTCCTCCGTAGCACTTGGCGGTGACGTCCTTGCGGTAGGCCTTCACGGTCTCGCGGGCGATGATGTGCGAGCCGATCGCCGCCTGGATCGGGACGTCGTACTGCTGGCGCGGGATCTTGGCGCGGAGCTTCTCGGTCAGCATGCGGCCGACGTCGTAGGCCTTGTCGCGGTGCACGACCATCGACAGCGCGTCGACGGGGTCGCCCGCGAGCAGCACGTCGAGCTTCGCGAGGTTCGAGGGCCGCAGCCCGGTGATCTCGTAGTCCAGCGACGCGTAGCCGCGGGTGCGCGACTTCAGCTGGTCGAAGAAGTCCAGGACGATCTCGGCCAGCGGCAGGTCGTAGTTGATCTGCACGCGGTCGGCCGACAGGTAGTGCATGCCGGTGTGCTCGCCGCGGCGCTCCTGGCAGAGCTCCATGACCTGCCCGACGAACTCCTTGGGCGTCAGCACCGAGGCCTTGATGTACGGCTCGCGGATCTCTTCGATCCGGGCGGGGTCGGGCATGTCGGACGGGTTGTGGACCTCGATGACCTCGCCGTCGGTCTTCGTCACCTCGAAGCCCACCGACGGCATCGTCGCCATCAGCTCGAGGTCGTACTCGCGCTCCAGGCGCTCGCGCACGATGTCCATGTGCAGCAGGCCGAGGAACCCGCAGCGGAAGCCGAAGCCCAGCGCGTCGGACGTCTCGGGCTCCCAGTCCAGCGCGGCGTCGTTGAGCGTGAGCTTCTCCAGCGCGTCGCGCAGGTCCGGGTAGTCGTCGTTCTCGATCGGGAACAGCCCGCAGAAGACCATCGGCTTGACCTCGCGGTAGCCGGGCAGCGGCTCGGTCGCCGCGTTGGCCTTCGTCGTCAGCGTGTCGCCGACCGCGAGCATCGTCACGTCCTTGATGCCGGTGATCAGGTAGCCGACCTCGCCGGCGCTCAGCGAGTCGGCCGGCGTCATCGCGGGCGTGAAGAAGCCGATGTCGTCGATGTCGGCCTCGGTGCCGGTCTGCATCGCGCGGATCGCCTCGCCCTTCTTGAAGGTCCCGTCCATCACGCGGATGTAGGCGATGACGCCGCGGTACTGGTCGAACTCCGAGTCGAAGATCAGCGCGCGCGGCGGCGCGGTCCGGTCGCCCGCTGGGCGGCGGGACGCGCGCGACCAGGCTGCTCGAGCACCTCGGTCACGCCCTCGCCGGTCTTGCCGGAGATCGTGAGGATGTCCTCGGCGGGCTCGCCGATCAGCTCGGCGACCTCGCCGGCGACGCGCTCGGGCTCGGCGCCCGGCAGGTCGATCTTGTTCAGGCACGGGATCAGCTCGAGGCCGGCGTCGACCGCCAGGTAGGTGTTCGCGACCGTCTGGGCCTCGACGCCCTGCGACGCGTCGACGACCAGCAGCGCGCCCTCGCACGCCGCGAGCGAGCGGCTGACCTCGTAGGTGAAGTCGACGTGGCCGGGCGTGTCGATGAGGTGGAACTGGTAGGTCTCGCCGTCCGAGGCGGTGTAGAAGACGCGGACGGCCTGGGCCTTGATCGTGATCCCGCGCTCGCGCTCGAGGTCCATCGAGTCGAGCACCTGGGCGCGCATCGACCGCGGGTCGACGGTGTGCGTCATCTCGAGGATGCGATCGGCCAGCGTCGACTTCCCATGGTCGATGTGGGCGATGATCGAGAAGTTGCGGATGTGGTCCTGCGCGGCCATGAAGGGCCAGTGAGGATAGGTCAGGCCCGTCGGCGCAGCCGCCCCGCGACGACCTGCTCCAGCCGCTGCGCCTCCGGGATGCGCTGCAGGAGCACCACCGCCGCGTAGACCGCGAAGCCGACGAGCGCTGCGAGCGAGACCGACACGATCTGCGCCGGGATCGAGCGGCCGAGCGCCGCGTCCAGCGCCCACCATGTCCCGTACGAGGCTCCTCCGAGCGCCACGGCGGCGAGTGTCATCTGCCCCACCGCCATCATCGTCCGCCCGCCCTCCAGGCGCCCGTGCAGCTCGCGGCGCAGGTAGTACGCCTGGCTCGCGGTCATGCCCGCGCTCGCGACGGCCGTGCCGATCACCAGCCCCGCGATCCCGAACGGCTTGTACAGCGCGAGGCTGATGAGCGCGTTGACCGCGAGATTGCCCGCCGCGAGGGCGGTGGGGATCCAGGGCCGCTGCAGGCTGAAGAACGTGCGCGTGAGCAGCAGGTTGACGCCGGCGAACGGCAGGCTGAAGGAGAACCAGAACAGCGCCGTGGACACGCGGTCGGTCGAGTCCGGGCCGAACGCGCCGTGCTGGAAGACGAGGCGCACGATCGGCGTGGCGAGCACGAGCGTGAAGGCCGCCGCCGGGATCAGCAGCAGGAAGATCGAGCGCACGCCGGTCGCCATCGTCGTGCGCAAGCCGTCCAGGTCGTGGCGGGCCGCGTAGCGGCTGAGCGTCGGGAACAGGACGGTCGCGAGCGCCACGCTGAACATCCCCTGGGGCAGCATGTAGATCCGGAACGCGGCGTCGATCGAGCGGGGCGCCTCCTGGGAGACCAGCGAGCCGAGGCTCGAGTTGATCACGAGGTCGAAGTTGATGACCCCCAGCCCGATCGTGACCGGGAGCATCAGGGTCAGGACCTGGCGGATCCGCGGGTCGCGCCAGCTGCCTCCCAGCTGGAACTTGAAGTCGATGTGCCGCAGCGGCGGCAGTGACATCGCCAGCTGCACGATCGTCCCGCCCAGGACGCCGATCGCGTAGGCGTAGATCTCGTGGTCGCCGCTGAACGCCGGCCGCAGGAAGACCAGCGAGCCGATGATCACGAGGTTCCAGACCAGCGGCGCGATCGCCGGGATCGTGAAGTGCTCGTAGGCATTGAGGATCCCGACGACCAATCCGTTGACGCCGAGCAGCACGACGATCGGGAACAGGATCCGGCTCATCGCGACCGTCATGTCGGTCAGCTGCTGCGTGAACTCGCCGCCGATGAACAGCGGCATCACCACGCCGGCCGCGAGGACGAAGAACAGGCTCAGGAAGCCCAGTGCGGCGATGATGATCATCAACAGCGTGCCGGCGAGCTGGAACGCCTCGCGCTTCTTGCCCTTCTCCAGCAGCTCGGTGAAGACCGGGACGAACGCGGCGCTGATCGCGGCGTCGGCGAACAGGCCGCGGACCAGGTTGGGCACCTGGAAGGCGATCGTGAACGCCGACGCGGGGCCGCTGGTGCCGAAGTAGCGCGCGGCGACGATCTCGCGGACGAGCCCGACGATCCGGCTCGCCCCGGTCGCGATCGAGAAGATGATCGTGTTGCGCGCGACGCCGCTGCGCCTGGGTGCCGCCTCTGTTGGCGCCTCTGCCACGGACGGCATCCTCCCCCATGCGGCCGCTATCATCCCCGCCTCACCACATGGCCAACATTCATTCCCAGAAGAAGCGCATCCTGCGCACCGAGCGCGAGCGCCTCGAGAACCGCCGTTACACGTCGACGATCCGGACCTACTTCCGCCGCCTCGAGGCAGCCGTCGCCGAGGGCGACGACGCCGCCTCGGACGCCGAGTTCGCCAAGCTGACGTCGACCATCGACAAGGCCGTCAAGCGCGGCGCGCTGCACCGCAACACCGGCGCGCGCAAGAAGGCGCGGGCCGCGCGGCTGCGCGCCGGCCAGCAGGCCTGACCCGCCCCGATGAACGCCAAGGGAGCCCGCATCGATGAGCTCCCTGCGCTGTGGGACGGCTTTGCCCGGCTCGTGCGGCCCGGCCTCGGCCTGTCCGCGTTCGGCGCGAACGTGATGAACCTGCCGCCGGACTACGCGACGAAGTCCCACGACGAGTCCGCGTCCGGGCAGGAGGAGCTCTACGTGTGCCTCGCCGGCTCGGGGGCAGTCGTGCTCGACGATGACGCGACCGAGCTGCCGCTCGACGCCGAGCAGCTCGCCGCGGTCGGCCCCGGCGTCTCACGGACCGTCAAGAGCGGGTCCGACGGGCTGCGCGTGCTCATCATCGGCGGGACGCCCGGCAAGGCCTACGAGCCGCCGGACTGGTCCTCGCAGGGCGAGTAGCTCTACGCCGCGATCTGCGCGATTGCGCGCAGCGCCGCGGTGTCGTCGTCGAGCTCGCTGCCGCCGCGCGTGGCGACCTCCAGGTCCGCGAGCGCTTCGAGTGCCCGCCGCAGGCTGTCGGCGTCGGTTGCTCGCGCCTCCTTGATGCGCCGATCCGTCGCCCACGGATTGCCGCGGATCGTCTCCTTGATCTGCGCGGGCGCCTCGCCGTTCTCCAGACGCGTCGCGATCGCCAGGACGTCGCGGACACGGCGCGCCATGAGCGGCACGAGGCGCGGGATCGACTCGCCCTGCGCCCGCAGCTCGAGGAACGCCTTCGTCGCCGCCGCTCCGTTGCGGGCCACGAGCGCGTCGACGAGGCCCCAGACCTGGCGCTCGGCGCTGTGTGCCGCCGCTTCGACCTCCTCGGTGCCGAGCGTGGCGCCGGGCCCGTGTTCGATCGCGAGCTTCTCGAGCTCGCGCAGCAGCCGCTGTTGGCGCTCGCCCACGCTCGTGACGAGCGCCTGCGCCGCCGGGCGCTCCAGCGTCACGCCGAGGCCCTTGGCCTCCTGCATCGCCCACTGCGGCAGGTCCTTGGCCTTCGGTGTGGCCTCGACGGCGACGTTGCCCGCCTTCTTCACCAGCGCGACGAGGTTCGCGGGCGCCTTGACGCGTCCGTCCTCGCTGGCGAAGAACGCGATCGTCGTGTCCGGCGGCACGTCCTTGAGCGCGGGCGCGAGGTGCGTCTCGACGTCCGCCTCCTTCCAGCGCTCGACCCCGTCGACGATGATGAATCGGCGGCCGACCGCGAACGTCATCGCGTTCAACGCGGCGCCCACGTCCTCCGGCGTCGTGGTGTCCCCTTCGAAGACCTCGACGGCTTCGACGCCCGACTCGGCCTCCGCCATCGCCCGCAGGCGCGCCCGCCGCTCGGCGATCCGCCCGTGCGCATCGCCGTGGATCAGGTACGCGGGCTTCCAGGCGGCCATGACCCCACTCTAGGTCACGCGCGCGCCGGACTCGGGGGCCAGTCCTCGGTCCACCCGCGCGACCACAGACCTGCTTTGGCCGAGGTGCGTGCAGCGTTCAGTTCGGGCGTTCGCGGTGCGCGCGGCGTGGTTCGGGCGTCGAGGGAGAAGGGACGGGTGCGCCGGTGTTCGGCGTGGGCCCCGAGCGTCGTAACTATTACGACGTTGGGGGCCCGGGCGCGCGCGGGGACAAAAGGGTCAGACCCCAATGTCACGCTTTGGCCGAGGAGCGTGGAGCGCTCGGCTCGGGCGTTTGCGGGGCGCGGGCGTGGTTCGGGCTTTGAGGGAACGGGTCCGCACCACGCGGGTGACGAAATCCACCGTGGCGGGGGATTTCGTCACCCGCGGCCCACAACGGGCGCGGGCGGTTCACCCTCTCCCTCAATGACCGCAGCCCACGCGCAGCGCCCACGCGCGCGACCGCGCTGCGCGCCACCGAAGTGACGCAACGCCCGCACAGCGAGCACGCACTACCCATGGGTCGCGAGGACCAGCCGGCCCGCACGGAGCTCGAAGCGGATCGTGCCGTCGTGGTCGGTGCGAAGGACGCGGCCCGCGCCGGTGGTGAGCGCGCGGACGGTTGCGGGAGCCGGGTGGCCGTAGGGGTTGTGGCGGCCGACCTCGATGACCGCGGCGCGCGGGCGCAGGATGCCGAGCAGCGCTGGTAGGCCGGGATCCGCGCTTCCGTGGTGCGACACCTTGAGGAGGTCGACCGGCGCCAGCGGCAATGACGAGAGCACATCGGACTCCGCGTCGGCCGTGAGCAGGATCCGGACGCCGGCGGCGCGGGCTTCGAGCACGATCGCGCGGGCGTTCGGGTCCCCGCCGGGGATCCGGCCGTCGCGCGGCGGTGAGAGGACATCGAGGCGGATCGGGCCGGCGCGCAGGATCTGGCCCGCCGAAGGGCGCAGCAGACGGACCCGACGTGCGTGCGCGGCCGCTTCGAGGCGTGTGCCGTCCGGCGATCCCACCCCGTCGCGGCCATCCAGGATCGCGGTCACGGGGAGCTGAGACAGCACGTCCGCTGCTCCGCCCTCGTGGTCGGCCTGTGCATGGGTGATCACGAGCAGGTCGAGCCGGCGCGCGCCCTCGTGGCGCACCAGCGAGGCGACGTGGTCACCCACAGGGCCCGCGTCGACGAGGACCGCCCGGCCACCGGCCTGGATGAGCGTCGCGTCGCCCTGGCCGACGTCGAGGAACGAGATGCGCAGCGCCGGCGCGGCCCCCGGCGCGACCGCGCGGTGGCGGGCCACCGCGGCGACGGCGAGCAGCGCGAGCGCGAGCAGCGCGAGCACCGGCACGCCGCGCCGCGACCACCGCCGCCGGCCGCGGTGAGGCAGGGCGATCCAGGCCGCGGCCGCCCCGCACAGCGCGACCACGACGCCCAGCGGCAGCCGCGTGTTCGCTCCCGGCAGATGCGCCGCAGCGTGCCCGAGCCACGCGAGGTACGCCGTCGGCAGCGCCGCGAGTGCCGCGATCGGGGACGCGAGCGCCGCGCTCACCTGACCGATTGCCGCGGCGAGCGCCCCGAGCCACATCGCGGGCGCGACCGCCGGGGCAGCGAGGACGTTCGCAGGCAGCCCGACCAGCGAGACACGCCCGAAGTGCAGCGCGATCAGCGGCGCCGTGGCGATCGTCGCGGCGACGGTCATCGCCGTCGCCTCGGCCGCCCCGGCCGCAACGCGCCGCTCACGCAGCGCCGTCGCGATCCGACCCGCCCCCAGCGCGATGCCGATCACCGCGGCGAAGCTGAGCTGCCAGCCGGGGTCCGCGCCTGCGCGCGGATTGGCGAGCAGCGTGAGCGCAGCGGCGAGCAGCAGCGCATAGGCACGCGAGGCCGGCCGGCCGCTGAGCGCAGCGACGAGCGCAGCGCCGCCCATGATCCCGGCGCGCTGGATCGACGGACCAGCGCCCGCCAGCGGGACATAGAGGATGACCAGCGCGAGCGCGAGCCCCAGACGACCGTGCAACCCGAGGCCCAGCGCGGTGCCCAGCGCCACCGCCAGCGCCGCCAGCAGCGCCACGTTCTGGCCGCTGGCCGCAACCAGGTGCGTCAGCGACGCAGCCCGGAAGTCGTCGCGCATCGGCGCACTCAGCGCCTCGCCCTCGCCGAGCACCATGCCGCGCAGCAGGCCGCTGACGCTGCGCGGCGCGCCGGCCTCCAGCGCGCGCTCGGCCCGGCGACGCACGCCGTCGACCATGCCGGTGACGCCGCCCCGCGCAGCACCCGTCGCGCGGACAGCGCGCCCCGAAAGCGCCGCGTGCACGTTGCGCGCGCGCATCCACGCCTGCGCCGGCGAGAGCGGCTTGAGCGTCCCGGCGACGAGCAGCTCGGACCCGATCGCCGCCTCCGGGCGCGCGACCCACCGACCCGCCGTCAGGGCGACGCGCTCGCCGCCCAGCGACACGGTCGCCTGCCAGCCGCCGAACGGCGTCTCGCGCGGGAGGTCGAGGAGCGTCACGCGCTCGTCGACGGCGTGGCCCAGCCGCGGCGCCAGCGCCGTGCGATCGAGCTGGGCGGCGCGAGCCTGCGCGAGCCACGACCCCGTGAACGCGGCGGCCAGCAGCAGGCCGGCGAGCAGCGGGCGGCGCGGGGCGAGCAATGGCGTCAGCAGCAGCGCAGCCGGGTGGCGGGCCGCCAGCATCCCGAGCACCAGCGCGCCGAGCACCGCATGGCGCGGATACCGCGCCGGCAGGCTCAAGGCTGGACGTGGGGCTTCATCGCGGCGAGCTTCTTCGGCCCGATTCCGGGCACGTTCGCCAGGTCGTCGACCGACCGAAAGCCACCGTGCTCGGTGCGGTAGGCGACGATCTTCTGCGCCGTGGCGGGCCCGACGCCGTCCAGCGTCTCGAGCTGCTCGAGCGTCGCGCTGCCCAGGCTGACGGGCACTGCCGGAGCGACCACAGCGGGATCCGCGCCGGGCGCGATCCGCCGCGGCCGCTGCCGCGGCCGGCACGACGATCTGCTGCCCGTCGGCGACCCGCGCCGCGAGGTTCACCGCATCGAGGTTCGCGCCGTGGCGCGCACCGCCCGCGCGGCGCACGGCATCCTGCACGCGCGCGCCCGGGCCGAGTTCGTAGACCCCCGGATGCCGGACCGCTCCGGCGACGTGCACGGTTGCGCGCCGCCCGCCCGCCGAGAACGTGACGGGGTGCGCCGCGGGAGCGGTGGCCTGTGCTCCGCCCGCAGGCGCCGAGCGCACGTAGCGCGCGCCCAGCAGCCCGATGACGACCGCCAGCGCGGCGTAGGCCAGCAGCTGTGAGCGTGGGATCTCGGGCACACCTGCACGCTAGGCGCGGCGCTGTCACGCAGGACGCGCGCAACGTCGAGCTTCAGCGCACGGCGAGCGACGCCGCTTGCGCTGCGGATGCGACCTGCGTCACGCCGTCGACCTCGAACGTCCCGATCCCGATGACCGGCCGCCCGAGCTTCAGCGCAAAGCCGATCTCCGACAGGGTCCCTGCCCCTCCCCCGACCGCCACAACGGCGTCGCTGGTGCGGACGATCAGTCCGTTGCGAAGCTCGCCGAGGCCCGTGGCGATCGCAACGTCGACCCAGCCGTTGGCAGCGGAGCGGTCCAGCCCGGGCAGCAGGCCGACGGTCGTCCCGCGCCGCGACTTCGCGCCCCGGCAGGCGGCCTCCATCACTCCGCCCAGCCCGCCACACACCACCGTCGCGCCGAGGTCGACCAGTCGCGCGCCGAGCTCCTCGGCGACCGCGATCTCTGCCGCCGTCGCCTCGCCAGGACCGACGACGCCGACGTAGGCCATCAGCGCACGACGATGTTGACGAGCTTGCCGGGCACGACGATCTCCTTGACCACCTCGTGCCCGTCGATGTGCGCGCGCACGTTCGGCGCCGCATGCGCCAGCGCCTTCAGGTCGTCGGCCGACGCATCCGCCGGCGCCTGCACGCGGTCGCGCACCTTGCCGTTCACCTGGCAGACCACCTCGATCGTGTCGGACACGAGGTAGGCCAGGTCCGCGGCCGGCCACGGCTCCTCCCACACGCGGCGCCCCGTCAGCAGCTCGTATCCGTCGGCGGCGGCGTGCGGAGCGAACGGGAACAGCAGCGAGTTCGCGGTCGCCAGCGCGAACCGCAGCGCCTGCGGATCCGGGTTCCCCTGGTCGTTGACCGCCTTCGAGCACGTGTTCGTCAGCTCCATCACGGCGGCGATCGCGGTGTTGAAGGCGAAGCGCCCGGACATGTCGTTGGTGACCTTCTCGATCGCCCAGTGCGCCTTGCGGACGAGCTCCTCGCCGAAGGCGTGCGTCGTCTCCGGCTGGTCGCCGCCGCTGCCCTCGCCACCGGCGGCGGCCGCCGACAGCCTCCACAGGCGAGCGAGGAACCGGTGCACGCCCTCGACGCCCTCGTCGGACCAGTCGGCGTCCTGATCGGGAGGCCCGATGAACAGGATGTAGCAGCGCGCCGTGTCTGCGCCGTGGGAGTCGATGATCTGCTTCGGCGTGACCACGTTGCCGCGCGACTTGGACATCTTCGCCCCGTCCTTCGTGATCATCCCCTGCGTGAAGAGACGGGCGAACGGCTCGTTGATGTCGAGATGACCCAGGTCGTTGAGCGCCTTCACGAAGAAGCGCGCGTACATCAGGTGCAGGATCGCGTGCTCGACGCCGCCGATGTACTGGTCGACCGGCATCCACTCGTGCGACGGCTGCGGGTCCCAGGCGGCCTCGTCGTTGTCGGGATCGCAGTAGCGCAGGAAGTACCACGACGAGTCGACGAAGGTGTCCATCGTGTCGGTCTCGCGCAGCGCCGGGCCGCCGCACTGCGGGCACGCGACGTTGACCCAGTCCTCCGCCGCCGCGAGCGGCGAGCGGCCCTTGGGCGCATAGTCCGCGATGTCCGGCAGCACCACCGGCAGCTGATCCTCGGGCACCGGCACCAGCCCGCACGCGGGGCAATGGATGATCGGGATCGGGCAGCCCCAGTAGCGCTGGCGTGAGAGCAGCCAGTCGCGCAGCCGGTACTGGATCGTCGCGTGGCCCTTGCCCTCGCGATCCAGCCAGCTGACGATCGCGTCCTTGCCTCGGCGGCGCTCAGCCCGCTGAACTCGCCGGAGTTGACGAGCCGCTCGTCGGCGGTGTGCTCGACGAACGCCTGCCCGTCGGGCGCCTCGCCCGAGGCCGGGGCCACCACCTGTCGGATCGGCAGGCCGAAGGCCGTCGCGAAGTCGTGGTCTCGCTGGTCGTGTGCCGGCACCGCCATGACCGCTCCGGTGCCGTACTCCATGAGCACGTAGTCGGCGACGTACATCGGGATCTGCTCGCCGTTGACGGGGTTCGTCACGGTCCGCCCGAGCGGCACGCCGGTCTTCGGCTTGTCCGCGTCGCCACGCTCCTCGGCCGACTCGTTCAGCGAGCGGTTCACGTACGCGCGCACGGCCTCCTCGTTGCCGGTGCCGGCGGCCAGGCGCTCGATGTCGGGATGCTCGGGCGCCAGGACGAAGAACGTCGCGCCGAACAGCGTGTCGGGGCG
>CAWCEB010000119.1:0-17352 GCA_963794105.1 uncultured Actinomycetes bacterium | reverse complement strand
GCAGCACGGTCCGGGCTCGAAGCACACGCGCAAGATCGCACTCGCAGACTGGCAGCGTGCAATCGTCGAGCAGGAGCCCGGACGCTTCCTGCGCGGCCTGATCCACTCCGACGGCTGGCGAGGCCACAACCGTGTGCGATCACCGGCGGGAAAGGAGTACGTCTATCCGCGCTACCAGTTCTGCAACCGCTCCGAGGACATCCTCGGCCTGTTCGGCTGGGCGTGCGATCTTCTCCGCGTGTCGTGGCGTCGCATGAACCACAAGACCATCTCCGTCGCACGCCGCGACTCGGTCGCGATCCTCGACGAGTTCATCGGCCCGATCGCTGAGGCCCGGCCGAAGCCGGGCCTCGGCATATCGGCTAGCCGAACACGCTGCTGAGATCCGGCGCGTCGGCGTCGCGCGAGGTGAGCGGCGGCAGGCCGAAGCGGTGCTCGATCGTCGCCAGGATCGACGTCGTGTCGTACGCGTGTGGTCGACGGCGAAGCGGCGCGCAGGCCCGGCGACGATGCACCAGCGCCGGGATGCGCGTGCCGGGGCCCCACTGCGTCGGCGGGCCCGGCGTCGCCGCCCTGGCCCGGCGGCGGCACGTGGTCCCACTGCCCGCCGAACTCGTCGTAGGTGACGATCACCATCGTGTCCTTCGCGCAGCGCGCTGTCCTCGACCGCCTTGAGCAGGTCGACGAGGTGGTCGCAGCCCGTGTGGCTCGCTCGCGTAGCCCGGGTGCTCGTTCTCCTGCGCCGACCGGCTTGATGAAGCTGACCGGCTTGAGCTCGCAGCCGCTTCGTCGAGCCGCGGCCGGCGGCGAGGAACTCCTGCTCGTCGCGCAGGTGCGCGCGCGCGCCGGCGTCCGGGCGCGTAGTTGGCGAAGTAGTTGAACGGCTGGTGGTGGTACTGGAAGAGCTTGTCCGGGCAGTTCGGGAACGTCGCGCGCCGCGGTCGTCGGTTCGGGATCGGCGCACGTCGGCCCGGTGCCGTTCGTCCAGCCCGGCCCGCCGACGTCGCCGTTCGCGTTGGACCAGCCGCCCGAGTACCAGGCCCAGTCGACCCCCTTGGCGCTCAGCCGGTCGCCGATCGTCGGCGCGGTCTGCGGCGGCAGCCGGCGCGCCGGCGGCGTGCCCGGGCGGTACGGCTGGTAGGTCGGCTGGATCGTGTTGACCGCGTAGTCGCCGCACGTGACGCCGGCCGGCGTCGGCCGCGCCCGGGCCGGCGACTGCACGACGCGGTCAGCGCCGTCCTTCGACCACCGCCCGGCGGCGACGTGTAGAGCGGATAGCTCGTCGGCATCCCGTTGGAGTCGACGACCGAGTGCAGGTCGTCGGCCCGCGTCGTTGACGCGCGCCGGCCAGGTCGGCGTCGCCGCCGCGATCAGCCACTGGTGGTTGAGGAACGAGCCGCCGAACGCCGCCTGGAAGAAGCGGTCGGCGATCGCGTAGCGCGGGTGCCGCTTGCCGTGCAGGTAGCTGGTAGATCGGCAGCGCCGCGTGTCGTAGTCGCCCATCGTCAGGCCGACCGCATCGCTGCCGGTCATGTAGCGGTCCTGCTTGCCGCCGTTGAGCTGGTACTGCTCCTGGTAGTAGCGGTGCACGAGGTCGCGCGTGCAGCCGCCGGGCTGCCCGTGTCGGATCCGTTGCGACGCCGTCGGGGCAGGTCTGTCGCCTCGGCGGGATGTAGTCGTCGATCGTGAACGGCGCGTTGGGAAGTGGCTCGGAACGTCGTGCCGGTCGTCGCGTCCGTGCATTCGGCGGCCAGGGCGGCGCGTCAGGTTGAGGTCGTTCTGCGGCAGGCATGTGTACGCCGTCGCCGTCCTGGTTGACCTGCGTGGTGTGCGCGGCGCGGCCCGCGCGAGGCCGTCGACGCCCTCCCACCGCCGTAGAGGTTGTCGAAGGAGTGGTTCTCCTCGTAGATCGACCACGATCTGGTCGATGTGCTTGAAGCGGCCGGCGACTGCCGGGGAGGCGCTGACGCCGACGATTGCGACGGAGGCCATGAGGGCGGGGAGCATGCGTGGCATGCCGCCCTCATTTCCAGGACCCGGGCCGCCCGAACCTGCGTTTACCGACCGGTAACCAGGACGCAGCGAATGGGCCCGAGTACGCTCGCGTGGAGATGGCGCTGGAAGCGATCCTTCTCCCCGGTGGCGTCATGCCGGCGGAGCTCGCCTACGGTTCGCTGATCGAGCAGCTCGGCGACGACGTCGACGCGATCGCGAAGGATCTCGAGATCTACGCAGGTCCTGAGGTGCCTGCGGGATACACGCTGGACGACGAGGTCGCCGGCATCTCGCGCACGGCGCGGGCCGCCGGCTTCGAGCGCTTCCACCTGGTTGGCTATTCCGGCGGCGGCGCAGCGAGCCTGGCCTTCGCCGCCGAGCATCCGGAGCGCCTGCTCAGCCTCGCGCTGCTCGAACCCGCGTGGATGGGGAACGACGAGCTGAGCGCCGACGAAGAGGACGTCTGGAGGGATGTCGATCGGATCGCGACGCTCCCGGCCGCGGAACTCATGCCGGCGTTCATCGCGATCCAGATCGCTCCAGGGGTCGAACCGCCACCGCCACCGCCAGGACCAGCACCGCCGTGGATGGCGACGCGCCCCGCCGGCCTGCGGGCGTTCATCAGCACATTCAGGTCATCGAGCCTTGACCTCGACGAGCTGCGCGCGTTCGCGCAGCCGGTGTACTTCGCGCTCGGCGGGAGGAGCAACCCGCGCTACTACGGGCGCATGGCCGAGCGAGCGAGCGACATCTTCGGTGACTTCACGCTCGACGTGTTCGACGAGCGCCACCATTTCGACCCCCCGCATCGCGTGGAGCCTGAGCGCACGGCACGTGCGCTGCGGGCGCACTGGGCGCGAGCGCCGGCTACTTCGTAGCGGACGCCGGCTGCATGCGCGCGCGTGTGTCGTCGTCGGCCGTCGCGAAGAAGCCGCCGACGACGTCCTCGAGCTCGTCCATCGACTCGGCGCAGTACAGGACCGGCTGGTACTTGGTGATGTCGTACTCGATCGCGCCCATCTCGGCGAGGTCGATCGGCGGATCTCCATGCGGCGGAACTCCTCGATCTCGCCGTAGCTGGAGAGGATGCCGGCGCCGTAGGCGCGCAGCTCGCCGTCCTCGCGCATCACGCCGAACTCCATCGTGAACCAGAAGATGTCGGCGATCAGCTGCAGCGCGTCGTCGGTCTCGACACGGCGTGCGGCCTCGCCGGCGGCCGCTTGAGCGCGGCGAACGCGGCGAGCGAGCATGTTGCCGTGGCCGATGACCTCGTGGATGACGTCCGGCTCGGGCGTGTAGAGCGGCTCGGACGGGTGGCGGACGTACTGGGTGGAATGGAACACGCGGTCGGCGAGCGAGCCGTAGAACTCCCGCAGCGGCACGAGCCCGGTGCCGGGTGGTAGCGCGAAGCCGGTCAGCGGCTCGAGGCCGCGCCGTCACCTCGTCGAGCTGCGGCACGCGGTCCTCTGGCAGGCCGAGCGCCCCTTGGCCTCGAGGTACTCGCGCACGCGTAGCGCTCGTGCTTGGCCTGCAGCTCGCGGCGACCGTGCGCCAGATCGCGTTCTCCGCTCGGTATAGGCGACCTGCGGACGGGCCGCCGGGCTCCCAGACCATGGCGTTGGCGGCGATCGCGTTGCGGCGCTCGCGGTAGACGGGGTCGTTGAACCCCGGATGGTCCTTGCCGAGGTGGACCTCGACCTTGCCGTCATCGGCCTGCGTGACCGGCGAGTAGAGCTGTGCCTCCTCGAACATGGCCATAAGGACAGCACGACGCACAGCGACTGGTCAAGACGTCCAGCTGGAACAGGTCAAAGTGCACGATATCGACCAGCTGGAAAGCGGGTAACATAGACAATATGTCCGGTCCGGTGGACCAGCTCGATGCCCGCCTGATCGGGCTGCTTCGCGACGAGCCCCGCATCGGCCTCATGGAGGTCGCGCGGCGCCTCGAGGTCGCGCGCGGGACCGTCCAGGCCCGGCTCGCGAAGCTGACCGATCGCGGCGTCATCAGAGGCTTCGGCCCCGAGCTCGACACGCACCGCATGGGCTACCCGCTCATGGCCTTCGTCTTCCTCGAGATCACCCAGGGGCGCCTGCAGGAGGCCGTCGGCGTGCTCGCGGACGTCCCGGAGGTGCTCGAGGCCACGGCGACCAGCGGCCCCAGCGACCTGCTCTGCCGGATCGTCGCGCGCGACACCGAGCACCTGCAGGACATCGTCAACCGCATGCTCTCCAACCCCGGCGTCCGGCGATCGACGAGCTACATCGCGCTCTCGGAGCAGATCCCGCTACCGGACGGCCGCTGCTGACGTCGACCGCCGATCAGGCGACGAGCGCCAGGAGCGGCTCGATCAACGCCGGCGGCGCGGCCACCACGCCGGCCGGCAACCCGTCGCGCTCCTGAAGCCTGCGCACCTCCAGGCCGGCCGCGGCGCACAGCAGCTCGCCCGCCGCGATGTCCCATGGCTTGACGCCGCGCTCATAGAAGGCGTCGAGCCGCCCCGCCGCCGTCCACGCCATGTCGAGCGCTGCCGACCCGGCGCGCCGGATGTCGCGGACCACCGGCAGCACCCGCGCCACGACCTCCGCCTGGCGCCGGCGCACCTCGGACTCGTAGCCGAAGCCCGTCGCCACCAGCGCGTGACGCGAGGTCGTCGCGCGCGAGGCCTGCAGTGGCGCGCCGTTGAGCGTCGCCGCCCCTCGTCAGCGACGAAGAGCTCGTCGTGGCATGGGTCGAACACCACGCCGGCGATGCCCTCGCACGCGACCGACACCGCCCATTGCGGGATCCCGAAGACGAAGTTCACGGTGCCGTCGAGCGGATCGCACGATCCAGCGCCGGCCCGCTCGTGCCGGGCGTGTCCGCGCCCTCCTCCCCCATGATCGCGTCCTCGGGCGCACGCTTCGCGAGCACATCGCGGATCGCCTTCTCCGCGAGCAGGTCGGCCTCGCTGACGAGGTCGGTCGGCGAGGACTTCGTCCGGTCCAGCGCGCGCTCGGAGCCAAAGCGCTCGAGCAGGATCGTGCCGGCGGCGCGCGCCGCCTCCTCGGCGATCGCGGCCGGCTGCGTGCTCAACTGACGGGCGGCCGGCGGTCGGCCCACGGCCGCTCGGCCTCGAGCTGAGCGGCGAGCGAAAGGAGCGTTGCCTCGTCGCTCGGCCGGCCGACGAGCTGTACGCCGACGGGCAGGCCGTCGCGGTCGAGGCCGGCCGGCAGCGCGCAGGCCGGCTGGCCGGTTCCGTTCCAGCACCCGTGGAACGGGACGCGCGGGGCGACGCCGTTCAGCGTCCACAGCGCGCCGCGCCCGTGGTACTGGCCGATCTTCGACGGCCCGGTCACCGGGCCGGGCTGGAGCAGGACGTCGGCGTGATCGAAGATCGCGTTGATCCGCGCGGCGATGGCGGCCTCCGCCGCACGCTGCTTGGCGACCACGCCCGCGGGGGATCAGCCCGCCGATGCGTGCCATCGTCCTCGTGCGCGCCTCGAGCCGCTGCGGATGCGGCATCGCCTGCGAAACGTCCTCGTGGATCCCGCGGAAGTAGCGGGTCAGCAGGTGAGGCATCACCGACGCGGGCAGCTCGGGGTCACGCTCGAAGACCTCATGGCCGAGCGAGCGCATGAGCTCCGCCGTCTCGCTCGATGGCTGCGCGCACTCGGGCGGAGTGCGCGCGAGCTGTCCTGGCGCGAGCTTCGTGGAGACGGCGATCCGCAGCTTGCCGGGGCTCGCGCGCCGCGGCCTGGGCGAAGCCGCCTTCGTCGCTCGTCGCGTCGAGGAACAACGCGGCGTCGGCAACGGTACGCGCGATCGGGCCGTTGACCGACAGCCCCTGCCACGCGTCGTCGTGTGGGCCGATCGGGACGCGGTCGCGCTGGGGCTTCACGCCGAAGAGGCCGCACCAAGCGGACGGGATGCGAATCGAGCCGAGGCCATCGGATCCCAGGCGATCCCGCCATGCCCGCGGCCACGGCCGCGCCGGCTGCCGCCCGACGAGCCGCCGGCGTCCGTTCGATGTCCCATGGGTTGCGCGTGGCGCCGAAGGTGATCGTCTCGGTGAACGGCCAGATCGTCAGCTCCGGCACGTTCGTCTTGCCGAGCACGATCGCCCCCGCGTCGCGCAGCCGCCGCACCACCTCGGCGTCCTCGCGGCGCGGGCCGCCGTGCGCCGCGGTGCCCCAGGCGGTCGGCTCACCGCCGACGTCGACGTCGTCCTTGATCGCGATCGGCACGCCGAGCATCAGGCGCTCGTTGCCCGCGCCGCGGCGCGCGTCGGCCTGGTCGGCCTCGGCCAGCGCGCGCTCGGCGAACACGATCCGCCAGGCGTTCAGCTGAGGGTCGAGCCGGGCGATCCGGTCGAGGTAGGTCTGCACCAGCTCGCGCGACGACACGTCGCCGGCGGCGATAAGACGGGCCTGCTGGGCGGCTCCGGCGAAGGCGAGGTCTGTGGCGTCCATGACGCGCGCGAACACTACTGTCCCGCACCGGGATGGAACCGGAGCAGATCGCCGACGAGCTGCGCGCCATCGAGGGCCGCGCGCCGTGCACGGACGCCGAGCGGCGCGCCGCGCGCGCGATCGCACGCCGGCTGCGTGTGATGGGCCGCAAGCCGCGGACGCAGACGGTCTGGGTGCGACCAGGCAACGAGCCGCTGCTGGCCGCCGCAAGCGCGCTCGGCGTGGCGGCGAGCGTCGTCAGCGTCGACCACCCGCTCACCGGACTGTGGATCGCCGCGGGGGCGCTTGCGCTGCTGTTGGTCGCTCCGCTGCTCGGCGCACGGCGCGCGACGCAGTGGGTCTCGGGCGGGTGCGACTCCGGGGCCAGACCCCGCAACCGCAGTGCGGCTGGTGCTCACCTGCCGCGCGGACGCTCAGCCCGTGCCGCTCGCGGAGCGCGTGCCGGCGCGCATCGGCCTGCCGGGACCGCGGGTGCTCCTCGCCCTGGCGCTCGCCGCGCTGGTCGCGTTCGCCGCAGCACGCAACGGCGGCACCGGCGGGACGGCGCTCGGCGCCGGGCAACTGATTCCGACTGCGGTCTGCATCGCGCTGGTCGGTGCGTTCCTCGACGCGTGGGTGGCGCGGCCCACGAGCGCCGCCGCCGGGCCCGCCGCGACGCTCGCTGTCCTGGACGCGCTCGACCGGTCGCCGCCGAAGCGCCTGCGGCCGGAGGTGGTCGTGGCGGGCCCGAAGAGCATGCGCGCGTTCGTGCGCGCCCAGCGCAAGGCCGGAACGCAGGCCACCGACGTCGCCGTTGTCGAGTTGCGGGAGGGTCGACCGGGCTTCCTGCGCAGCGAGGGCTCGCTGATCCCGCTGCGGCTGCATCCGCGGATGGTCGGCCTGCTTCGCGGGGCCGCCCCGATGCGCCGCGGGCGATCGCAGTCCCCCGCCTCCGCGGCGCGCGCCGCGCGCTGGCCTGCGATCGTGCTCGAGGGCGACCTGGACGAGCTCGTCGAGCTCACGCTCGGGCTCGTGGCCGCGCTGGACCGTGACCTCGCCAGCGGTTAAGTCGGGCGCGCAACGGTCCGATGCTCGGAATGCATGCCTTTCCCAGGTCGATCGATCCTGCTCGCTGCCGCCCTTGCGGGCGCTGCGCTCGGCACCGTTCCGGCCGTGGGCGCCAAGCACCGCAGGGCACGGCTGGTCGCCACCAAGGCGCGCGCGCACGGCCACCTGCCCGCGCGCGCCGCGGGCCGTCGGCCGCTGCGTCGGCACGCTGCCCGTCACCGGCCCGGCGACCACGCCGACGACCACCGATCCCGTCCCGACGACCCCCGCCGTCGTGTCCGACCGCGCTCGGTGTCACCGAGGACGAGTTCCACACGCGCCTTTCGCGATCGTCCGTGTGCCCCGGCGCGCTCGTGGTCGAGCTGCGCAACAGCGGCGAGGACGATCACAACCTCAAGATCGTGAACCTGGACACGGGGACGACGGCCGCGACGTGGGTCGATCGCCCATCCGGGCGATGCGGTGCAACAGCACCTGACGCTGCCGGCCGGGACCTACCGGCTGTTCTGCACGCTGACCGACGGCAACGGCATTCACGAGCAGCTGGGCATGAACGCGACGCTGACCATCGGTTAGCGCGGTTGCGCCACATCCGGGTGCGCCGGTAGCGTCGGCGCGTGTCCACTTATCCAGTCACGTTCGAAGCCGACTACGTCGAGCAGCGCAGCCGGCTCACCACCTTCTTCCGGCTGCTGCTCGCGATCCCGCATTTCTTCCTGCTGGCGCTGTTCGGGATCGTCATGTTCTTCGTCGTCATCATCGCCTGGTTCGCGCTCCTGTTCACCGGGAGGTGGCCCGTGGGGCTCTACACCCTCACCGCGGGCTTCCTGCGCTACTACACGCGCGTCAGCGCCTACACGTGGCTGCTGGTCGATCCCTACCCGCCGTTCTCGATCGACGACGAGCCGTCGTATCCGGTGCGGCTGAACATCGGCCCGGCGCTGCCCGAGTACAACCGGCTGAAGGTCGCGCTGCGGATCTTCTACATCATCCCCGCGTACCTGATCGTGTACGTGATGACGCTCGTCGTCGAGCTCGCGGCGATCGCCTCGTGGCTCGTGATCGTGATCACCGGCAAGCAGCCGAAGGGCCTGCAGGACGTGATCGGCCTGGGCGTCAGCTACACCGCTCGCGCCTATGCGCTGTTCATGCTCCTGACCGAGACCTATCCCCCGTTCACCGACGACCACGCCCGGCAGATCGGCGAGCCCGCCGCGGCCGCGCCACTGCCGTCCGAGCCGGCGCCCGCGGCGCCCGAGGTGCCCGTGCAGTCCGCGCCGGCGCCCGAGACGGCCGGCGGATTCGAGCCACCGGCCCCGCCCCCGGCACCCGAGCCGCCCGCGGCCGAGCCCCCCGCCGAGGACGAGCCTCCCCCGGGCCCGTTCGGGCCGTCGTCGAACGCCTGAGTCGCAGGCGCTCGCTGTGCGCGCGCCGGGGCGTGGGCCCCCGTACTTCGATTACTCGTAGCCGCGGGGCCCAAGCTCACGCCGCGCTCGCCACCAGCTCAGCCGGCTCACCTCCCTCGCGGACGCACGCGCCACTACGGCCTGACGGTGACGACCTGGTTCATCGTCAGCGGGTGCAGGTAGCAGAACAGCTTGTACGTGCCCGCGACGGTGAACTGGTGCGTGTACGTCGCGCCCTGGTGGAAGTTGGGCGAGTAGATCCCGCGCGGCCCGCTCGCGAGGCTCACGTTGTGGGCGAACGCGTCGTCGAAGCGCCAGGTGACCGAGGCGCCGGTGGGGATCGAGAGGTTCGCCGGCCCGAAGCCGCCCAGCGCGGAGGCGACCGTCGTGTCCGGCGCATCGGACACGACCTCGTCGCCCGGCGGGCGGTCGACCGACACGACGCGGCCCCTCGCGTTCAGGCGCGAGATCGGGATGGTCACGCGCGGCGGCCGGCTGCGGCCGCGCGCGCGCGTCCACACCGTGCGGATGTCCGACGGCAGCGGCTCGCAGCCGGCCGGCACGCCGCTGTCGCGCGCGACGTAGAGGTGCGTGATCGCCATGACGCGACCGTGCGGCTCGGACTGGTCGTAGTCGCCCGTGACGTTCAGCAGCTCCCCCTTGCGCACCGGGATGCCGGTCTTCGAAAGCTGCCAGCCCGTGGCCACCGGGCCGGGCTCGTGCAGCACCGGGAACACGTGGTAGACGAGATCCGACGGATCGCCGTAGCGGGGCGCGTTGTTGATCAGCGTCCGGTCGCCGCAGCGCGGCTGCGTGACGCGCAGGTCGTAGGCGCCGCCGTGCAGGTGGCCACCGGCCGCGACGATGCGCCCGTCGATCGGCATCCGCCAGGCGGTCGTCTGGAGGTTGTGCTGCGCGGGATCGCCATCGCCGTTGACGTCATAGGCGGGCTCCACCTTGCAGCCGTCGGCCCGCAGCCACATCGGCAGGACGTCGGTCATCGGCCGGCCGGTGACGACGGTGATGCGGTAGCGCAGGTACACCGTCTTGGCCTGCAGCTGATGGCTCATGAACATCGCGACCATCCGCCAGTTGTCGCTGCGATGGGTGCGGTAGCCGTAGCCCGGCGGCAGCACGAGGCGCTCGTTCTCCTCGCCGGTGCCGAAGAACGGCGTCCCGCGGCGGCCCTTGCAGGCGTTGTAGCGGCGGTCGTTGTCGATGAAGACGACGTGGTGCAGCATCACCTTGTTGATCCGCACGTGGCGGCCCTTGCCGTCCACGAGCTCGGCGTCCATGTGCGTGATGTAGCCGTTGACGCCCGCGTTGTGGACGCTCGCGGTCGGCCAGACCGTCTGGAAGCCCTGGACGGTGTACGGGCCGCTGCGCAGCGTGAGGTGCCGCGTCGCCGCGCCTGCGGGAACGGCTGCCGTGAGGGCGAGTGCGATGCTGAGCAGGACCGGGCGCAGCATCAGACGGGCGTGACGGGATTTCGTTTCGCCGGCCAGTCGCGGGCCTTGCCCTCGGCGAGGGCGAAGCGGCGCGCGATCTCGCCGCGAAGGTCCTCCGGCTGCACGACGGCGTCGACGACGAGCTCGGACGCGAGGTGCAGGATGTCGATGTCCTCGGCGTACTCGCGCCGCAGCTCCTCGGTCTTGGCGGCCCGGGCATCGGGGTCCTCGATCGCCTGCAGCTGGTTGTAGAAGACGGCGTTCACGGCGGCCTGGGGGCCCATGACAGCAATCGAGGCGGTCGGCAGCGCGATGCAGGCGTCCGGCTCGAACGCCGGGCCCGCCATGGCGTACAGGCCGGCGCCGTAGGCCTTGCGCACGATGACCGACAACTTCGGGACGGTCGCCTCGCTCACGGCACTGATCATCTTCGCTCCATGGCGAATGATCCCCTGCTTCTCGACGGCCGTGCCGATCATGAAGCCGGGCACGTCCGCGAGGAACAGCAGCGGGACGTTGAAGGCGTTGCAGGTCCAGATGAAGCGCGCGGCCTTGTCGGCGGAGTCCACGAACAGCACTCCGCCCTTCTGCTTGGGCTGGTTGGCGACGATCCCGACCACGTTGCCCTCGACACGGGCATACCCCACAACGAGCTCCTTGGCCCATCGCGGGTGGATCTCGAGGAACGAGTCGGCATCGACCAGCGAGTCGATCAGGGCCTTGATGTCGAACGGCTTGTTCTCGTCGGCCGGGATCAGCTCGCGGATCGGCGTCTCGCTGGCCGGTTGCGCGGGCGGCGCCGGCGGCGGCTCCTGCTCCCAGTTCGTCGGGAAGTACGACAGGTAGCGCTTGGCGAGGTCGATGCCCTCCTCGTCGGTCTTGACGAGCATGTGCGCCGCAGCCCGACTGGCTCGTGTGCATCCGGGCGCCGCCCATCTCCTCGAGCGTCACCTTCTCGCCGATGACCATCTCGGCCATCCGCGGCGAGCCGAGGTACATCGACGCGTTGCCGTCGCGCATGATCACGATGTCGCAGAACGCGGGGATGTACGCGCCGCCGGCGGCGCTGGGGCCGAACAGGACGCACACCTGCGGCACGACGCCCGAGAGCTTCACCTCGGTGTGGAAGATCTTCCCGGCGCCGCGGCGGCCGGGGAACATCATCACCTGGTCGGTGATCCGCGCCCCGGCGGAGTCGACGAGGTAGACCATCGGGATCCGCAGGGCCAGCGCGCGCTCCTGGATGCGGATGATCTTCTCGACGGTCTTCGGGCCCCACGACCCGGCCTTGACCGTCGGGTCGTTCGCCATGACCGCGACCGGGCGGCCGGCGATGCGGCCCAGTCCGGTGACGACGCCGTCGGCGCCCAGCCCGTCCTGCTCCCAGTTGGCCAGCAGCGCCTCCTCGACGAACGAGTCGGCGTCGAGCAGCCGGGCGATGCGGTCGCGCACCGGCAGCTTGCCCTGCTCGGCGGCCTTCTCGCGGTGGCGGTCGGGGCCGCCGGCGTGGGCGCGGTCCAGCGCCTCCTGGAGGTGCTCGCGGTCGCTCACGGGTTCTGGATCTCCGTCGTGTCGTCGCCGCCCAGCGGCGTGGTCGGGTCAGGGTCGCGCGGCGCGACCGGCATGCGCGCGGGCGGCGGCGGTGGCGGCCCGCCCGCGTCGGGCGCCGGCGGCAGCGGCCGGCTCGGCCGCAGTCCGATCGCGAGCATCCCACCCGCCATCAGCAGCAGCACGATCGGCCAGCCGATCAGCGACGCGCCGTCCGCGCTGCGCGGGGACGCGATCCCCACGAACAGCGCGAGCACGAGCACGCCGAGGTAGGCCGGCCCCGCCTCGCGGTCGACGGCCGAGTAGGCGATCAGACCGAAGCCGCACGCGAGCAGGAAGAGCTCCCAGCCGGTGCCCACGCCGTGGCGCTCGGGGCCGCCGCCGAGCACGGTCGCAAAGCCGCTGAAGACGAGGTCGAGCGCGAACGTCAGCCCGAGCACGACCGCCGCAAGGCCGGCGGCGTTGACGAACTGCACCGCATGTCGCGGGCGCGTTGCGCGCTGGCTGAGCGACGCCAGCGCGAAGCCGAGCACCAGCAGCAGGAGGATCCAGCGGAACGTCGTGACGCCGTCGGGCGAGAACACCCACTGGATGAACGCCTCGACGACGAAGGCGAAGCTGCCCGCCCCGAGCAGGGTCATGATCGCCGAGTTGCGGCGTGCCGAGAACCACGCGGACAGGGCCATCAGCACCAGCCCGACCCAGACCACCGTTCCCGGCGCGCTGATGCGGGTCGTTCGCGCCGAGCACGTCGGCGAGGTTCTTCAGCGTCAGCAGCGCGAGGAAGAACGTGGCGACGTAGAGGACCGACTGGTAGGCCCGCGGGCGCTCGCCCTCGAGCGGCGACTGGACGCGCGAGCGCACCGACGAAGCACGCGGCGAGCGCGTCGATGACGAGGCGGATGCCGACGCCCCAGGTCTGCCCGAAGCGCGTCTCGAGCACCGCGACCGCCGTTGCGAGCACAACGACGCCCGCAGCGACCTGATCGCCGCGGTGCGGTTCGGGCCGGAGCGCTGCCAGGACCGCCGCCATCGCGTCAGATCCCCGGGTTCGGGACGGGCGCCTCGCCCGAGTAGTCGTAGAAGCCCATGCCGCTCTTGCGTCCGTACCAGCCCGCGCTGAGCATCTTGCGCAGCGTCGGCGGCTGGGCGAAGCGCCGCTCGCGGAACTCGTCGAACAGCACGTCGCAGATCGACCCCAGCGTGTCGAGCCCGACGAAGTCCGCCAGCGTCAGCGGCCCCATCGGGTGGCCCGCGCCGGCCTTCATCGCCTCGTCGATCTCGTCGACCGATCCGACGCCCTCCTCGTAGGCGCGCATCGCGTCGAGCATGTACGGCACGAGCAGGCGGTTGACGATGAAGCCCGCCTTGTCCTTCGTCGGGATGGCGAGCTTGCCCTGTGCCTGTGCGAACGCGTGCGCCGTGGCGAACGCGTCGTCGCTCGTCGTCACCGCGCGGATCACCTCGACGAGCTTCATGACCTGCGCCGGGTTGAAGTAGTGCAGGCCGACGAACTGGCTCGGGCGGGTGGTCGATGCCGCCTGGTCGATGACCGCGAGCGAGGAGGTGTTGGTCGCGAAGACCGCCTCGGGCTTGACGATCGCGTCGACCTCCTTCCACATCTCGAGCTTGCGCGGCAGGTCCTCGGTGATCGCCTCGATCACGAGGTCGCAGTCGGCGAGGTCCTTGTAGTCGGTCGTCCCCTGGATGCGCCCGCGCACGGCGTCGGCGTCCTCCTGGCTGGACTTGCCCTTCTCGACCGCCTTGGCGAGCTGCTTCTCGATCTTGCCGATGCCCTTCTGCAGCGTCGCGTCGTCCACCTCGCGCAGGACGACGTCGTAGCCCGCGGCAGCGGTCACCTGCGCAATTCCATGTCCCATGAGGCCGGCGCCCAGGACGCCGACCTTCTTGATCTCCAAGCTCATGGGCCGCAGCCTAGTGGGCGTCAGGCGCCGACCGTCACGTCACCGGTGCGGGGAATCGTGCGCCATGACGCCCGCACGCCGACGAGCGCGCTGATGGTCGACTCGATGATCACGAGGTACATCAGCTGGCGATAGACGAACTGCTGCAGCGGCAGCGCCCAGAGCACGGTCGGCCGCTCGTCGTCGAGGCGGAACGCGTAGATCGCGACCAGGATCTGCAGCGCGTTGAACGCCAGCCAGGCGACCAGCACCGGTACCGGGTCGGCGAACACCAGGCCGTAGAGCGCGAACAGGTCGATCAGCGGCGCGGCGACCGGAACGCAGGATCTGGAAGAAGAAGATGTAGGGCAGCGCGAGACGCCCGATGCGCCGTTCGCGCGGATCACGGCTGAGGATCGCGCCGCGATGCTTCCAGACGGCCTGCATCGTCCCGAACGACCAGCGGTAACGCTGGCGCCACAGGCCGCCGAGGGTCGAGGGCGCCTCGGTCCAGGCCCGAGCATCCTCCGCGTAGATCACGCGGCGCCCGGTGCGCCCGATCGCGAGCGTCAGGTCGGTGTCCTCGGCAAGCGTCTCGCCAGGCACGCCGCCGACCTCGTCGAGCGCCTCGCGCCGGAACGCGCCGACGGCCCCCGGCACGGTCGGCGTGCACTGGAGCACCTCGTACATGCGGCGGTCGAGGTTGAAGCCAGTCACGTACTCGATGTGCTGCCAGCGCCCGAGCAGCCCCGTCCGGTTGCCGACCTTCGTGTTGCCCGACACCGCCCCGACCCTCGGATCGGCGAGCGCGTCGACCATGCGGCTGACGGTGTCGCGCTCGAACACGGTGTCGCCGTCGACCATGACCAGCACCTCGGCGGTGCTCATTGCGACGCCGGTGTTCAGCGCCGCCGCCTTGCCACGGTTGTCCTGACGCACCAGGCGAACGCGGTCGAGCGCCAGCTCGTCGACGATCCGGGCGGTGTCGTCCGTCGAACCGTCATCCACGACGACGATGTCCAGGTCCGGGTAGTCGGAGTCCGCCAGCGAGCGCACCGCCCGCGCGATCCCGACCGCCTCGTTGTAGGCCGGGACGATCACGGCGACGGCGGGTGCCCAGTCCGGGTCGCCCGGGCGCCGGCGCGTGGCGCGACGGTGGTGGCGCGCGAACGCGAGCAGCAGCACCACGCGCGCGGTCACAAGCGACCCGATCACCAGCAGCAGCAGCGTCAGCAGGTCGGTCATCGTGAAGGCCATCCGGACCGCCGACGTGAAGATCACGCCGCGCCCGTGCTCGGTACGGCTCGCGCGCGGCTGTACGAAGCCCCTCGGCAGCCCGCTGAGCTGCGACAGCGTCGCGAAGGTGAACCCCCTCGCGCGCAGGCTCGTGATCAGGCGGTCCACGGCAGCCACCGTCTGCGAACGGTTGCCGCCGCCGTCGTGCAGGAGCACGATCCCGCCGGTCGTACCCGGCGGCGAGGCGTGACGCACGATCGCGTCCACGCCGGGGCGCTCCCAGTCGCGGCCGTCGAAGTCCGCCAGCGCCACGTAGTAGCGACTGCCGGCGAGGTCGGCGAGCCGGCGCTCCTGCTGCACGCTGACCGCGCTCGGCGTCGCGGAGTACGGCGGGCGCAGGAAACGGGCGTAGTGGCCGGTGATCCCGACCAGCGTCGCCTCTGTCAGGTCGAGTTGGGTCCGGGCGCGCCAGGCCGGGCCCGCGGTGAGCGACGCGTGGGTGAACGTGTGGTTGCCGATCTCCTGGCCGTCGGCGACGAGCCGGCGCACGATGTCCGGGTGGCGCGCGGCCTGGCTGCCGACGACGAAGAACGTCGCGGGCACGTGGCGGCGGCGCAGCACGTCCGCGATGCGCGGCGTCCACTTCGCGTCCGGACCGTCATCGAACGTCAGCGCGACGCGGCGCCCGGGCGCGGGCTCCGCGGACACGAGCTTGCCGCCGCGCGCCACGAGGATCGGGCGGCTGTGCGCGAGCGGCGCGCCGGTGCCGGCGGCGTCGGCTTCGGTGCTCGCGCCGATCGTGTGCGTCGCGAAGCCCTCGAACGTCATGAGCACCAGGAGCACCAGGACGCAGAAGGCGAGCAGCCGCCAGTGTGCCGGCGGCGTTCGCAGGCGGCGGCGAAGCCGCGCGGCTTCCTCGGGCGCGACCCCGCTTCGACCGATTCGCGGGAGGGGCATCAGGCGGCGGGTTCGGTGGTCGCGTGCTTGCCGCCGCGGCCGTAGGGGTCGGCACTGCTCGGCGGGGTCGGATCGCCCGGGACCGTGTTCGCGTCGCGGCCGGGGGCCGTCTGGGTCTGCCCGGGGGCAGAGGTCGAGGAGCCCTTCGTGATCGACGGCGAGGCGGGCGCCTGCCCGGCCTGCGTCGACGCGGGGACGGGCGCCGTCTTCGCGCTGCCCGGCGTCTCGGAGGCGCCGTGCTTGGGCGCATGCCGGTGTACCGACGCGGGAGCGTTGTGCCCGGCGGCCCGGCGTTCCGAGGGCGTGGCGACCGTGGCCGCGCTCGCCGGGCGAGCGGCGACGCGATCAGCCGGCCGCGCCGGGCGCGGGTGCGGGCGAGCCGAGATCTCGGGCGGGCCCGACGAGGGCCGCAGCGAGATGACCTGCGGCACGCCTGGGACCGGGACGAGGCCCAGCCCACCGAGGACGAGAGCCACGAGCCACAGGCCCATCATCAGCGTGATGATGCGACCGGCGCGCCGCAGGTGCGCGCGCCGGCGTCCGGATGGGTCCTCGAGGACGCCTGGCACAACGGGCGGCGGGCCCTCCTGCCGGCGCAGGTCGACGATCCGGCCAGGGGCCGGCGGGTCGATCAGCATCGTCTGCGGCGCGGCCCCCACACGTCTGCAACGCGCGAAGCCGGTCAATGTCGGACGGGGATGTCAGCCGCGGTGCCAGTCCACCGGGCCCGCGACCAGCGTGTGCGAGCCCAGCGGGCGCCCGAGAACCGAGGCGACATCGCGGGTGGCCGCGAGCAGAGCCTCGAGGTCGATGCCGGTCGCCACGCCCATTTCGTGCAGCATCGACACGAGGTCCTCGGTGGCGATGTTCCCCGTGGCGCCTGCGGGGACCGGGCAGCCGCCCAGCTCGCCGAAGCTCGATTCGAAGGACGCACAGCCCGCCTCCAGCGCGGCGAGGACGTTGGCCAGTCCCTGGCCGCGGGTGTTGTGGAAGTGGGCCGTCAGCTCGACGTCGTCGCCCAGCGCCGCGCGAGCATGTGCGAAGAAGCCGCGGACCTGGCGGGGGTTGGCCATGCCCGTCGTGTCCATCCGCTTGCCGGACTTGAGGAAGCCCTCGGCGTTGCCGCGGTCCGCGACAGGTCGCCGGACGAGGGCGACCAGCCGCCGGGCGGCGTCGAGTACGTCGACGGCCGGGGCGTCGAGCCGGTCGGCGTAGCGCACCGCGTTGGTCAGCACCACACCCAGTCCGGCCGACCGGGCGACGCCGCCATCCGGGCGGCGTGCGGCGAGGACCCCGGACCCGAGCCGGACAGCCTGGTGGAGATGAGCTCGACGACCAGGTCAGCCTGGTTCAATGACC
>CAWCEB010000118.1:0-30493 GCA_963794105.1 uncultured Actinomycetes bacterium | reverse complement strand
GGTGCTCATCCTCGCCGCGGTCGCCGTCCTCACGTGGATCTAGAACCCCTACGCGGCGGCGCTCATCGTCCCGGCGCTGCACGCATGGCTGCTGCTGCTGGCGCCCGGGGTGCGGCTCCGGCGCGGGCCGGCGATCGCGCTGTTCACGATCGGCCTGCTGCCGGTCCTCGCCCTCATCATCGCCGACGCGCGATCGCTCGGGCTCGGGCCGCTCGACAGCGCGTGGATGGCGATGCTGCTCGTCGCCGGCGGCCACATCGGCTTCTGGACCTGGCTGTTGGGGAGCCTGTTCGCCGGCGTCGCCGTCGGCGTCGGCACGATCTCGCTGCGCCCGCCGCCGCCGGACGAGCGGCCGGGGGCCCCCGACGTCACCGTGCGCGGGCCGCTGTCCTACGCCGGGCCCGGCTCGCTCGGCGGCACGGAGAGCGCGCTGCGACGTTGACCAGGCGAAGGGTCGCTGCGCGGCGTCTCGACCGTCCTGATCGCGGCCGGGCTCCTGATGCTGCTCGACGCCGGACTCACCGTGGCCTGGCAGGAGCCCGTCACGGCGCTCCTCGCGAAGCTGCGCCAGAACCAGCTCTCCGACGACCTCCACAAGCTCGAGCGGGCCCGGCCGACCGCGGTCGAGCAGCGCGCGCTGGATCACGCTGCCCACCGACCGCCAGCGGGTCGCGTTCCTGGCCCGCGCGCTGCGCCGGCGCCTGCAGCCCGGCGACGCCGCCGGGCGGATCCGCATCCGCAAGATCCACGCGAGCTACGTGATCGTGAAGGGAACCGATCCGGCGTCGCTACGCAAAGGGCCCGGCATCTACGACCACACGCCGTTCCCTGGGGCGCGCGGGACCACCGGGATCGCGGGCCATCGGACGACCTATCTGGCCCCGTTTCGCGACATCGACCGGCTCGGGCCGGGCGACGACATCGAGGTCGACATGCCCTACGCGACCTTTCACTACCGCGTGCAGCGCCGCCAGATCGTGACCCCGGACAGCACCTGGATCATCCGGCGGGTCGGGTACGACCGGCTGGTGCTCTCGGCATGTCACCCCCTGTACAGCGCCGCCAAGCGGATCGTCGTGTTCGCCCGCCTTGCAAGCGTCCAGCAGCGACCCGAAACGCTCAAGCGGTGACCTTCGGCAGTCCGATATCTGGGCCGACAGCCGCACATGCAGGGGGCCGCACCGGGGTAGGGAGACTCACGGGAGGCGCCAAGGGAGGCGGCGTCGACATGCCCACAGAGAACCCGGACCAAAGAGCCATGCACGTGCAGAGCATCAAGGCGCGCGTCGCGCGCGCCGACTACGTCATCGACCCGGCGGCCGTCGCGGAGGCCATGCTGCGGCGCAGCGATCTGACACGCGATCTGCTGGCCGCCCGGCTGGTCAGACGGCGTGCTCATAGCCGGCGAGCGGACGGCCACCCGCCCCGGCGAGGCTGAGCTCCGGCGGGCCTTCGGTCACCCGGCCGACCCACGTCACGCCCTCGGGCCCGGCGCCCGGTGCCATCGCCACGCACAGCTCGAAGTCCTCGCCGCCCGTCGCGGCGAGCTCCGCCGCCGGCATGCCGAGCTGGGCTGCGACGTCGGCGACGCCCGCTGCCAGCGGCAGTGCGGCGAGATCGATCTCGATGCGCACGCCGCTGCGCTGCGCGAGGTGGGCGGCGTCGGTCGCGATCCCGTCGCTGAGGTCGATCAGCGCATGGGCGCCGGCGCTCGCGAGCGCCCGACCCTGCGCCAGGCGCGGCCGCGGGCGCAGGTAGGCCGCGACCAGCGCATCCGGCCCGCCGGCACGGCCGTCGAGTACCGCCAGCCCGGCGGCGGCGGCGCCGAGCGGGCCCGTGACGCCGACGCGATCGCCCACCTGCGCGCCGTCGCGGCCCACCAGCGCGGCCTCGTCGTCGGCCCAGCCGACGACGGTCACCGAGAGCGTGAGCGCCGGCGCCCGCGTGACGTCGCCGCCGCAGATCGTCACGCCGGTCTCGGCGGCCAGCGCCTCCATCCCGCGCACGCACTGCGTCGCCGCATCGGCGCCGAAGTCCTCGGGGATGCCCATGGCCACGTAGGCCTCGCCGGGATCGGCGCCCATCGCCGCGATGTCGGACAGCGCGCCGGCCAGCGCGCGCCAGCCCGCGTCTGCCGGATGCGCATTCGGGTGATCGAGGCGGAAGTGGACGCCGTCGACCATCGTGTCGACGCTGACGACCTGGATCGGTCGTGCGCGCACGACGGCGGCGTCGTCGCCGACCCACCGGATCACGCGATCGGAGCGGTTGGCGAGCACCTCCTCGAACGCGGCGATCAGCGCCCGCTCGCCCAACTGAGGCGGGCCCCCCATCGGTATCTCTCCTAGCGGTGGCGGTAGACGATCCGCGCGCGGCTCAGGTCGTAGGGCGAGACCTCGACCCGGACGCGGTCGCCGGGAAGGATGCGGATGCGGAAGCGCCGCATCTTGCCCGCCACGTGGCCGAGCACCTCGTGGTCGTTGTCGAGCTTGACGCGGAACATCGCGTTGGGCAGGGCCTCGACGACCTCGCCCTCGAACTCGACCTTTTCTTCCTTCGCCATACGGTCAGGGAGCCTAGCCGGTGCCGCCCGGCGCCGCCGTCCCGCCCTGGCCCGGCGGGGTGCCGCCCTGCCCCGGCGGCGTCTGGGTCTGCGGCGCGGGCTGCGGCGGCGACGCGTACTGGTCGGGCGGATACTTCTGCCCGCCGGTGCCCTGCGTCCCGGTGCCCGTGTTGGTCGGAGCCTGCGGCGTGCCGGTCTGGGGCGAGACGTAGGTGCCCGTGTCGCTGCCGCCGACGGGCGCGCCGGTGGAGGAATACCGGCCGAAGAACGGCTGCGCGACGAACGGCTCCTTCGGCGTCGGCCAGTCCTGGCACTTCTTGACGACCTGCGACATGAAGTCGTGCCAGATCTGGGCGGGGAACGTGCCGCCGAAGACCTCGATGCCGTGGACCGAGTACATCGAGGCGGTCGTCTTCGGATAGCCGACCCAGACCGCCGTCGTGAGTCCGGGGACCATCCCGTCGAACCAGGCGTCGGTGAAGCTCGTCGTCGTGCCCGTCTTGCCGGCGACCGAGTTGCACCCGAACTGCGAGGCGGTGCCCGTGCCGCGCTGGGCGTTGGCCTGCATCGCCTGGATGGCCTCCATCGTCTGGCCGTCGGTGAAGACCTTCGTGCGGTGCGGCTTCCAGTGCTTGGTGTCGACCTTGCCGTCGGACAGGACCACCTTCGTGATGCCGACGGCGCGGTTGCGGTAGCCGCCCGAAGCGATCGTCGCGTAGGCGTTGGCCATCTCCAGCGGCGACACGCCGAGGCGCAGGCCGCCCAGGCCCTCGGCCGGGTAGGAGTCCAGATGGCTCGTGATGCCCATGTCGTGGGCGGTCTTCGTGACGTTGGTCGGGCCGACGTCGAGGTCGAGCTGCTGGTAGACGGTGTTGTCCGAGCGGACCAGCGCCTCGAACAGGTTCGTGCGCCCGACGTAGCGGTGGTCGTCGGTCTGCACGTCGATCTTGGTGCCGGTCTCCTTGTCGAAGAAGTTCAGCGGCCTGGAGACATAGGTCGTGCGCTTGATGTCGACGCCGCGGCGGATCGCCGCCATCAGCGTCATCACCTTGAACGTCGAGCCCGCCTGGCGGTGGGACTGCGCGGCCAGGTTGAACTTCGACGTGCCGTAGCGATACGACGAGGCCATCGCGAGGATGTGCCCGTTGCGCGGGTCGATCGAGACGAGCGCGGCGGACGGGTCGCCCGGCTGGTTGAGCCGATTGGCGATGGCCGCGCGCGCGATCTTCTGCCACTTCAGGTTGATCGTCGTATACACGCGCAGGCCGCCCTGGCGCACCGTCTTGAGCCCGTAGGTCTTGATCAGCTCGGACTTGACGTAGTCGAAGAAGTAGCCCTCGCGATGGCGGCGGTAGTAGTCGGTCTGCTTGACGCCGAGCCCACTGGCGATCGCATCCCGCGCCTGCTGCTGGGAGATGTAGTGCTGCTCGGCCATCTTGCGCAGCACCTCGTTGCGACGGGCCTTGGCGCGCTTGGGATACAGGAAGGGGTTGTAGTCCGTGGGCGCCTGCGGCAGGCCCGCGAGCAGCGCGGACTCGGCGAGGGTCAGCTGGTGCGTGTACTTGTCGAAGAAGACGCGCGCGGCTGCCTGGACGCCGACCGCGGTCTGGCCGCCGACGGTCCCGTAGGGCACATTGTTGAGGTACTTCGTGAGGATCCACTTCTTCCCGCGCGGGCCGGGGTGCAGGTTCTCGAGGTCCTCGGCGAGCTTGGCCTCCTTGATCTTGCGCGAGAAGGTCCGCTGGCGCTCGCCCGTGTAGAGGTTGCGGATCAGCTGCATCGTCAGCGTCGAGCCGCCCTGCACGTCGTGGTGGTTCTGCAGGTTCTTGAACGCCGCGCGGATGACGCCCTCGAAGTCGACGCCCTTGTGCTTGTAGAAGCGCGAGTCCTCGATCGCCACCGTGGCGTCCTTCATCGCCTGCGGGATCGAGGTCGAGTTCACCGGCGAGCGCAGGACGTCGGAGGTGATGAAGCCCAGCCGCGTCTTGCCGTCGGAGGCGTAGACGACCGAGTTGACGCCCTGGTCCTTGGGCTTGATCGAGCTGATGTCGGGCGCGTCGTTTGCGACCGAGACGACGTAGCCGACCGCGCCGAGCACGCCGATGGCCGCGAAGGCCGTGAGCACGCCGAACGTCAGCGCCAGAACGCGGCCTACGCCGCGGCGCTGGTGCCGACGTCTGATGCGTTCCCTGCGCGCGGACATAGACCCTTGAGGGTAGGGGTTCGCCATTGGCGTCGCCGCGCCTGCCGTCGCCCGCGATGCTATGGGCGTGGCGACGGACAGCTTCGCAGCCGAACTGGCAGTGCCACGCAGCCGGGAGGGAGTCCTGCCCGCGCTGCGCGCGGTCGTCCTCTCGCGCCTGCTGGTGTGGAGCGCCGGGGTGCTGGCCGTGCTCGCCGGCGGCGTCTCGGCACGGGCGACGGACTTCGACCCGTCGGGGACGCTGGCGCCCTACGGCCAGCCGCTCGACACGCTCGTGGCGCCGGGCGCCCGCTGGGACTCCGTCTGGTACCTGGCGGTCGCACACTCGGGCTACGGATCCCACCCACCCGATCCGGCGCGGCCCGCATTCTTCCCCCTGTACCCGCTCCTGCTGCGGGCGCTGGGATCGGACATCGTCGTGGGCATCGCGCTGTCGCTCGCATGCTTCGTGGTGGGCGCGGTGTTCCTCTACCGCCTGACGGCGCTGGAACTCGGAACGGCGGCGGCCGGCCCGGCGGTGATGGCGCTCGCGCTCTTCCCGGGCTCGCTGTTCTTCTCGATGGTCTACAGCGAGGCGCTGTTCATGGCGCTCTCGGTGGGGGCGGTGTACGCCGGGCGCAGCGGGCGCTGGGCATGGGCCGGGGCGCTCGGCGCGCTTGCCGCAGCGACGCGCAGCGCGGGCGTCGTCCTGCTCGTGCCGCTGGCGCTGCTGTGGTGGGCACACTCGCGCCGGGCGCGCGACGGCGCCTGGCTGGCGCTCGTCCCGGCCGGCCTCGCGGCCTTCTGCGGCGCGCTCGCGCTGGCCGGACACGACGCGCTGGCGCCGTTCGACGCCCAGCAGCAGTGGTATCGCTCGTTCGCCGGCCCGTTCGCCGGCGCGTGGGATGGGACGGTCGCCGCTTGGGACGGCGCGCGGCAGCTGCTGTCGGGCTCGCGCGTGCCCGCGTACTTCGGACCGGCGGGCGGGGACGCCTTCGCCGCCGCCGCGCACAACGTGAGCCTGTTCGTGTTCCTGGTCGCGGCGGTCCCCGCGCTGATGGGCATCGCGCGGCGGCTGCCGCCGGCCTACTTGGCCTATGTGGTCACGGCGCTCGCCCTGCCGCTGTCGTGGCCCGTCGCGCCGCAGCCGTTGATGTCGCTGCCGCGCTTCGAGGCGGTGCTGTTCCCGGCGTTCATGTGGCTCGGCTCGTGGATCGCGGCCGGCGGCCCGCTGCGCGGGCGCGTGGTCTACGGGCTCTTCGGCGCCGCGCTCGCCGGCGTGAGCGCCCTGGTCGCGACCTGGCACTGGTTCGCTTGAGCCCCCTGCGCGCCGTCCTGCTCGATGCGCTCGGGACGCTCGTGGAGCTGCCGGCGCCGTGGCCGGCGCTCGTGGAGGAGCTTGGCGCGCGTGGCGTGGTCGTCACGGAGGCCGAGGCGCGCACAGCCCTCCTCGAGGAGATGGCCTACTACCGCGCGCACCACGACGAGGCGACGGGACGCGCTGAGCTCGGCGATCTTCGCGACCGCTGCACCGAGGTGCTGCGAGCCGCGCTGCCGGCCCACGCGCGCGCCGCGCACGACCTGCGCGGCGCCCTGCTGGGCGCACTGCGCTTCCGCCCGTATCCCGAGGTGCCCGGTGTCCTGGCTGAGCTCGGCGACATGGGGATCGCGCGCGTGGTGGTCAGCAACTGGGACGTGTCGCTGCGCGAGGTCCTGGACCGAACCGGCTTGACCGCGCTGCTCGACGGCATCGTGATCTCGGCGGAGGTCGGCGCCGCCAAGCCCGATCCGGCGATCTTCGCGTCCGCCCTGGATGTCGCCGGCGCGCGTCCCGACGAGGCGCTGCATGTCGGCGACACGCTCGATGCCGACGTGGCGGGCGCCCGCGCTGCCGGCCTGCGCGCACTGCATCTCGACCGCTCCGGAGCCGATACGGACGCGATGGCATCGCTCACCGGATTGCCGGGGTTCGTACGCTCCACCGTCCCATGAGTGTCGCGCCACCAACGCTCGCGCCGCCCGACCCCCCGGAGGTCCCCGAGGGGATCGAGGTGCGGCGCGTGCCCGCATGGAGGCCGTGGTCGTCGGTGCTCGCCCTCGTGGCGGGGCTCGGCGGCGCGCTGGTGGGTGGGCTCGTCGTCTACCTGGTGGCGACCATCGCGGGGGCCAGCCTCGACGATCCTCCGCCGGCAGTCGACATCACCGCGACGCTTCTGCAGGACGTCGCGTTCATCGGAGCGGCGATCGTCTTCGCATCGATGGTCGCGCGCCCGCGCCCCTGGCACTTCGGCCTGCGCGAGACGCGCCTGCTCCCGGCGGTCGGCTACGTCGTCGCGGGCTACCTGGTCTTCATCGCGAGCGCGGCGGCGTGGTCCGCGGCGCTGGACCTGCACGAGAAGGACGACGTGGTCGACCAGCTCGGCGCCAACTCCTCGACGGTCGCGCTGGTCGCGGTCACGATCCTCGTCTGCGTGGTCGCGCCGATCGCGGAGGAGTTCTTCTTCCGCGGCTACTTCTTCGGCGCCCTGCGCAACTGGCGCGGGGTCTGGCCGGCCGCGGTGCTCACGGGCCTGGTGTTCGGCGGCATCCACGTGGGCTCGGCGCCCGTCGGCTTCCTCGTTCCGCTGGCGTTCTTCGGCTTCCTGCTCTGCCTGATCTACGACCGCACGCGATCGCTGTACCCCTGCATGGCGCTGCACTGCATCAACAACTCGATCGCCTTCGGGGTCGGCGAGCACTGGGGCTGGGAGATCCCGCTCGTGCTCGTCGGCTCGCTGACGGTGATCACCGGCGTGATGGTCGGCGTCCGCCGTTCCTGGCCGTAGTTGGCTCTAAACTGGCCGCCGAATGCGCCGCCCACTCGCCCTCTTCACCATGGCGGCGCTTGCCGCTGCCGCGCCCGCCGCCGCCCAGGACCAGCCCGCCCCGCCGCCTGCGCCCGCGCCGCCGCCCGCTCCGGCCGCCGGCCAGATGACGGTGGTCGTGGACCACGTCGGCAAGTTCGCGACGACGCTCGTCGGAAAGCACATTCGCGTGCGCGGCAATGTCGTGCCCTACGTCGAAGGCCAGGAGGCCGTCGTCCGGTTCTACCGCGGCGGCAAGAAGATCCTCGCCCGGCGCGCGAAGGTGAAGCCCGGGGCCAGCGGCACGACGGGGCACTTCAAGGTCCCGTTCACCACGAAGCTGTCGGGCAGGGTCACGATCCGCGTCACGAAGCCCGCCACGGCGACCCAGGTCCAGATCAAGGCGCCGGCGCAGCAGGTGCTCGTGCTGCCCGACCACGTCGGTGTCGGCGCGCGCGGCGGTGCCGTGCGGCTCCTGCAGCGTGCGCTGAAGGCGCTCGGATACGTGCCCGGACGCCGCGGGACCTACGACGCGCGCACCGGCCGCGCCGTGCTCGCGTTCCGCAAGGTCTCGGGGCTGCCGCGCACCTCGATCGCCGACCGCGCGGTGTTCCGGCGGATCGCCAACGGCGGCGGGCACTTCAGGGTCCGCTACCCCGGCCACGGCAAGCACGTCGAGGCGAATCTCTCGCTGCAGGTCATCGCGCTCATCGACCACGGCAAGGTCCAGCGCCTCTACCCGACGAGCTCGGGCAAGCCGTCGACGCCCACGGTGCTCGGCCACTACCGCTTCTACTCCAAGACGCCGGGCTTCAACAGCCACCAGATGTACTTCTCCAACTACTTCATCGGCGGCTACGCGATCCACGGGTACTTCGACGTGCCCGTCTACAACGCCAGCCACGGGTGCCTGCGGATCCCCAACCCGGACGCCTACTCCGTGTACCAGTGGGTCCGGATCGGCGACCGGATCGACGTCTACACGTAGTCGTAGGCGGTTCTAGGGCCTGCCCGCGGCGAAGCGGGCCAGGAATCCTCCGCCGAACCCGTAGACGAGCAGGGCGAGCAGCGCGGGGATGGATCGCCGCACCCACTTGGAGTCCGAGGAGTCGGTGAGGCCGGCAAACGGCGACAGCAGCACGTCGTTGACGTCGTCGACGAATTCGCGCGCGCGTGAATGCGCCTTCTCGCGTGCGCGCTCCTGATCGGGCGAAGGATCGCTGAAGGTGGCCGGGTCTCCCGCGATCCCGGCGACGGAGTCGTTCGACGCACCACGCGCCTGGTCGAGCGCGAAGAGGCCCCAACCGAGCGCGACGAACACGGACGCGACGATGGCGGCGATCCGGATCAGTCGCGCGAGCACGCCGGATAGAGTACGTGGCCGATGGGCGCGAAAGACCGGTTGGTGGACGAGTTGCGAACCCATGCCCTCGTCATCGGCCAGGTCACGCTCACCAGCGGGCGCACCGCGGAGTACTACGTCGATGCCAAGCGTGCCGTGTTGCTGCCGGCCGGGTTTCGCGCGCTGGGAGAGCTCGTCGCCGAGAAGGCGCGCGCATGGAACGCGACCGCCGTCGGCGGCCTGACGATGGGCGCCGACCCCGTCGCCTGTGCCGCGCTGGGCGCCGGGGCCGACGTCAAGGCGTTCTTCGTGCGCAAGGAGGGCAAGCAGCACGGCCTGCAGCGGCGCATCGAGGGCCCGCTGCTGGAGCCAGGCGAGCGCTGCCTGATCGTCGAGGACGTCGTCACGACCGGTGGCTCCACGCTGCAGGCGATCGAGGCCGTGCGCGAGGCCGGCCTGGAGATCGTGGGCGTGACGGCGATCCTCGATCGCCTCGCCGGCGGGGGCGACGCGATCCGCGAAGCGGCGGCGGCGCCCTACGAGCCGCTCACCACGATCGACGAGATCTACCCGGATCGCCCGGAATAGTCAGGTTTCATGCCCCCGGCAGGAGTCGAACCTGCATCCCACGCTTAGGAGGCGTGTGCTCTATCCATTGAGCTACGAGGGCGGGGCGGGCGTTGTCCGCAGCGTAGTAGAGGGCTCGGCAAGCTCAACGTGAACACAACAGTCCTCACCGCAGGGTCTGTAATCGAGGAGTAATCTCGCGCAGCGCGAACTCCGCGTTGCGCACATGGGAGAGGTTCTAAGCACGTGAGTACGGGGGCGCCAGAGCTCCTGCAAGAAGCAGGGGCGGCACCTGCCGTCCAGGACGACGCCGCAGCTATTGCGGCGCGGTCGCCCCTGCAGCTGTTCTGGCGCCGCCTGCGCCAAGACAGGGTCGCGCTCGTCGCGCTCGGGTTCATCGTCCTCCTGATCGTGGTGGCGGTCCTCGCCCCGCTGATCGTCAAGCTCGTCGGTGCGCGGCCGCCCAATGAGCAGTCGACCAAGTACTTCGACGAGTTCGGGTCGCCCAGCGGCCCCGGCTGCGGGCAAGATCCTGGGCGTCGACGACCTTGGCCGCGACGTCTTCAGCCGCGTGCTCTACGGCGCGCGGATCTCGCTCGAGGTCGCCTTCATCGCCACCGCGCTGATCGTGTTCATCGGCGTCACGATGGGCATGGTCGCGGGCTACTACCGCGGTTGGGTCGACACTGTGCTGAGCCGTTCGATGGACGTCATGCTCGCGTTCCCGGTGCTCCTGCTGGCACTCGGCCTTGGCGCCGCCTGCTCCTTCGGGAAGGGCTGCATCGCCGTCAACTACGACAAGGTCGGGGCGGTGATGATCGGCTTCTCCCTGCTGGGCATGGTGATATCGCTCGTGGTGCTGATCGTCGCGAACAGACGGGCAGCCGCCGCCGGGAAGGCGGACCCGCTCGAGGGACGCGACTACTTCCTGCGCGCCCTTCCTTGGGGCATGCTCCTGTTCGTCGGCCTCATCGCCGAGCTGATCCTTCCTTCGAGCACCCCCGGCATCATCACCCCCGGCCTGCCGGTCGTGATCTTCGTCATCTCCTTCGCGGGCTGGCCCTACATGGCGCGCATCATCCGCGGCCAGGTCCTCTCGATCCGCGAGAAGGAGTTCGTCGAGGCGGCCCGTTCGCTCGGCGCCTCGGACGCCCGGATCCTGTTCCGGCACATCCTTCCCAATCTGATCGCGCCGATCATCGTCTACACGACGCTGCTGATCCCGACGAACATCCTGTTCGAGGCCGCGCTCTCGTTCCTGGGGATCGGCGTCCAGCCACCCACCGCCAGCTGGGGATCGATGATCTCCGATGCCACGGGCATCTTCGATACCGCTTGGTGGTTCATGACTTTCCCGGGCCTCGCCCTCCTGCTGACCGTCCTGTCGTTCAACTTGATCGGCGACGGCCTGCAGGACGCCCTCAATCCGAGGACGAGCCAGTGAGGACCCGGCGGAGGAGGAGGCAGTGCACCCGTACGTACCGCAACAAGGAGGACCACGCATGACGCGCACCCCGAAGAGGGTCGCCATGCTGGCAGCGCTCTTGGCCCTCGCCCTGTTCGTAGCCGCCTGCGGAAGCAGCAGCAGCGACAAGGGCGGGAGCGTCAAGTCCAGCGCCGGCCAGAAGATTCCACAGGGCAAGCAGGGTGGCGAGCTCACCGTGCTCAGCGCCGGTGATGTCGACTACATGGACCCGGGCCAGATGTACTACACGTTCGGCTACATGATCGGCTACTCGGTCAACCGAGCCCTGTACTCGTTCAAGCCCGACGACGCCGAGAACGCCATTCCCGACATCGCTGCCGGCGATCCCCAGATCTCCAAGGATCTGAAGACGATCACCGTCAAGATCAAGAAGGGCATCAAGTTCTCGCCCCCGGTGAATCGCGAGATCACCACGAAGGACATCAAGTACGCGATGGAGCGGGTCTTCAGCGCCAACGTGCCGAACCCGTACGCCACGGGCTACTTCGGGACGATCCAGGGCGCGCCGAAGACGCCGGCAAAGGGCATCCCGAGCATCTCCGGCATCCAGACGCCCGACGACCAGACCATCGTCATCAAGCTCACCGAGCCGAAGGCCGCCACCGTGGCCGCCGCGCTCGTGATGCCGCTGACGATGCCGGTCCCGGAGGAGTACGCGAAGAAGTTCGACGCCAAGAACCCGTCGACCTACAACCAGAACGTGGTCTTCACGGGCCCGTACATGGTCAAGAACGACGCGTCGGGCAAGCTCACGGGCTGGAAGCCCGCGAAGTCGATCGAGCTCGTTCGCAACCCGAACTGGGACAAGTCGACCGACTACCGGCCGGCCTACCTGGACAAGATCCACATCGATGAGGGCAACTCCGACTCGACCGTCGCGAGCCGCCGGATTCTCAACGGCTCGGCCCTGGTCCAGGGCGACGGCGCCCCGCCGGCGCCGGTGCTCAAGCAGGCCGCGACGCGGTTCAAGAACCAGCTCGTGCTGGTCCCCGCGGGTGGCACGCGCTACGTCGCGATGAACACGAAGATCAAGCCGTTCGACAACGTCAACGTGCGGAAGGCCGTCGTCGCGATCTTCGATCGCAACGCCATGCGCCTCACGCGTGGCGGCCCGATCGTCGGCGACATCGCGTGGCGCTACATCCCGCCGGGCATTCCGGGATTCGACGAGGCCGGCGGACTCACCGTGCCGGACGACCCGAAGTTCGATTTCCTGAAGAACACGGCCGGTGATCCCGCGGTGGCGAAGAAGTACATGCTCGCCGCCAAGCAGGAGGGCGTCCCCGTGAGCGCCGACGGTAAGTACGCCGGCACGGAGAAGCTGCTCATGATCGGCACCAACGCCGATCCGGGCAAGAAGTCCGCCGAGGTCGCGGCGAACCAGTTCGAGAAGCTCGGCTTCAAGCTGAACTTCCGGATCGTCACGCAGGACGCGCTGTACACGAAGTTCTGCGGCGTGCCGAAGGCCCAGGTGGCCATCTGCCCGAACGTCGGCTTCTTCAAGGACTTCGTGGACCCGGAGTCCTTCATCAACCCGACATTCAACGGCGAGGCGATCCTGCCGGCCAACAACACCAACTGGCCGCAGCTGGACGACAAGGCCATGAACGCGCGAATCGACAAGGCCGCACTGCTGCCGCCGGGCTCCGGCCGTAGCAAGGCGTTCGCCAAGATCGACCAGGACATCACGCTGCTCGCGCCAGCGGTGCCGTGGCTGTGGGACAAGACCCCGCTGATCGAGTCCAAGGACGTCCAGGGCGTCGCGGACAACTACTCGACGGTGTGGCACCTGTCCTTCACGTCGCTGAAGTAAGTCCGTAGCGTGGAGGTTCCGCCGTCCGCTTTGAGCGGGCGGCGGAGCCACCCGCTCATCTCCTGCTGACAAGCACCCCTTTTCAATGGCCACCTACATCGTCAGACGACTGCTGTGGATGATCGTCCTGCTGCTGGTGATCAGCTTCCTGACGTTCCTCATCTTCAGCAAGCTGCCTTCGGCCGATCCCGTGGCCCTGCGCGCGGGGCGCAATGCGACGCCCGAGCTGCGCGCGTCGATCAAGCACACGTTCGGGCTCGACAAGCCGTTCTTCGAGCAGTACCGGATCTACCTGGCCAAGCTCGTCCCGTTCGACGCCCACGAAGGCTTCAAGCCTCCCGACTTCGGCTACAGCTACCAGAACAACGTGTCGGTCAAGGCGCAGATCCTGGACCGGCTTCCCGCCACCGCCGGGCTCGCGCTCGGCGGCATGGTGGTATGGCTGATGGTCGGCATCCCTGTGGGGATCATCAGCGCGATCCGCCGTGGCAAGCTGTCGGACCGCATCGCGATGGGCGCCGCGCTCGTCGCCATCAGCGCCCCTGTCTACTGGGTGGGGCTGGTGGCGCTCTACCTGTTCAGCAACGACATCGGCAAGATCCCGCTCTTCAAGGGCGCCGGCTCCTACCCGAACACGGGCAGCCTCTTCACCGACCCGTTGAGCGTGGCGCCGACCCTGTTCCTTCCGTGGATGTGCCTCGCGACCGCGTTCGCCGCGGTGTACGCGCGCTTCCTGCGCGGCAACCTCCTCGAGGTGATGGCCGAGGACTACATCCGCACCGCGCGGGCGAAGGGCCTGCGTGAGCGCACGGTGATCTTCCGTCACGGTGTGCGCTCCGCGATCACGCCGATCGTCACGATCCTGGGGCTGGACATCGGCATCCTGCTCGGCGGCGCGATCCTCACCGAATCGGTGTTCAACATCCCGGGCATCGGTCGCCTGGCGTTCGACTCGATCCAGAAGAGCGACCTCCCGACGGTTCAGGGAACCGTGATCATCGGAGCCTTCTTCATCATCGCGCTGAACCTCATCGTCGACGTCCTCTACGCCTTCCTCGACCCGCGCGTGAGGTACTGAACGTGGCGCTGCTCGAAGTCGAGGACCTCAAGGTCCACTTCCATACCGACGACGGCGTCGTCAAGGCCGTCGACGGCGTCTCCTACCGCGTCGAGCGCGGTCAGGCGCTGGGCATCGTGGGCGAGTCCGGCTCGGGCAAGAGCGTCTCGTCGCTCACCGTCATGGGCCTCACCCGGTTCTTCAAGTCCGCGCGGATCTCGGGCAGCGTGAAGTTCGACGGCAAGGATCTCCTCAGGGCGAGCGACGAGGACATGCGCAAGATCCGCGGCAACGAGATCGCGATGATCTTCCAGGACCCGCTGTCCTCGCTGCATCCCTTCTACCGGATCGGCAAGCAGCTCGTCGAGGGGATCCAGTCGCACCGCGACGTGTCGAAGGCCCAGGCTCTGGACCGCGCGGTCGAGATGCTCGGGCTGGTCGGCATCCCCGAGCCGCGCAGGCGCGTCGACTCCTACCCGCACGAGTTCTCGGGAGGTATGCGCCAGCGCGTGATGATCGCTATGGCGCTGGCCAACGACCCCAAGCTGCTGATCGCCGACGAGCCGACGACCGCCCTTGACGTGACGGTCCAGGCGCAGATCCTCGACCTGATCCAGCGCCTTCAGTCGGAGCTCGACACCGCGATCGTGATGATCACCCACGACCTCGGCGTGGTCGCCGAGGTGGCCGACGAGATCGCCGTGATGTACGCGGGGGAGATCGTCGAGCACGCGGCGACGGACACGATCTTCGCCGCACCCGAGCATCCGTACACGTGGGGGCTGCTGCGCTCGATCCCGCGCCTGGATCTGCCGAGCGGCGAGGAGCTCGTCCCGATCCGTGGGCTGCCACCGTCGCTGATCACGCTCCCCGGCGGCTGCTCGTTCCATCCGCGCTGCCCCTACGTGCGCGAGGCCCATCGGCACACCCATCCGCCGCTGGATCCGGTGCCCGACGACAGCGAGCATGTGGTGCGCTGCCTGCTGGCGTCCGAGACGCGCCGCCGGCTGTGGCGTGAGCTGCAGGACGGCAAGGATCCCGCCGAGGCGCGCAGCGCGATCGGCTTCGAGTCCGAGGAGGTCGCGACGTGAGCACGCCGCTCATCGAGATCCGCGACCTCGTCAAGCACTTCCCGATCCGCAAGGGGATCATCTTCCAGAAGCAGGTCGGCGCGGTGCAGGCCGTCGACGGCGTCTCGTTCGACATCAACGAGGGCGAGACGCTGGGGCTCGTCGGCGAGTCGGGCTGTGGCAAGTCCACGACGGCGCGCCTGATCACCCGGCTGCTCGACCCCACCAGCGGCTCGATCGTCTACAACGGCATCGACATCGCCGGCGCCAACCGCCGCGCGCTGCTGCCGTTGCGGCGCGAGATGCAGATGATCTTCCAGGATCCGTACTCGTCGCTGAACCCGCGCAAGACCGTCGGCGTCGATCATCGGCGAGCCGTTCGAGATCCATGGCATCGAGCGCGACAAGGACAAGCGCCGGCGCAGGGTGCAGGACCTCATGGAGCAGGTCGGGCTCAACCCGGAGCACTACAACCGGCTCCCGCACGAGTTCTCCGGCGGCCAGCGCCAGCGCATCGGCGTCGCGCGCGCGATCGCGCTCAAGCCCAAGCTGATCGTCGCCGACGAGCCGGTCTCGGCACTCGACGTCTCGATCCAGGCGCAGATCCTCAACCTGCTGCGCGACCTGCAGCGCGAGCTGGGCCTGACGATCGTCTTCATCGCCCACGACCTCAGCGTCGTGCGCCACATGTGCGACCGGGTTGCGGTCATGTACCTCGGCAAGATCGTCGAGCTCGCCGACGGACAGCAGCTCTACGACCACCCTCGCCACCCGTACACCGGCGCGCTGCTCAGCGCGGTCCCGGTGCCCGACCCGCGCCTGGCGCGCGAGAAGCACCGCCAGGTGCTCGTCGGCGACGTGCCGTCGCCGACGAACCCGCCGCCCGCCTGCCGCTTCCACACGCGCTGCCCGAAGTTCGTCGCCGGGCACTGCGACGTCGAGGAGCCGCTGCTCGAGGTCAAGCAGGGCGGCAACGTCGCCGCCTGCCACTACCCGCTGACCGACGAGGAGATCGCGTCGCGGGTGCCGACCGCGGCCGGCGTGACCCCGACCGCGTTCGACGGCGCGCGCGAGTTCCCCGAGGGGACGCGCACCGCGCAGGACGCCGCCGCGGCGATCGGCTGCGACCGTCGGGCAGATCGTGAAGTCGCTGGTGTTCGTGCGCGGCGACGAGCCTGTGCTCGTGCTCTGCAGCGGCGCCAACACGGTCGACGCAGCGCGCGCTGCGGCGCTCGCGAAGGCCGACGCCGACATCGTGCGCCGCGCGACGGGCTTCGCGATCGGCGGCGTCCCGCCCTACGGGCACCCGGCGCCGCTCGAGACGCTCGTCGACGAGGACCTGCTCGGCTACGACGAGGTCTGGGCGGCGGCGGGCACGCCGCGCAGCGTCTTCCCGCTCACGCCCGCGCAGCTCGTCGAGCGCAGCGGCGCGACGGTCGCGCGCGTCAGTCCAGCCAGCTGACGACGTCGGCGAGCGGCGCGCGCTCGGGCGCGGGCTGCTCCTGGCGGCGCCGGCCGAGGTGCAGCAGGCCGATCAGCCGCACATCGTCGGGCACCTGCAGGGCGGCGCGGCCCGCGGGCGTGCGAAGGACGGCGGGCGTGCGCCAGTAGCTCGCGAGCCCGCGCTCCTCGGCGCCCAGCAGCACCAGGAACGCGGCGCAGCCTGCGGCCAGCAGGTCCTCCTCGTCCTGCACGGGATCGTCGCCGCTCTGCGTCACGCCGACGGCGACAAGGGTCGGAGCGCGGTCGAGCTTGCCCGCGGCCTCCGCTCCAGCGGCCTCCTTCAGCCGCGCGAGCGCGCCGGAGCCCAGGACGCGGAAGCGCCACGGGTTCGTGAGGTGGTGGTTGGGCGCCCAGCGGGCGAGCTCGAGGAGCTCCAAGATCGTCGCGCGGTCGAGCGGGTCGGGCCCGAAGACCTTGGTCGTGCGCCGCGCCCTGACGAGCTCACTCAGGCTCGTCATCGTCCTCGTAGAGCGACTCGCTCGCGAGCTCGTTGCCGCGGATGTCGAACAGCTTCACGTCGAGCGTGTCGCCGCGGTAGTCGTCGGGTGCGAGCAGGGTGAAGCGCCCCTCGATCAGCGTGCACTGGTCGACGGCGAGGTCCGCGAGCTCGGCGGTGGCGACCGCTCCGTCGCGCACCAGCGGCACGCCCCAGATCAGCGTCATCGCGGCCACCGCGCCGTGCTCCCCGCGCCAGGCGCCGACCACATCGTCGCTGAGATCGATCGCCCAGTCCGGGTTGGCCTCCGCGGTCTCGCCGGTGAAGTCCGCGCTCGCGGCGAAGTCGGTCGGCTCGCCGTCCTCGTCGCGCGCGAACGACACGTGGCCGTAGAGCTCGAAGCCGGCGCTCGTGCGCGCGGTGGCGGGGACGTAGGTGCGGCCGCCGAAGCCGCGGTCCGGGAACCACGTGACCTCGCCGGGCTCGCCGACCTCCTCGCCCTCGGTGTCGATGCGCAGGCACGCGGCCAGGAACTCGGCGCTGCAGCTGCTCGGCCCAGCGGCCGTAGGGCAGGCCCTCCTGCGGTGGCTCGGCGGCGAAGCGGATGACGAATCTGGGCTCAGGCGGCATGAGGCGGGGAGGCTATAGCTCGAGCAGCAGGGTCACCGGCCCGTCGTTGACCAGCTCGACATCCATGTGCGCGCCGAAGACGCCGCCCTGGGCGCCGAGCTGCGCCCGGAAGCGCTCGTACAGCGGTTCGGCGACGCTCGGGCGGCGCGGCCGCGACGTAGGACGGGCCGGTTGCCCTTGCGCGCATCGCCGTAGAGCGTGAACTGGCTGATGACGAGCACCTCGCGGTCGCCCAGCGGCTCGTTCATCCGGCCCTCGGCATCGGCGAAGACCCGCAGCGCGCGGACCTTGTCGGCGAGCCGGTCGCAGATCGCATCGGTGTCGTCGTGCGTGATGCCCAGCAGGATCAGCAGCCCCGGCCCGATCGCGCCGGTCACCTCGCCGTCCACCGCCACCGACGCGCGCGCCACGCGCTGGACGAGTGCTCTCATGCGTCGCGCAGCTCGGCGGCGGCGAGCTCCGGGGCGACGATGTTCAGGTTGCACGCCCGGCGCCCATCTCGAGGCCCGCCAGGTGGGTCAGGCGCGGCAGGATGTCGATGCGCCACCCGAAGTGGTCGGCTCCGCGCGGCGCGGTGCGGACCCAGAGGTTCAGCGGCGGCGGGGCGCCGAACCGGCGCGCAAGGCGGCTCAGCGCATCGTGGAGCAGCGCGGCGCCGGCGGTGTCGTCCTCGAAGCGCGGCTGCGGGCGCCGCGGCGCGAGCAGCAGCTGGAACGGCAGCCGCGACGCGTACGGGGCGATCAGCACGGCCTCGTCGTCGACGGCGACGAGGCGCTCGCGCCGGCGCACCTCCTCCTGTACGAGGTCGCCCAGCAGGTTGCCGCCCATCGTCCGGACGGCGTGGGCGCTGAAGCGCTCGCGCTCCCGGGCCACCTGTGCCGGGACGAACGGCAGCGCGTACACCTGCGCGTGCGTGTGCGGCAGCGACGCGCCGCCCTCGCGGCGCTCGTTGACGATCACGTGGACGTAGGCGCCCCCGCCGCCGTGTGGTGGCGGATGCGCTCCCGCCAGACGTCGACGGCTGCCGCGACCTGCGCCGGGTCGAGCTGCGACAGCGACACGAGCGGCTGCGGGGCGTTCACGACCACCTCGTGGTCGCCGCGCGCCGCCGTGGCGGTGAACAGGTCGCGGTTCGCGTCGGGCTCCGGGTCGGCGGCGTCGGCCGCAAGCGCCGGATACAGGTTCGGCACCACGCGGACGGTCCAGCCGGGCGTGTTCGGCTCGCCGCCGCCGGCGCGATGGATCTCGGGCGGAGTGCGGTCCTCGTGGCCCTCCAGGAACGGGTCCTGCTCCGGGTCGATCGGGTCCGGAGGGGTGCACGACAGCCCGCCTCCGGGGCGCCCGGCGCGGTCGCCGGCGATGATCGTGCGCAGCCCGGTGAGCGGATCGACGCGGACCTCAGGCAAGCGCCTTCTCCATCGTCATGTGCTCAATGCCGGCATCGAGGAAGACGTCGCCTCGCGCGGCGTACCCGGCCCGCTCGTAGAGCCCCATCGCCGCGGTCTGTGCGGTGAGCACCATCTGCTCGCAGCCAAGCGCGCGCGCCCGGCGTTCGGCCTCGCCCAGGAGCGCGATGCCGATCCCGGCGCCGCGCGCGTCGCGGGCGACGACGAGCCGCCCGAACTTCGCGCGCTCCGCGTCGTGGACCAGACGGCAGGTCCCCACGAGGCGGTCGCCGTCGATCGCGACGAGGTGCAGCGCGTCCTCGTCGTGTTCGTCGATCTCGAGCTCGGGCGGAACTCCCTGCTCGTCCACGAAGACCTCGTGGCGCAGCGCCAGCGCGGTGCGCCGCTCGTCGTCGTCGCGGACCTCGCGCACCTCGATCAGGGCCTGACCCACAGCACCGTGCGGCGGTCGCGAGGTCACGAAGGGGCGCCGAGCGCGTAGCGGCGGATGTCCGCCGCCAGCGCCGCCGTGCTCGTGTAGTAGCCCTGATGGATGTACTGGCGCTTGCCCTGCGCGTCGAGGAACACCGTCGTCGGGAAGATCGGAGACGATGCCGAGCTTGCCGGAGATCGCGAGGTTGCGGTCGCTGAAGCTCGGGATAGGGGAGCGCCTCGGACTTGCAGGAATCGGCGTGCCGCGGCGTCGTGGTCGTTGGCGTTGACCCCCAGGAACGCCACCTGCTTGCCGTACCTGGTTGCGGCGTGCTGGAAGATCGGGAACTCGGTCCGGCACGGCCCGCACCACGACGCCCACTTGTTCACCACGACCGGGTGCCCGCGCAGCGCGTTGACCTGGCGCTGGAAGGCTTTCGTGGAGCCGCCGACGACGGTGTTGCCCTGGCGATAGACCGCCGCCAGCTGCGGCGGCGCGCCCTCGAGCGCGCGCTGCATCTGGGCGAGCGAGAGCCGATCGGGGCCCTTCTTCTGACCGCCGGTCTGCGTGAGGCCGAGCACGACGATGCCGGCCACGACAAGTGCTGCGAGGGGGATTGCAAGTCGCCGCATCTGGAGTGGATGATCCCAGACGGAGGCTGGTAGACTTCGCGGTGCAGCGAGGATCCGATCTTGGGAGGGATCCTCGCCCGGCTCCCTGTGCGAGGGAGCGCGAGCCGCGCGACACACGGTCCTCCGCGGTTCCCTTATCCGAAGTCAGCAGGCCTTTCCATTGGCTGAAACCACGTCTGTGGCCGATCCGGCCGTTCTTCCTTCGCCCGAGCAGATCGCTCGCGTCGAGCGCTTCACCCAGGAGCGCTTCGTTCACGACGGCGAGCAGCTCGGCGATGCGCTCGCCCCCGGCGGCGCGCGGCGGCGTGCGTTCGAATCCGCGCTGAAGGAGCTCGACGACGGCGCCAAGGTGCCGACCGACCGAGTGGCGCCGGCGGTTCTCGCTGCTGCTCGGCCTGGAGCGCCTGCTGAGCGAGGAAGAGCCCCACCTGGCCGACGGGACGCTGCTCAATCCCCACCAGGTCGATGCGCTCTCCGGGACGCTCACCGCACTGCTCGCCGAGGCCCAGCGCAACGGCGATGCCGATCCGGTGCCGGCGGCCGCTCCCGTGCTCGCGGTCGACGACGACGAGGAGGTCGTCGACGACGATGAGGACGACGACGACGTCGATGAGGACGACGAGGAGGAGGACGAGGAGGAGGACGAGGGCGAGGAGGAGCTGCCCGACGACGTCGACGAGGACGTCATCGACGAGGCGCTCGACGACCCCAACGCCCACAAGCGCTTCTGGTTCGAGCATGCGACGGGCGCCGGCAAGACCGTCGCCGCGATGGGCTTCGTCGAGGCGTCGCGCACCGGCGGCGTCCTGATCCTGACCCACCGGCGCAACCTGGTCGACCAGTTCCTCGGCGAGCTGCGCACGCGCGGCTACGCCGACCGCGAGTCGCCCGCCGCTGCTGGACGACGACGACTCCGATCACCGCCCGCGGCCGGTCGGCGCCGTCACGGTCGAGACCTACCAGTGGTTCGTGCGCAACGCGGGCCGCATCTCGAGCGCCTACACGATCGTCATCTGCGACGAGGCGCATACCGCGCTGGGCGAGAAGACCTCCGCCGCGATCCGCGCCTGGACCGGGCCCGATCTTCATCGGCATGACCGCGACGGGCGCGCTGATCGCCCGCCACGTCACCGACCTCTTCCCGACGCAGACCTCGCGCTTCGATCTCGCACAGGCGGCGCGGCGCGGCGTGATCGCGCCGCTGCGCTGCATCCGCATCCCGCCCGGCCCGGGCGTGCGCACGATCGCCAAGGTGCCGCTGCGCCGCGGCGACGTGGACGTCGAGTTCGACCAGGAGCTGCTGGCCGAGCTTCTGGACCAGCTGCCGTTCAACATGGCGATCGCCGACCTGTACAAGACGCGCTTCAACGGCGTGCCGGGCGTCGTCTACGCCGCGGGCGTGCGCCACGCGATGAACGTCGCTGAGGCGTTCCGCGAGGCCGGCATGAACGCGATGGGGGTGTCCGGCGAGACGCCCAAGCGCGAGCTCGCCGAGATCCTCGCCCAGTACGAACGCGGCGAGATCGACGTGCTCGTCAACGCGCAGCTGCTGGCGGAGGGCTGGAACTCGCCGCGCGCGACGATCTGCATGCACCTCGCGCCGACGGCGTCCAAGCGCATCTACCAGCAGCGTGTCGGGCGCGTCACGCGCCGCCACCCCGGCAAGGAGTCGGGCATCGTCGTGGACTTCGTCCACCCGGCGACCAAGCACGATGACCCCGTCGTGACGCTGCACTCGCTGCTCGACCGCGACGTCTACCGCGGCGGGGCGATCGTGGTCGGCCCGGTGCGCCGCGGTCGCGGCCGGCGTGTGCGCGTCGAGCGCCGCGTGATCCCGGTGACCGCCGACGAAGAGCGGCGTCACGACGTCTTCGAGCGCGAGCTCTGGCGCATCGCGGTCGAGCACCTGGACTGGGGCGAGCAGCACATGTGGGCGGCGCTCGCGGGCGCGCGCGTCGCGCCCAGCGGCTGGCGGCGGGCTCGCGCGATGCTGCACTTCGACAAGACCGGCGAGCTCAAGCGCCGCTTCCTCGTCACCGCGGTCGAGCGCAACAAGAACTCGCAGCTGCGCATCCGCGCGTTGCAGGAGATCGCGGCGCTGCGCGACGACGAGGCGTTCCGCACCGCCGTCGACGTGGTCGGCACGTGGTCGCGCGACGAGCGCCGCGAGGGCGCCAAGGTGCTCCTGCAGGCGCTGGCCGAGCGCCGGATCGGCCGCCGCGACGAGGCCTCGCAGTGGATCTGGGACATCGCGGACATGACGCGCGAGGTGCACGAGGAGTACGCCGTGCAGCGCTGGCCGGAGACCAAGCGGCTCCTCGGCCTGCTCGTGAACTCCTCCGGCGGCGCGCATGCTCGCAACGCCAGGCGGCTCGTCCACGCCGCGCGCAAGCAGGACCGCCGGCTGAGCGCCGCGATCCTTGCTGCCGCCGTGGCGCACACGCCGGAGGCGATGGAGGTCGTCCGCGGTGCCCGGACGCGGATGGCTCGCAAGCCGAGCGCGCTCTCGCGCGAGCTGCTGCGCAACTTCCCCAAGGGCCGCAAGGGCCGCAACCGGCGCCGCCGGCGCAAGGGCGATCCGCAGGAGGCGGCGGCCACGGAGGAGGAGGTCCTGACGACCGTCGAGACCCCGGAGGAGTCCGAGGGCGAGCCGGGGATCGACAAGCCCGGCGTTCCCGACGACGACTCCGCCGATGGTGACTACTCGACCGACGAGGACCGCACGGATGCGGACTTCGACGAGGAGGCCGTGGCGGACAAGCCGAAGCCACGTTCCCGCAGCCGCTCGCGCCGCAAGCCGGCGGCGAAGCCCGATGCTCCGGCCAAGGCCGAGGAGCAGTCATCGGTCCTGGCCGCCGCCGAGGCGGTTGCCGCGGCGGCCGAGACGGCCGAGAAGCCCAAGCGCCGCTCCCCGCGCAAGAAGACCGAGCCCGGGGCACCCGCCGCCGGAGGCGGCGGGTCCGCCGAAGCCGCCTAGCCGGACTGAGGGGACTGTCCCCTGAGTCCGAGGCCGCCTAGCCGGACTGAGGGGACTGTCCCCTGAGTCCGAGGTGGACCTCGCCGGCGTCCAGCGAGGTACGGCCGCCGTCCGCGAGCTCGACCACGAGCCGGCCCTCGCCATCGATGCCCGCGGCCATGCCGCTGCCCGTTGACCAGCTGATCTGGCGGCCGAGGAGCGCGTCGCGTGCGCGCCAGGCATCGAGCAGCTCCGCCGGCCGGCAGCGCGAGCGCGGGCTCGAGCGCGGCGAGCAGGGTCGCGAGGAATGGCTCGACGCCGCTGGGGTCCCGTCCCAGCGTGGCGGCGGTCGCGTGCAGCTCGGGCGGAAGGTCCTCGACCCGGACCGCCACGTTCACGCCGATGCCGAGCACCGCCCAGCCCTCCTGCGGGCGCCCCTCGGCCAGGATCCCCGCGACCTTGCGGCCCTCGATGAGCACGTCGTTGGGCCACTTGATCCGCGCATCGGCCCCGACGGCGCTCGGCGACTGCGACGGCGGCGGCGAGCGGAAGCAGCGGGTGCGCGTCGCGCAGGACGAGCGACATGAGCAGCGCATGGCCGGGCGGCGCCGACCACGCGCGCCCCTGGCGGCCGCGTCCCGCCGACTGCGCCGCGGCGGTGACGAGCGTGCCGTGCGGCGCGCCCGCAGCGGCGAGCTCGCGCGCGCGGTCGTTCGTCGATCCGGTCTCGCGCAGGTGCAGCCGCGGGCGGCCGAGCGTCACGGCTCGATCAGGACCTCGTCGTCGAGCCCCAGGTCGAGGAACTCCCGCGCCGAGCCGCGGTTGATCGCCAGCGCGAGCGTCCGGTAGGCGTCCTCGTAGATCATCAGCTCGCCCGGGCCCGACGTCCTCGAAGGTCCGCGCGTACGTCGCGGGCGTGCCGTTCACCCGCACGCGTGCCCCGAGCCGCAGCCCGGCCGCCATGCCCTCGTCGTGCGCGACGTCGAGCGCGACGTTGCCGAACGTGTCGGTGCTGACGACGTGGGCGTAACGCGCTCGGCCTCGACGTGGGGCGTCGGGAGCGTCAGCTGCACGAGCTCGTCGGGCTCGATCGGCTCGCCCGCGGCGCCGAGCGGCTCGCCCGCCGCGAGGTGCGCCGCGACCGGGGCGAACAGGTCGCGCCCGTGGAACGTGGCCGAGACAGGTTCCAGCCGGTGTGGGGAGTGCGCCACGTCGACGGCTTCGACGACGCCCCCGAGGCGCTCGGCCGCAGGCCAGAGCACGCCGTTGTCGGGCCCGACCAGGACCCGACCCTCCTCGGCGACCCGAACCGCCACCGCGCGGCGCGTCCCGCCCACGCCGGGGTCGACGACCACGAGATGCACGCCCGCCGGGCAGAACGGCAGCGCGCGCCGCAGGATGACGGCCGCGCTGCGCACGTCGTGGCGCGGCACATCGTGGGTCAGGTCGATCACCCGCACCTCGGGCGCGATGCGCGCGATGACGGCATGGCAGACGCCGACGAAGTCATCGCCGCGCCCGTAGTCGCTGAGGAACGTGACGAACACGGCGGCGAGGGTACACCCGCCCCATGGATCCAGAGCGCGACGCCCCGACAGGCCTGCCCGACGAAGAGCCCGAGGCCCCGCCCATGGGCGTGCCTCCGGTCGAGGACGACCCTGAGGTCGGCGATCTGCCCGGCATCCCGGAGGAGGGCGAGCCGCCCACCTCCGGGTGATGCCGGTTCCTCCCTAAAGCGGTCCTACGAGGACGGCTGGGCGTCCTGCTGCGCCTTGGCGATCGTCGAGACGCACTTGCCGAACGCGTTGCGGTTGTTCTTGTTGGTGCCGTACTTCTCCTTGAACGCGGCCGGATCGGCCTTGCGCTCGTCCTTGCACTGCTTGGCGGCGTTGATCGTGGCCTTCTGGCTTGCCGCGTCGGCAGCCTTCGCCTGAGCGGACACGCACTTGCCGAAGGCGTTGGAGTTGTTCTTGTTGGTGCCGTACTTCTCCTTGAAGGCGGCGGCGTCCGCGGCCTGCTCGGCCTTGCACGCGCTGCTGGCCGAAGCGGCGTTCTTGTCGAGCGTCTTGTTCGTCTTGGAGACGCACTTGCCGAAGGCGTTGGACTTGTTCTTGTTGGTCCCCCAGGCGTCCTTGAACACGGAGGCGGTCATCTGGGTCCGCTGGTCGCGGCACTGCTTCTCTGCGCTGGGCGTACCGGGTGGGTCCGCCGCAAGGGCGGGCACCGCGAACGCAGCCAGGGCGAGCATGGGGAGGAGTTTCTTCATGCTCCTGCAACGCGCCAGCGCTCCTATTGTTGGATCGTCACGTCGTGACTGGATGCATTGCCGTAGCGGTCGCGGGCGCCCCGGGCGGGGATCGTGGCGCCCGTGGGCACGGCGAACGCGGTGCCGCGGCGGTGGCGGATCGTGTGCCGCGAGCCTGCCACCACGTAGGTCACGCGCCCGCCGTTCGCCGCCGCCGGCCGCGCTGTCAGATCCACGTTCACGATCGGCTCCGGGTACGTGAGGCGGACCGCGCCGTCGCGCACGACGGGGACGAGCGACGTGGCCGCAACGACGCGGAACGGCTGTGAGCGTCAGCGCGTAGCGCGCGGCCGTGACACGGAAGCGATACGTGCCCGTCGGCACGGTCAGGGGGACCTCCCAGGTCGCGTCGTAGCGGCCCTGATCGTCGACGCGCCACACGAAGTCCAGCCCGAGATCGGTGTCGACGGTGTGCCAGCGCCCGCGCCGATCGCGGCGCTGGGCCGAGACAAAGGCACGGTCGGCCGGGAGATCGCGGCCCAGTGGTGCGCCCTGCCAGGCGAACGACGGCTGCCCGAGGCGCTCGACCGTGCGCGTGGGCTGACTCAGCGGGGCGCCGTGGTCGGCCCCCGCGGGGTACGGCGCGCCGTCGGGCGTGACGCCATAGCTGGGATCGAACGCGTAGGGCGCGGGCGCAGGCTGGCCCGCATCCATCCGCTTGCCGAGGTCCACGAGCTGCTCCTGGAAGAACGTGCCCTCGTTCTTGCCGTACACCGTGGAGGCGCCCTCGTAGCTCTGCTGCCCGTACTCCTGCGGCGTGGTGATGTACTGGACGTAGTCGTCGGCAAGGCCGGCGATGACCGCGCGCTGGACGCCGTCGGGAGCCATCGCCTCGACGAGCGCCTGTTTGATGCGCGCGCCGGCCTCCTTGGTCGCCTCCCCCGGCAGCGCCGGCCAGCACGTGGTCTCCGAGCCGCACGACCGCGATCGGGACCGCCGGCGGCGGGTTGCCCGCGCCGGGGATGACGTACTTGTCACCCTGCACGGGGTCGTCGTACGGCGTCGTCCTGCCTTCGAACGACACGTGCGTGACGTCGTAGAGCGGGCCGCGCTCCTCCTCGGAGCCGGTGAGGAACCCCATGCCCTCGCGGCCCTGCGTGTCCACCTTGCCGGTCGCGGTGTCGCGGCCGCAGAAGCACGTCCGCGTCCAGCGCAGGTCCAGCGCCGGCGTGCGGCGCAGGTGCGCTCCGGCCTGCTTCCAGGCGCGCACCATCGCGAGCGCCTCCTGCGTGCCGACCCAGTCGGCCGCCGCGGGCCCGACGTGCGCGATCCCGGCGGTCTGGTCGCCCTCGTCGGCGTTGCCGTAGACGTTGACGACGGTCTGACCGGCCGGCACATGGCCATGCCGGCGCACGATCTTGCTGAACACGCGCCAGGCGGCGGCGTGATGATCGCCCGAGTACGCCCGCCACTCGGAGTGGATGACCGTTCCGTGGTCGGCGAAGTTCGACCATGCGCCGATCGGGATGCGCCGCTTGCGCGTGACCTTGTCCACGCGCAGGACGTCCACGTCCGGGTCGATCGTCTCGTTGACGCCCTTCGGGTCCATGGCCGCCGATCCGTCACCGGTGGCGACGTGGATGCCGTGGTTGGCAAGATGCGCCTCGATCGAGCGGTTCTGCGTGACGCCGAGCAGCGTCGAATGCCCCCAGGCGGCCGCCGCGGGAGCCAGGTCCGCGTTCGCGCGGCGGATCGACTCGGCGATCCGGTCGACGAGGTACGTGTAGAGCTGCAGGTCGACCGGCTTGGGATCCACCAGCTGGGCGAAGCTCAGCGGGTCGGTCACGGTCTGCAGGCTCGGTGCCGCGAAGTTGTAGGTCTTGTTCGGGAAGAACCCGCCAGGCGCGGAGTGCGTGTGGGAGGCCTGCAGCAGCACGCTCGTGCGATCGAGCCCCAGCGCCGCCACGCGCCGGGCGACGTCCTCCTGCAGCCCGGCCGGGATCGCGAACACCTCGGCCGCCACGAGCGCCAGCTTGCGCGAGCCGCGCTGCAGGACGAGCGTGTTGGCATACAGGCGTGCGCTCTGCCCCTGCGCCACGCGGTCCTGGCGCGTGAACCCGCCGAGGTAGTAGCCCGTCTGCGGCGGCGTGATGTCGGCCTGCCCGGCGCCCGCGCGCAGCGTCGCGGCGCCGGCCGCGGGAGCGGCGACGAGGATCGCGACGATGGCTGCGAGGACACCCCTGCCCACGCGGACGGAGGCTAGTCGGATGCCTCCAGGATCGCGCCGATCAACCCGTCGGGCGTGTGCTCGGCGGCCTCGATGGCGACCGCGCCACCGAGGTCGCGGATCGTCGCGCTCGTGGCCGGGCCGATCGAGGCTATGCGCGGTCCGTCGAGCGTCCCCGCCGCGTCGTGGAACGCCTTCACGGCGCTGGAGGACGCGAAGACGAGCAGGTCGGCCTCGAGGGCGGCGGCGCGCTCTGACGCGCTCAGCGGCTCCGCGATCGTCCGGTAGAGCGCGAGCAGCTCGACCTCGGCGCCGCGGGCGCGCAGCGCGTCGGGCAGCACCTCGCGGCCCTCCTCGGCGCGGGCGATCAGCGCGCGGCGCACGTCGATGCCCGCCAGCGCGTCGACGAGGCCCTCCGCGTTGGATCGCTCCGGAACGATGTCGGGCTCGATACCGCCGCTGCGAAGGGCGGCAGCCGTGCCCGGGCCGATCGCCGCGATCCGCGGCCCGGTGAGGCCCCGCGCGTCGTGGACGAGGTCGAGCAGCCGCGCCACGCCCGTCGGGCTCGTGAGACACAGCAGGTCGAAGCCGGCGAGGTCGGGCAGTCGCGCGTCGAGCGGCTCGGTCCGGATCGCCGGAGCGAGCACCACGCGCGCTCCGAGCCCCTGGAGGCGCGCGGCCAGGCCGCTTGCCTGTTCACGCGCGCGCGTGACGGCGATCGTGCGCCCGGCCAGCGGGCCGCCGAGTTGCGCGTGCAGCGCCGCGACCGCACCGATGATCGTGATCGACGGTGCGCGCACCTGCGCATCGGCCGCGCGCGTGGCGATGTCGGCCAGCGTGCCGGTGATCGTCCGCTGGTCCGGCATCGTGCCGCGCTCGACGACCGCCGCGGCCTCGTCGGGGTTGCGGCCGCCGGCAATCAGCCGCTCGGCGATCTGCGGCAGGGTGCGCACGCCCATGTAGAAGACGAGCGTTCCGGGAAACACCGCGAGCGCGCCCATGTCGACATCGCTCTCCGCCGAGAAGCCCGTGACGAAGGCGACCGCGCCGGCGAGCCCGCGGTGCGTGACGGGGATGCCGGCGTAGGCAGGCGCGGCGACGCCGGCGGTGATGCCCGGGATCACCTCGAACGGGATGCCGTGCTCGGCGCACAGCAGGGCCTCCTCGCCGCCGCGGCCGAACACGAACGGGTCCCCGCCCTTGAGCCGTACGACCACCCTGCCCGCCTGTGCGTGGCGGACGATCAGCTCGTTCGTCTCGTCCTGGGGGACCTGCTCGCCGCCGCCGCGCTTGCCGACGTCGATCACCTCGGCGCCCGTGCGGACGAGGTCGAGCGCCTCGCGCGGGATCAGCTGGTCGTGGAGCACGACGTCGGCGATCGCGAGCGCCTCGGCCGCGCGGCGCGTGAGCAGCCCCGGGTCGCCCGGTCCCGCGCCGGCGAGGATGACGCGACCGGCGATCACAGCAGCTCCCGCGCCCCCGCGCTGAGCAACCGTTGCGCAACCGCCGTGCCGAGCGCCTCCGGGTCGTCGCCCTCGAGCTCGTCGCGCACCCAGGCCGAGCCGTCAGGCGCGCCCACCCAGGCGACCAGGCGCAGGGATGGGTGGGCCGTCTTCATGCAGTGGGCGCCGACCGCCGAGTGGCAGTCGGCCTCGAGCACCCGCACGACGGCGCGCTCGGCCGCCAGGCAGGCCGTTGCCTCGGGGTCGGCGATCGGCAGTGGCTGCGCGCCCGCGCGTGCCTGCAGCGCGAGCGTCCCCTGTCCGGCCGCGGGGACGAGGTCGAGTGGCTGCGCGCCGGCGGCGCGGCCGAGGCGGCGAAGGCCCGCGAGTGCGAGCACGGCGGCGTCGACCTCGCCATCGGCGAGCTTGCGCAGGCGCGTGTCGACGTTGCCACGCAGTTCGACGACCTCGATGTCGTCGTGGATCGCAAGCAGCTGCGCCCGGCGGCGCAGTGACGATGTGCCGACACGTGCGCCCGGGCGCAGATCGCCCACCACGGCGTCGCGCGGGTCCTCGCGCGGCGGCGAGCCGAGCAGCACCGTGCCCGGCGCGAGCTGCGCCGGAACGTCCTTGGCGCTGTGCACCGCCAGGTCGGCCTCGCCGTCCAGCAGCGCGCCCTCGAGGGCGTCGACCCAGCGCGCCTTGTCGTCCGGGTGGGTCGGGTTCCTATCCCGATCCCCGGACGTCGTGACCTTCACGAGCTCGTGCTCGCCCGGGAGGCGCTCCGCAACCCACGTCGCCTGCGCCAGCGCCAGCGCGCTGCCGCGGGTGGCGATCCTCACCGCTCGCGCGTCCGGCGCTCGTCGAGCTCGACCACGTCGGCCGGCGCGTTCGCCGCGGGCGCGATCCCCTCGTCAAGTCCGAACAGCTCGCGGATGAGCTGCAGACGGCCGTGGCCGGCGGCGGCCTTCATCCGCAGCGTCGGCTCGTGCAGGAGGCGCTGCGCGACCGCGCGGGCCAGCGCCTCGACGCGCTCGCGGTCCTTCTCGCTCAGCGACTCCCAGCGGTTGGCGTTCTCGGCCAGCAGGCCGTCGACGATCTCCTCGCCGTGGCGGCGCAGCGCGGCGACCGTCGGCACGACATCGAGCTGGCCGAGCCACTTCGCGAAGCGCTGGATCTCGTCCTCGACGACACGCTCGGCGAGTAGGGCCTCCTCGGAGCGCACCTCGAGGTTGCGCGCGACCGCGGCCTGCAGGTCGTCCATGTCGTAGACCGACACCCCGGGCAGCTCGGCGCACTCGGGATCGATGTCGCGTGGCACGGCGAGGTCGATGAAGACGATCGGCTTGCCGGCGCGCGCGCGGGCGACCTCGGCGAGCGCGTCGGCCGTGACGATCGGGTGCGGCGACGAGGTCGAGGCGACCACGATGTCCGCCGACTCGAGCTGCCTGGGCAGGTGGTCGAGCGACAGCACGGTGCCGCCGAAGCGCTCCGCGAGCGAGCGCGCGCGGTCGGCGTGGCGGTTGGCGACGAAGATCGTCGAGACGCCCTCCTTCGCGAGTGCCTGAGCGGTCAGCTCGCTGGTCTCGCCCGCGCCGATGATCAAGACCTCGCGCTCGGCGAGATGGCCCACGACGTCCTTGGCGAGATCCACGGCGACCGTCGAGACGAGCAATACATC
>CAWCEB010000117.1:0-15361 GCA_963794105.1 uncultured Actinomycetes bacterium | reverse complement strand
GATCGACGCGCCGTCCGGCCGCCGGCTCGACCTGCTCAGCGCGGGCGCGCCGCTGCGCGACGAGCTCGCGCTTCCGGCGGGCCGCTACGAGCGCTCGCGCGTATGCGACGCCGTCCTCTTCCGCCGCGGGCTGCCGCTCTACCCGGTCCCCGCGGCCGATCAGGCCCTCGCGCGCTGGGAGTCGTGGATGGACAGCGGCTTCGCGCTCTTCACCGCGTTGTCCGGGCTCGGACTGTTCCGCCCCGCGCCGCAGCCCGGCGCGATGGGCCCGGTCGGCGACGGCGCGATGCGGTTCGGGCGCGTGTGCGAGACCTATCCCGACGCCGTCTTCTGCTCGCTGCTCGGGCACCGGCCGAGCCCGAAGCGCACGCCGTGGGGCCTGCAGCAGAGGATCGCAGCGCTGCGGCTGCGCGGCGTCGCCGACGACGACGGCGGACTCTGGCACCGCACGCTCGACGAGCTCGACGCGTGCGCGGCGGCATACGCCGCCTACGCGCTCGCCAACGGGACGGGCTCGTGGGTCGGGGATCCGCGCGAGGGCGTCATCGTGCTGCCGGTGGCCCAGCTCGCGGATCGCTACGAGAAGCTGCCGCCGCCGGCGCGCGCGGCGCTCGCGCACGCTCCGGCGCCGGCCTAGGGCCGCTCGACCATGACGGTCGTCGCCTTGACGACCGCCGTCGCCGGATCGCCGGGCTTGAGATCCAGATCGTCGGCCGCCTCGGCCGACATCAGCGACACGATGCGGTAGGGACCGCAGGCCATGTCGACCTGCGCCATCAACCCGTCTCGCTTGACCTCGAGGACCACGCCGTGCAGCCGGTTGCGGGCGCTCGAGCGATCCGACGCGCCCCGCGCTCGCAGGAGGGCGGCGAGCTCCTCGGCCTTCAGGAAGCGGCTGTTGCCGCGGCGCTCGAATTGCACGCGGCCCTCGCGCTCCCAGCGACGCAGCGTGTCCACGCTCACGCCCAGGGCCTGCGCAGCAGCGCCGATCCGGACCAGGTCATCCATGACGCGCGCGAGCCTACTCCTGGCAGCTGGCGCCAGGCAAGAGCCTAGACTTGGGGCTGTGCAGCGATCGCGACACGGACGTACCGGCGAGTCTCATCCCAACGACAGCGGCCCGAAGGCGGGTCGTGCGAAGCAGCGCGCGTTCTGCATCGCCGCACTGCCCGAGGGCGACGACCTGTCGGAGCTTCACGAGCTGCTGCGCACGGCCGGGGTGGCGGTCGTCGGGGAGGTCGTGCAGCACCGCGAGCGTCCGCACCCGAACACCTACCTCGGGTCCGGCCGGCTCGAGGAGGTCAAGGAGCAGCTGAAGACGGCCGACGCGAACGTCGTCGCGTGCGACGACGAGCTGTCGCCGCGCCAGGAACGCAACCTCGAGCAGACGCTCGGCGTGCCGGTCGTCGACCGCACCGCGATCATCCTCGACATCTTCGCCGGGCACGCGAACTCCTCGGAGGGCAAGCTCCAGGTCGAGCTCGCCCAGCTCGAGTACAACCTCGCCCGCATGCGCGGCCTGTGGACGCATCTCGAGCGTCTCGGTGGCGGCATCGGCACCAGGGGCCCGGGCGAGTCGCAGATCGAGACCGACCGCCGCCTCGCGCGCGACCGCATCTCGGCGCTGAAGCGGCGGCTGGCGCACGTCCAGAGCTCGCGTGCGGTGATGCGCGCGGAGCGCGAGCGCGCCCACATCCCGCTCGTCGCGCTCGCCGGCTACACCAACGCCGGCAAGTCGACGCTGCTGAACCGCATGACCGGGGCCGAGGTCGGCGTCCGCGATCGCCTCTTCCACACGCTCGACCCGACGACGCGCTCGCTGCGCCTCGACGGGCGGCCGTTCCTGTTGACCGACACCGTCGGCTTCATCCGCAAGCTTCCCCATCAGCTGGTGGACGCGTTCGGCGCGACGCTCGAGGAGACCAAGATCGCCGACCTGATCGTCCACGTGGTCGACGCGTCCGTCGACGAGGACGAGATGCTCGAGATGCTGCGCGCCGTCGACGACGTCCTCGACGAGATCGGCGCCGGCGAGCAGCCGCGCCTGCTCGTGCTCAACAAGGCCGATGCGCTCGACGCGGAGCGCCGCCTCGACGTTGGCCTGCGCCACCCCGGCGCCGTCCTGGTCAGCGCGCTCACCGGGGAAGGCGTGGACGAGCTGGGCGACCGCATCCAGCAGGAGTTCGAGCGCTCGCTCGCCGACGTCGAGCTGCTGCTGCCCTACAGCGAGGGCGCCCGCCTGGCTGAGCTCCACGACCTCGCCGGCGACCTGCTCGAGCGTGAGGACACCGCCGACGGCGTCCTCATCCGCGCCCGGCTCCCGCGCACGATCGCGGAGCGTTACTCGCGCTACTCAGCGGGCACACATTCGACGAATGGGTCGGGCGCCCAGCGGGCTTGAGCCTCCGCGTCAAGCGCCTCGACCCGCGGGCGGTGCTGCCCCGGCGCGCCCACGACGGCGACGCAGGGCTCGACCTCCACGCGCTCGACGGCTTCGAGCTTGCGCCGGGCGAGCGCGCCCAGATCCGCACGGGCATCGCGATCGCGCTGCCACCCGGCACTGCCGGCCTCGTGCTCCCGCGCAGCGGCCTCGCGGCCCGCCACGGCATCTCGGTGGTCAACGCGCCAGGCCTGATCGACGAGGGCTACCGCGGGGAGGTCCAGGTGCTGCTGCTCAACACCGACCGCCAGCAGACCTTCCGTGCCGAGCCGGGCGATCGCATCGCCCAGCTCGTCGTGGTGGACGTCGAGGCACCCGAGATCGTCGAGTCCGACGACCTCGGAGACACCTCGCGCGGCAGCGGCGGCTTCGGGTCCAGCGGCTCGTAGCCACGGCCCGTCGTCCCCTCAGCGTGGGCTCCGAGCGTCGTAACTATTACGACGTTGGGGGCCCACTCCTGGGTGGGCGGGGTGGCGGGACGCTGCCCACGCGCGCCGTTGCTCTCGAAGGGCGTCGAGCGCGTGCAGACCGTCGAGGCGGGCAACGTGGTTGACCCCGTTCTCCTTGCCCTCGAAGGTGAGCGGCAGGGCGTTGATGACGCCGGCAAAGAGGCCGCCGAGTGTCGCCACCGACAGGAAGTCATGGACGGGACCGCCCGTATGGCTCCACATCACCGCGGCCACCGCCGCCCCGGCCAGCGACGCGATCGGCCCGGCCATCGCGATCGTCGCGCGGCTCAGCGGCGAGACTCCGGTTGGGTCGTATGCGCAGAAGCCGCCTGCGAGCGCAAGCTCACTCGGGCCGGCTTCCATCGCGAAGCGGCCCGCGCGGATCGCCCAGCGGCGCTCCTTCGCCCCGATGCGTACGAAGACCGGCCCGGTGGTTCGCCAGAGCGCCGCGAGCGCATGTCCGAGCTCGTGGATGACGACCAGAGCGGGCGACGCCACAGCGCCGAGCAGGAACAGGACGGGTAGCGACGGCATACCGTCCATGAACTCGACGACGTGCTGGACCACGCGGCCAGCATCGGCGCCCGGCGCCGCCCGCTTGAGCGCGGGCGGCGCGAGCTGAGCGAATGCCTAGAGCAGGCCGTTGGCCTGCAGGAACTGCTTGGCGACCGCCGCCGCCTTCTGCTTGTCGAGGTCGACCGCGGCGTTCATCTTCTGCATCGCCTCCGTGGTCAGCTTCGCGCTGACCGCGTTGAGCGTGTCGGCGAAGTCCGGCCCCTGGGCGTCGAGGACCTTCTGCGACACGATCGGCGACACGTTCTGGAAGCCGAAGATGAACTTCGGGTCCTTGAGGATCTTGTACTTGCCGCCCTGCAACGCGCCGTCCGTGGTGAAGACGTCCGCGGCGTCGATCTTGCCGTCGTCGAGGGCCTTGTACTGCAGGCCGATCGAGAGCGGCTTGAACGTCGGGTTGACGCCGTAGGACTTCTTCAGGCCGATCAGGCCCTCGAAGCGCGTCTTGAACTCCGGCGGGGCGCCGAGGCGCAGCTTGGTGCCGAGCTTCTTGAGGTCGGCGACCGACTCGAGGCCGTTCTTGGTCGCGTAGTCGGGCTTGACCGCGATCGCGTCGGAGTCGAAGAAGGGCGTCTTGTCGAGCATGCGTGTACCCGCGGCCCTCCTCGAACTTCTTGGCAGCCGCATAGGCCTCGTCGGGGTTCGCCGGGCGCTGCTTGGCGTGCGCGAGCTCGTGACAGGATCACGCCGGTGTACTCGGGGTAGAAGTCGAGCTTCCCGGACGTCAGCGCCTTGTCGATGATCTCCGAGGACCCGATGTTCGACTTGACCTTCACCGTGAAGCCCTTCGCCCGCAGCGCCTGGGCGTAGAGCTCGCCGAGGATGTACTGCTCGGTGAAGTTCTTGTCGCCGATCGTCACCTCCGGCTTGCCCTTGCCGGGCAGATCGGAGCTCGCCGAGGACGACGACGTGCCCGACGAGGAGGTGCTGTTGTCGTTGCTGCTGCCGCACGCGGCGACCGCGATTGCGAGCGCCACGGCCAATAGAGCGGCAAGGCCTCTGGTCCATTTACGGGTGGTCACGGTGTCCCTTCCTCTTGTGGGTTGCCTGCCGCCGCCGTCTGCACGGCAGCGAAATCGATCTGACCGCGCAGCCCGCGCGGCGTTGCGGCGCGTTGCAGCACCGCGAAGAGGCCGTCGATCAACAGCGCCAGCACGGCGACGCAGATCGCTGCGCCCACGACCCCCTCGAGCCGGTAGCTGGCCTGGTTGGCGATGATGTCGCCCAGACCGCCGTCGGTCCCCGTCAGCGCGCCGAGCGGCACCGTGGCGACGACATACACGGCCGCGGTCCGGATGCCGGCGAACAGCAGCGGCAATGCGAGCGGCAGCTCGACGCTCATGAGCACCTCGCGCTCGCGCAGGCCCATGCCACGGGCGGCGTCCACGACGTCATGGTCGACGCCGTCGACGGCCACGTAGGCGTTCGTGAGGATCACCGGGGCGGCGAGCACGACGAGCGCCAGGATCAGCGTGTTGCGCCCGAGCCCGACGATGCCGATCGCGATCGCGATCACCGCCAGCGAGGGCAGGGCGCGCCCGACATTCGAGATGTTGATCGCCGCGAACGAGCCGCGGTGGATGTGGCCGAGCCACACGCCGATCGGCGTGGCGATCGCGATCGAGACGAGCAGCGCGATGCCGGCGATCAGCAGGTGGACGCCGACCTTGTCGAACACCAGCGACAGGTTGTCCGCAATCCACGGGAAGCCGTTGAGCACAGGCCTCATCCGCGCTGCCTCCGTGCCCAGGGCGTCACGAGCCGCTGCGCGAGCACCAGGCCGGCGTCGGCCAGCAGCGCCAGCGCCACCGCCAGGCCACCGGCCGCGAACAGCTCGGTCTTGAAGACGTTGGACTGGATCGCGCGGAAGATGGGGGAGCCGAGGCCTTCGTCGTCGATGAACGCCGCGACCGTGGCGAGGCTGATGACGGTGACGGTCGCGATCCGCAGGCCGGCGACGATGGCCGGCAGCGCCAGCGGCAGCTCGACGCGCGTGAGCACCTGGCGGCGGGTCAGACCCATGCCCTCAGCCGCCTCGCGCACGTCCGGCGGGACGCCGCGCAGCCCTGCGAGCGTGTTCCGGAACAGGATGAGGAGCGTGTAGCTGACGAGCGCGATCTCGACCGTCAGCCGGTTCAGCCCGAGGAAGCTGAAGCCCACCAGGATCTGGAACAGCGCCAGCGAGGGGATCGTGTAGAGCACGCCGGTCGTGACCGTGATCGGCGTCTCGAATCGACGGCGCCGGTGCGCGAGCAGCGCAAGCGCGAATGCGATCGCGAAGCCGATGACCACCGCGATCACGGTCAGCGCGATGTGCTGGCGGACGGCGGGCCAAAGCACGTCGCTCCAGTTGTCCTGCACCCAGCTCCAGCAGAACCCCTTGTTCTGCCGCACGCACGAGTTCTCGCCGCCGCCGAAGTCGGGGATGACGGTCTGGGCGATGATCACGCCGGCGGCTCCAGCGACCGGGAGATCAGGTCGATCGAGATCACGCCGCGCTCACGCCCGCTGTCGTCCACGACGATGCCCTCCTGGCGGCCGGCCTGCAGCAGCTCCGCGAGCGCATCACGCAGCGGAACGTCCTCGTCGATGCGCGGATGGCCGTCACGCTCGTGCTCCGGCATCAGGACACGCAGGTCGAGCTCGCGCACGCGTGTCAGCGCCAGCCGCTTGAGCGCGCGGTCGGCGCCCACGAACTCCTCGACGAACTCGTCCGCCGGATGCATCAGCAGCTCGGCGGGCGTGGCGAACTGGGCGAGCTCGCCACCGCGGCGAAGCACGGCGATGCGATCGCCCATCTTGATCGCCTCGTCGATGTCGTGGGTGACGAACAGGACGGTCTTGCGGATCTCGGTCTGCAGCCGCAGGAACTCATCCTGCAGGCGCGAGCGGGTGATCGGGTCGATCGCGCCGAAGGGCTCGTCCATCAGCATCAGCGGCGGATCGGCCGCCAGCGCCCGGGCGACCCCGACGCGCTGGCGCTGGCCGCCGCTGAGCTGCGCTGGGTAGCGCTTGCGCATCTCGGGCTCGAGCCCGACGAGGTCCAGCAGCTCGTCGACCCTTGCCCGAATACGCCCCTTGTCCCAGCCCAGCAGCCTGGGGACGGTCGCGATGTTCTCGGCGACCGTGACGTGGGGGAACAGCCCGACCTGCTGGATCGCATAGCCGATCTCGCGGCGCAGCTGGGCGGTGTCGCGACCCTTGATGCTCTGACCGTCGAGCAGGATGTCGCCGCTCGTGAGCTCGATCATCCGGTTGACGAGCCGCATCGCGGTCGTCTTGCCACAGCCCGACGGGCCGACGAGCACGCAGACCTCGCCGGCGGGGACCGTGAAGCTCAGATCCCGGATCGCGGGCTCAGCCTGGCCGGGGTACTGCTTCGCGACATGCACGAACTCGACCGTCGCCGCGGGCGTCTGGCCGCCAGCCGGAATGCCGGACGGCCCCTCTGCTTGGGCGGTGTGTTCAATGGACACGAGGGAGGGGTGCCGGGCGCGAACCGGCTGGGGGGATCCTACCCAGACGGGGTGGGTGGGCCCCCTCTCTACACCCCGGCGGCGCGCCGGGCGGCGGCGTGCGCCGCGTCCTCGAGGGCGTCGTCGAGCGGCGCGAGCGCCGCGAGCCCGAGCGCCCGCTGCACGAGCCAATCCGCAAACCAGGCGTTCTTCGGCAGCAGCGGGCCGTGCAGGTAGGTGCCGATGACGCCGTCGCGGATCACGCCCTCGGAGCCCGACTCGCCGGTGTTGCCGTGGCCGCGCAGGACGCGGCCCAGCGGCCGCTCGCCGGCGCCCAGGTGGGTGCGCCCGCCGTGGTTCTCGAAGCCGGCCAGCACGCGCTGCGAGGCTCCGGGAAGGTCGACCTCGATCGCGACGTTGCCGATCAGCCGTGGGCCGCTCTCACTTCGAACTGTGCGCAGATCGACGAGCCCGACGCCCGGCACCTCTTCGTCGCCGAACGCGTACGCGTGGCCGAGCAGCTGGTAGCCGCCGCAGACGCCGAGGATGACCTTGCCGCCGGCGGCCGCGGCGTGCAGCGCGTCGCGCTTGGTCTCGACCAGGTCCTGGGCGCACAGCAGCTGGTCGCGATCCTGGCCGCCGCCGAGGTAGAAGAGATCGTGGGCGTCCGGGTCGATCGGCTCGCCGAGCCCCGCAGCGGTCACCTCGAACCCGATGCCGCGCCAGCCGCAGCGCCGCTCGAGCAGCAGCAGATTGCCGCGGTCGGCGTAGATGTTCATCAGGTCGGGATAGAGCGCGCAGATCCGCAGCGTGTACTCAGGCACGGAGCATCACCACCACCGATCCGACGAACTCGTCGGTCGCCGGGATCATCCGGCGCTCCTGCGGCGTGAATCCCAGCACGGCCGCCTCGGCCTCGAGCTCGTCGGGCTCGAGCCGGTCGAGCCGGACCACGTCATGACCGCTGGTGCGCCCGCCGTCGCGGTCGACGACCTCCCGGACGCGGTGGATCGCGACGCGCTCGCCCTCGTCCTTCACCGCCACCGGCTGGGAGAAGTAGACGATCCCGTCCTCCTCGCGCACATCGGGCAGCGGGGGCGTGGCCGTCGTCTCGTCGAAGCCCTCGAGCGCGTCGGCGAGGGCCAGCGCGAGCAGACCGCCGGGCTCGAGGTGGGCGTTCGCGCACCGCAGGAGGTCCGCGCGGCCGGACGGGCCGCCGAGCAGCTGCACCGTCTGCATCGGGGCCAGCACGACCGCGAACCGCCGCCCGAGCTCGAACGCGCGGGCGTCGGCGCACACTGTCTCGACGGGCAGGTCCTGCGCGCGGGCCGCCAGCGCCGCGAGCAGCGCGGGATCGTGATCGAGCCCGACGACCGGGACGCCGCGGCCGGCCAGGTCGATCGCGACGCGCCCGGTGCCGCAACCGACATCCAGCACAGGGCCGTCGCCCGCGAGCTCGCGCCACAGCGGCGAGGTCCTCGGCGTAGACGCCGCATTCAAGGTCGTGCCAGACGACGTCGGGAGAGGTCACGCGAACGACCCCTTTGCCGCCCCGCGCCGCACCAGCTCCGCGCGCAGCGCGAGCATCGCGGTGTAGGTCGGCAGCGCGTAGAGCGGCCCCTCGCCGTCGCCGATGGCGGCGTCGAGCCCGTCCGCGAGGCTCTCGCGCACGACAATGCGGTCCTCGGACACGCCGGCGTACTTGACGCGCACGGCCATCTCGGCGGCGCGCGTGCCGCTGCACGTCACGCGCCGCACGCGGTCGGAAAGGACCTCGAAGTCGGCGTCCCAGATCCAGCTCACGTCGCGCCCGTCGGCGACGTTGTCGTTCAGCACGGCGAAGACGTCGTGCTCACCCGGCTCGAGGGTCAGCGTGCGGAGCACCTCGTTGGCCCCGGCCGGGTTCTTCACGAGCAGGATCGAGAGGTCGCGGCCGCCCAGCTGCACGACCTCCGCGCGGCCGAACGCGGGGGAGACCCGCTCCAGGCCCGCCACGATGTCGGCCAAGGGCGCACCGAGTGCGAGCCCGAGCGCCGCTGCCGCGAGCGCGTTGTAGATGTTGTAGAGGCCGGGCAGCGGGAGGTCGACGTCCGCGACGCCCGCCGGCGTGCGCAGCTCGAAGCGGGCGCTGCGCGTGCCCTGCAGCGTGATGTGGTGCGCCGTGACCTGAGGGTCCGGGCGCCGCGCGTCGCAGTTGGGGCAGTGGTAGTGGCCGAGGTGGCCCATGAAGATCGCGTCGTAGACGTAGGCGGCGCCGCAGCGCCGGCAGTGCTTGGCGTCGGCGGCGTGCTGCATCTGCGCCATCGCCATGCCCGCGTCCTCGACCCCGAAGTACAACGGCTGACCCGGCCCTGCCGCTTCGCGGCCGTGTGCCCGGCGGCCGAGGTCCGCCACGACGGGGTCGTCCGCGTTCAGCACGAGGTGCTCGACGGGCGTCGCCGACAGCGCCTCGGCCCAGCGTTCGGCGATCGTCTCCAGCTCGCCGTAGCGGTCGAGCTGGTCGCGGAACAGGTTGGCCAGCAGCAGCGCGCGCGGCCGGACCTGGGGGAGGACCTGCGGCAGCCAGAACTCGTCGACTTCGAACAGGCCGGTGTCGCCGCGGCCCTCGACCAGCGCCGTGGCCACGCCGCCGGCCATGTTGGCCCCGGAGCGGTTGTGCACGAGCGTATGGCCGCCACGCTCGAGGATCCGCGCGGCCATCGCAGCGGTCGTGGTCTTGCCGTTCGTCGCCGAGAGGATCGCGCTGTCCAGCGGGCGCGCGAGGCGCTCGATCGCCCGCGGCTCCATGCGCAGCAGCAGCTTGCCGGGCAGCGACGTGCCACCGCGGCCGGTCAGGCGCGAGGCCGCCCCGGCGGCCCTGGCTGCGAGCTCGCTGGCCCTCACGCCGGCAGCAGCACCTGCACCGCGTCGGGGATCGCGCGCACGGTGCACGGCAGCTCCCCGATCGGGTCGCCGTCGGCGTAGACCGTGAACGGGCGGTCGGCGCTGACGCGCACCTCGCTGCCGCGCAGGACGTGGACGCTGGGTTCCTCGACGTGCTTGCCCTTGAACACGGCCGGCAGGACGCGCAGGAACTTCGCCTTGCTCGTCGCCTCGCTGATCACGACGTCGAGCTGCCCGTCGTGCAGGTCGGCGTCCGGCGCCATGAACATGCCGCCGCCGTAGGCCTTCGAGTTCGCACAGGCAACGCTCCAGCCGCTGAACGCGCGAGCCTGGCCGTCGACGACGACCTCGAAGCTCGCGTGCTTCCACGCCGCGAGCGCCCGCAGCGCCCCGTAGGCGTACACCAGACCGCCGAGCTGCGGCGGCGCCTCGTTGGCGATCCGGTTGGCCTCGGAGTCGAATCCCAGCGATGCGATCCCGATGAACGTGGCTCCGTCGACGTCGCCGAGGTCGACCGCGCGCGGCGCGCCGTTGGCGATCACGTCACACGCCTCCTCGACATCGAGCGGGATCCCGGCCACACGGGCGAAGTCATTGCCGCGCCCGCCCGGCAGCACGCCCATGACGGCATCGGTATGTCCGCGCAGGACGTGCGCGACCGCGCCGACGAGCCCGTCGCCGCTCAGCACCACGGCCGGCTCGCCGGCCGCCGCAGCGCTGCGGGCGAGGTCCTGGGCGTGGGGGAGGTCGCGGGTCAGCTCGGTGTGATGCTCGACCCCGAGCGCGCGCAGTCGCTCCTGCACCTTGGGCAGGGCCTTGGCCGCGCGCCCACCGCCGGCCGAGGGATTCACGATGAGCGCGATCACGCGAGCACCAGGTCCGCGAGGGTAGTGGCGTGGGCGACGGCGTCGTCGGAGCGCTCCCCACCGACGAGCGCGCCGTCGAGGCCGGCGGCCTGCGCCCCGGCCAGGTCGGCGTCCGCGCGGTCGCCGACCACGAGCGCCCGGCCGGGGCCGAGCCGGTCCAGCGCCGTGCGGAAGATCTCGGGGGAGGGCTTTCCGACCGTGATCGCCTCGATGCCGGTGGCGGTCTCGATCGCCGCCACGACGGCCCCGGTGCCGGGCCAGGGGCCGTCTGGCATCGGGAACGTCGCATCGCGCGACGTGCACAGCGCCTGCGCGCCGTTGAGGATCGCCTGCACCGCGTAGCGCAGCTCCTCGTAGTCGAACTCGTCGTGGCCGGCGATCACGACGATGTCGGCCGTACCCATGGTCTCGCGCACGCCGGCGGCCTCGACGTGCCTGTGGATCGCCTCGGAGCCGATGACGAAGGCCCGCTGCCAGACCGGCGTCGAGGCGAGCAGGTACTGCAGCGCCCCGCCGACCGTGACCACCTCCTCGATCGACGCGCGGAAGCCGAGGCCCCAGAGCTTGCGGACGAAATCCTCGGCCGAGTGGCGTGCGTCGTTGGTCACGAACGACACGCCCTTGCCGGCCGCGCGCAGCGCGTCGACCGCCTCGACTGCGCGGGGCGTGGCGTCGTCGCCGACCCACACGCAGCCGTCGAGGTCCAGGAGCACATGGTCGTAGCCGGCCAGGAGGTGAGACAGCGTCACGAAGCCCGTGATTATCCTGACCGGCCATGTCCCGCCCGATGCTCGCCCTCCTGGCCACCCTGTTGCTCGTCGTCACCACCGGCTGCGGCAAGAGCGACAAGAAGGACTCGTCGAAGACCTCGACATCCGCCGCCACCAGCAGCACGGCGAGCACATCGACCACGTCCTCGGGCGGTGCGTGCCAGCCGGCGAAGGCCAAGAACAAGGGTGCGCAGCACCTCGCCAAGCCCAAGGTGCTCCTGCCTCGCAACAAGCCCGCCACGCTCGTGCTGACCACGAACTGCGGCGAGATCGACATCGCGCTGGACGTCAAGCGCGCGCAACGCACCGCGTCGTCGGTCGCCTACCTCGTGCGCAAGAGCTTCTACGACGGGCTGTCGTTCCACCGCATCGCCAAGCTGCCGACAGGCGGCGACTTCGTCATCCAGGGCGGCGACCCGACGGGCAGCGGCAACGGCGGACCCGGCTACAGCGTGCGCGAGAAGCCGCCGAGCGGCCTGCGCTACTCCCGCGGCGTCGTGGCGATGGCCAAGACGGAGATCGAGCCCTCGGGCACCTCCGGCAGCCAGTTCTTCATCGTCACGGCCGAGGACGCCGGGCTCCCGGCCGATTACGCCCTGCTGGGCAAGGTGACCAAGGGCGACGACGTCGTGACGAAGATCGCTGCCGTGCCGACCGACAGCACCGAGCACCCGACGACACCGGTCGTCATCACGTCGGCGAAGATCCGGTAGCACTCAGCACCGGCGGCTGCGTCGGCCGGGACAAAAGGGTCAGACCCCAATGTCACGCCTGGCCGAATTGCGGAAGCGGGGACAAGAGGGTCAGACCCCAATGTCACCTCTCCCTCAATGACGGCAACCAGCGCGGAGCGCCCGCCCAGGCGAACCGCGCTGCGCGCCACCAACGTCAACGCAAAGCCCGCAAAGCGAGCAGCGACGTCAGAACAGCGTCGCCGGCTCCGGCTCCGGAGGGTCCAGGCAGTCCGGGGCGTCGTGGCGGGCGTCGTTGACCGCGGTTCCGACGGGCGTGACCTTCAGCTCGCCCTCGATGACGCCGCGCGGCGGCTCGGACGAGTGCAGCCAGGGCTCCTCGCCCGAGGGCGTGAGAATGACCGGCATGCGGTCGTGGATGTGGGCGATCGACGGGAACGCGTCGGTCGTGATGATCGAGCAGCTGCGCAGCTGGGAGCCGTCGGGGCGCCGCCACGTCGACCAGAGCCCGGCGAAGGCGAACGGCTCATTGTCGGCGCGCGTGATCCAGCAGGGCTGCTTACCCAGCCCGCCCGCCCGCTGCTCCCACTCGTAGAAGCCGTCCGCGACGATGAGGCAATGGCGCGCGTCGCGGAACCCCGGGCGCTGGTCGATCGTCTCCAGGCGCGCGTTGATCATCTTGTAGGCGAGCTTCTCGTCCTTGGCCCAGTACGGGACCAGCCCCCAGCGCAACAGCTCGCCGCGGGGCTCGCCCTCCTTCGTCGTGGTCACCGCGACGATGTCGTCGCCGGGCGCCACGTTGAAGCGCTCGCGGATCTCGATCGACTCACCGAGCGGGAAGCGGGCGCGGAGCTCGGAGGGACTCGGCCCCGCGAGCGTGAAGCGCCCGCACATCAGCCTGGGCGTGCTTTGGCCTGCGCCGCCGCCTGTCTGCGGCGCCCGACCAGGGTGAGCACTCCGAGCGCGATCACCACCACGATCAGGCCCAGCAGCAGGCCGGCGCCGAGGCCGATGCCACCGAACGGCAGCGCGATCAGCTCGACGATGCCCAGGCCGACCGCGAGCAGCCCGACCACCAGCAGCACGATCAGCAGGAAGCCGCGGATGCGAAGCAACGGGCTGGAGCCGGGCGGCGGCGCGAGCAGGCCCATGACGCGCAGCAGCAGCAGCTGGCGGCTCGACGGCGGGGTCTGGCCGAGGCGCTCGACAGCCTGCTTGAGGTCGTCGGGGCGGCGCTCGGCGAGGGCAAGCGAGGCGTCTGCCATGCGCCGGAGCTGCATGCGCTCCTGCGGGCGCGCGGCAGCGATCGCCTTGCGGAAGTGCTCGCGCGCCTTGGCCGCGTCGTACTTCTCGGCGGCGCGGGCGCCGAGGATCGCCTGTGCGGCCGCGCGGTACTTCTGCTCGGCCTGAAGCTCCTCGTCGGAGCGTGTCTCGAGCTGCTGCATCGCGGCCAGCGCGCTGCGCTGCTCGATCTTGATCTGCCTCTGCTTCGCCATCGGTTTCGGCAGTGTACGCTGCGCGCCGCCAGTGCCCAGAGACGACTTGATCCGCCAGGCGAACCGCGGGATGGCCGTGTTCGACCTCGTCCTCGGGACGGCGACGATCGCCGCCCCGGACGCCACATTGCGCGTGCTGGGGCATGAGCCGCCGTCCGACGACGCGCGCGAGCTGTTCCGCCGGTGCGGCCCGATCTGGCTCACGTTCGCCGCCGCGCACCTGGTCGCCGATCGCCGCGGGCGGCCCGAGGACTGGTGGGCGCTCGCATGGCTGCGGGGGACGGAATGGTTCACCGACGTGCTGTGGGCCTCCTCGCCCGCCGTGTCACGGCCCGGCGCGAAGGCCGGCCTGCGCGCCGCCGGTCTCGCGAACCTGGCGATGTCGTTCGCGTTCGCCTCCCTCGCCCGCCGCTAGCGCACTACCATCCCGCGCCGTGCTTCGCCGACCGCTCGCCATCGCCGCCGTGCTGTGCGTGCTCGCGCCGTCCGCCGCCGCCCTCGCGCAGAGCCCGTTCGCCCCGCTGCCGCAGGCGCAGCAGCCCACGCAGACGGCGACGACGTCGACCGGTTCGTCGTCCTCCACCGGCGACAGCGGCGGCCTGAAGAGCTGGCAGGAGGTCCTGATCTTCATGGGCGGCGTGGCCCTGATCGTCGGGATCGGCTACGCGATCGTCACCGACGCGCGGCGCAACGCGCCGGTCAAGGAGGGGGAGGAGGGCCACATCGGCGAGCGCCCCAAGTTCCTCCCCAAGGCCCGCACCAAGCCGGTCCGCCGCGCGAAGGCGCGCCAGGCGCGCGCCGCGCGCAAGCGCAACCGCTAGGGCGGCTAGGGCGCCGAGTCCGGGTCGACGTAGCCCGAGCCGATCGCGCGGCTCGAGGTGGCAAGACACGCGCGGTCCAGCCGGACGAAGGCCAGCGGCCGGCCTGCCTCACCCTGTGCCGGGCTGTTGCGACAGGTCACGTAGGTGAAGCGCCGGAAGTCCAGGGCGGCGACGAACGCGTAACCGATCTTGCCGACGGTCTTGCCGGTGTGGATCGCGTCAGACTGGACCGCCACGCAGTCGTAGCGGCCGATCGGCTTGGACAGGACTCGGTCGTCGGGCACCGCGGCACGTGCGCGCAGGAACGGGCCGCATTCGGTGTGCGTGATCGTCCCTCGCAGCTCGCCGGTCTTCACGCGGGCGCGAGCGTCCGCGGTGATGGCGTCCTCGGCTGCGACCAGGAGCCGGTGGCGCGCCGCGAGCCGGACCGCGTCAGCGGCACCGCTCGGCGGCTTCAGTGCGACGGCTGAGCCGCGATGGGGCGCCTGCACGCGCTTGAGCCGCGCGATCTCCGCGGCGACGAGCTTGGTGCGCTGCGCACGGTCGACCTTGTCCTGTGCGTTGCGGTTGTGGATGAGCAGCGCCGCGCCGACGGCCAGGGCGACCAGCACGATGAGCCCCGCAGTTCCCGCGATCAGCCGGCGGCGCCGGACCTCCGCGGCCGGGCGGGCGAAGTACGACGAGCCGCAGTGCGGGCACTGCTCACTGCGGGTGCGCTCGCTGCGACCGCAGCGCGGGCAGCTACGTAGCGGCGCCTCGCTGGTCTGCGCCAGCGCCGCGCGAACCTCGTCACGCACGGAATCGCTCATACAGCAAACCAGCGTAGACGCTGACGGTGGTTTGCGCCACTATTGCGGCATGGATCGCTTCGACCCCGGCCTCCAGCCGGCCGGCCGCGCCCCGGCGCCCGGCCGCC
>CAWCEB010000116.1:0-3803 GCA_963794105.1 uncultured Actinomycetes bacterium | reverse complement strand
ACGGCAGTCGAGTACGCGCTCGTCGTCGCTCTCGTTGCGATCGTTCTGGCCGGCCTGCTGGCGCTCGGCGCGACGAACTTCTTCACGGATTTCTGGGACAAGGTCAGCGGCGCCCTCTCATCGGGCTCGTAGGACTCGTCTGTCGTTTCGTTTCACCCGCTGCCACCGTCCGGATCCGGCCGGTGGCAGCAGTGGGTTTAGGACCCAGATGTTCACGCTCAACCACATTCGTCACAGCACAAGATCAGAGTCGGGCCAAGCGGCGATCGAGTACGCGCTCGTGCTGCCCATGGTCGTGATCGTGCTGCTCGCGATCGTGGATTTCGGGTTCGCGTTCAACTTCTGGAACAACGAGCAGGAGGTCGCAAGCGCGACCGCGCGGTACGCAGCCGTCGGACGCAATCCAGGGCCCGGCACCACCCTGCAGGCCTCGATGCGCTCGCAGATCGCCAGCAGCGCGCTGAGGAACGGGGGCACCAGCAGCATCCCGTCCGCGGCACAGATCTGCATCTCGTTCCCCGACGGGCGCGGCATCGGCAAGCGCGTCGTGGTCTCGGTCTCCACGAACTACCACTGGATCCGGTTCGTCCCCTACTTCGGCGATCGCCTGCCGGTGCACATCACCGGGAAGGCCACGATGCGCCAGGAGACCGTCGCGTCGACCACCGACGTTCCCGAAAGCTGCTCATGAGCGGGCCGACCCTCCACCGCGCCGCCCGCGACGAGCGGGGCACCATCGCCCTGACCGTCGCGTTCCTGTTCCCGTTCTTCCTCGCGTTCATCGCGCTCGTCATCACCGCCGGCGACTGGTGGGTGCACAAGCGCCACCTCCAGACCCAGGCGGACGCCGCAGCGCTTGCCGCGGCACAGGGCTTCGGCTTCCCCTGCACGGGGTCGCGTACCCGCGTCCAGACCCTCGTCGACAACTGGGGCGGCACCCTGAACCCGCAGGTCGAGAACAAGCAGGTCAACGTCCACTTCGTCGTCAACAAGCCCAATTACTACTCGGGCGGGCACGCCGACGACACGCCCGACGCCGACCCCTGCGTCTCGAAGATGGTCGACGTCAAGGCAACCGAGACGAGCCTCGGCGGCCTGATCCCCATCGGGCTCCTGGCAACGGTCAACACGCACGCGCGGGTGGAGTTCCGCCTCGCCCAGGCGCTGAACGGCAACCTGCCGGTCGCCGTCCCCGACCCGGCGCCGAAGCACGTGCGGGCGTACTTCATCGACGAGTCGACCACGCCGCCGACCGCGATCACCAGCACCGAGCTCAGCAGGAACGGCACGGACGCCAATGGCAACGCGATCTGGGACAACAGCGGCACCGCGCTGCCGGTCAACGTCGGCACCAAGGACAGGATCGGCGTCCGGATCGCGCTGAGCGGCCAGACGTCGACGGCCTGCGGCGACCCGCTGGTCAACTGCTACGACGCGGGATCGAGCAACGGCCTCGACTTCATCCGCGGCTGGAAGAACGGCACGCTGACGCAGAACGTCCCCCAGGCGCGCAGCGTCTCGCTGACCAGCTCCACGTGCGTGGATCCGTACTTCTCGACGGCCGCGACGTGCAACGTCGCGGTCACCGCCGACGTGGACTTCGGCACCGGCAACAACGATCCGCGGCCCGACACCCCGGCGGGTGTGCGTGCCGCCCTGCGCGCCGTCGTCAACGGCAACACCTACGACATGACCTGGAGCGGCGGTCATTGGACGTCGGGCGAGTCGATCCCGGTCGCAGCCAACGCCGGGCCCATCGACGTGGCGCTCGAGTGGGCCGAGCAGCGCAGCACCGGCCAGGTCAACGGCAAGGACTGCCGGACCCAGGGGCAGCCCTTCCAGAACCAGAACGACTGCAAGGGCTCGCTCGGCAACGTCCAGCGCACGTTCGGCGGCGGCGACGCGCGGTCGGGGCCGATCAAGGTGCTGCAGATCCAGCAGGGCGGCGTCGCCGGCGCGAACAGCCTGCATCAGTGCGACAGCACCAACACCACGTGCACCTACCCGCTCGTCGTGAAGCTGAGCCTCCAAGGGTCGCTCGCGGTCGCCCAGAGCGTGAACGACCCGCTCGTGACGCTGCGCACCGGTGACGCCAACCAGCCGGGGACGATCGACTGCGACCCGAACATCTCCAACCTGCAGAACGAGATCGCGCAGGGTTGCCAGCCGTTCTACACGCCCAACACGGGCACGGCCTGCCCGGCCAGCCAGTCGACGCTGTGGGCCAGCGCGCGCCCTGGCAGTGCGTCGCGGTGACGAACGGCACCGCGACGAACCAGATCGCGTCGGGGCTCAACCAGCGCATCCTGGGGAGCGCGTCGGCGACGAGCTGCACGCACCCCAACCTGTACAAGACCAATTTCGGCGCCTGGGACCCCGGGGACCCGCGGATCGTCCAGCTGCTGCTCGCGCCTTCGGCAGCTTCAGCGGCACGGGCAACACGACGGTGCCGGTCACAGGCTTCGCGACCTTCTACATCACGGGCTGGGAGGGCCAGGGCAACGGCTTCAACAACCCGTGCGCTGCCAAGAACGGCGGCGCCGACGACGACCCCGGTGGCAAGGGCAACATCGTCGGTCACTTCATCAAGTACGTGCAGACGCAGGGGACACCGTCGTCCTCGATCTGCGACGACAACTCGCTCACCACATGCCTCGGCGTACTGACGCGCTAAAGGAGATCCACTGATGGACAACACCAGGAACATGCCGCTCCGCGCGCGTCTCGCGACGCGCAACGGGGCGCTCGCTGTCGCCGTCATCGCCGGGGGGCTCGCCGCGATCCTCGTGTTCGCCGCGATCAACTCCGCGCGCAAGGACGGCACCGCAAGCACCGCCCCGCGGACGGTGCTCGTTGCCGACCAGGTCATCCCGAAGGGAAGCTCCGGTGAGTCGATCGCCCGCGAGCATCTCTTCCGGGTGGCGCGCGTGAGCGACCAGGCGCTCGTCGCAGGAGCTGTAGCCGACGTGTCGGCGCTGCGCGACAAGATCGCGACGCAGGACATCTACCCCGGCCAGCAGATCAGCACCCAGACGTTCGGGGACGCCGCGGGGACACCGTCGCCAAGCTGTCCGGGACGGATCGCGCCGTGCATCCCGCTCGACGCGTCGCACGGCCTCATCGGCCAGGTGACGGCCGGTAGCCACGTCGACGTGCTCGCCGGCTTCAACGCCCAGAGCGGATCGGGCTCGAGCCGACCGGTCATGCGGACGCTCGCCCGCAACCTCTCGGTCCTGAAGGTCGAGAACGCGGGCGCCGGCAACTCGCAGGACACCAACGTCACGCTTCGCGCATCGGCGACGATGGCGACGGAGCTCGCGTTCGCGGCGGAGAACGGAAAGGTGTGGCTGGTGCTGCGGCCGGCCGCCGGTGCCAAGGACGTCGAGCCCCGGGTCGTCTCCGCGGATGCCCTGCTCTTCGGCGTCAAGCCTCTGCAGGTGAGCAAGTGAGCTCCGTGATCCATACGGCGGTCGCGCTCGGGCCGGCCGCGAGCCAGGAGGTCATCGAGGCGGCGTGCGCCGAGGAGGCGGGGATCGAGCTCACGGGCTTCGTCTCCGCTGATTCCCACGAGGTCGACCATCTCGCCGACGGCCCGCATCAGGCGGTCGTCGTGGCGTGCGCCGACGAGTCCGACGAGACGCTGGCGTTCATCTCGGGCGCGGTGGCCAACCACCCCGAGCGCCCCGTCGTCGTCGTGTACGAGGGCACCGCGAACGGGTTCGTGCGCGAGGCGTTCGACGCGGGCGCGGCGGACCTCGTCACCGGTGACATCAGCCATGGCAGCGCGGTCAACGGCCGGCTCT
>CAWCEB010000115.1:0-23356 GCA_963794105.1 uncultured Actinomycetes bacterium | reverse complement strand
GAAAATCGGGGTCAATGAGCGTGCCGCGAGCAGAAAAAGGCGACCCGGTTCCTCTATGATGGTCACGATGCCCGTCCGCATCGCGACCTACCGCAGACTCTCGCCGCCACGGCGGACCAGCTCAGCGCAGCGGGCGGCGCCGAGAACGTATGCCCGCCCGGCGCGGAGATCGGCACGGCCACGACCGAAGCGTTCGTCGGCGACAACCCTAATCCGATCGAGTTCACCGGCTCGGTCTGGAACTACGCCACGTCGATGCTCGTCGAGCTCGACCTCAACGACGCGCCGGCCTACTACATCACCGGCACGATCAAGGCGAACACCGTCGACTACTCACTCGGGACCGCCGAGCAGCTCAACGCACGCGCGACGAAGGTGACGCTGAAGGTCGACAACGCGGGGACGAAGCGCAAGCCGTACCTGCGGATGCCGTTGTCGTGTCCGAAGGGCAAGTGGACCGCGGGTGGCACGAACACCTTCTCGGGCGGCGTCAAGGAGACGGTGAAGACGACCGTCCCGTGTAGGAGGACGAAGAAGAAGACGTAGCGCCCGCCCGGCGCAGCAGCCAGATCCCGATCGCGCCCTCGACCGCCAGCAGGCAGATCGCGACGATCGTCTCCGGCGAGCCGAAGTTGCCGATGTTGCCGCCCAGCGCGGTGTAGGCGAACGCGCGTGGCGCGACCCCCAGCGCGGTGGCCCACGCGAAGACGCCGATCCCGATCGGCGTCAGCCCGGCGGCGTAGTTGACGAGGTTGTACGGGATGCCCGGTGCGATCCTCGCCAGCAGCACACTCTCGAAGCCACGCGAGCCGACCCACGCCCGCAGCGCGATCAGCCGTGGGTGGTGGCCCACCGTCTCGAGCACCGCGTCGTGCGCCCACCAGCGGCTGAGCGCGAACGCCAGCGACGCCCCGGTCGTGGCGGCGACGATCGAGACCGGCGTCCCCAGCGCCGTGCCGAACAGCAGCCCGCTCGCCGCGCTGAGCAGCGGCCCAGGGAACAGGACGACGGTGAGCAGGCTCGAGACGACGATGAACACGAGCGGACCCGCGACGCCGTAGCCGTCGATCCAGTCGCGGACGCGGTGCGCCGAGATCGAGCCGCTCACCGCGAAGAACACGACGAACGCGACCAGCACGCCGGCGAGCGCGGCCAGCCGCAGCCGCGCGCTCACCGGGTCACCGCCGGTAGAACTCGGCCTCCTGGCGGCCGAGCTCCGTCACCGGCTCGTCGCCATAGACCCACTCGCGCGTGATGCGGTGCCAGTTGGCCCTGGCCCGCAGCTGCCCCAGCACCGCGAGCGTCAGCGTCTCCAGGCGACGGCCGAAGAGGTGGTCCGGCGGCAGCGTCTCGTGGCGCATCGAGCCCCAATGCCGCGAGCGCGGGTCGCTCATCTGGATCAGCACCTCGGTCGCGATCTCCGGCGTGAGCAGGATCTCCTCGTCCTCGGTGTACCACCAGGTCAGATCGCGGAACTGGGCCATGATCTTCTCCTCGGTGTAGAAGCTCGGGTCGCCGATGAAGCCGCCGTCGTGGAGGAACTCGATCAGCTCCTTGCTGCGGCCCTCCTTGCCCAGGCGCTGGGTCTGCAGCTCGAACTCCGCCACCTCGGCCGGGATCTTCTTGAACAGGCCGAAGTCCAGGAATGCCATGCGCCCGTCGTCGAGCAGCAGCGAGTTGCCCGGGTGCGGATCGCCGCTGAACTGGTGGTGGCGGTACATGCAGCCGAAGTAGAACCGGAAGATCATCTCGCCGATGCGATCGCGCTCGGCCTGCGGGAGCTGCTTGATCTCCTCGAAGCCGCGACCACTGACGAACTCCGACACCACGACCCGCTCGCGCGACAGTCGCGTGACGACGTCGGGCACGACGATGAACGGGTGGCCGCGGAAGATCCGCGCGAGCGTGCGCTGGTTGGACGCCTCCAGCTCGTAGTCGAGCTCCTCGTCGATCCGCGAGCGGATCTCGTCGCCCAGTGCCTTGGGGTCGAGCCCGGGGGCGACGCGCTTCATCAGCCGCAGGATCATCCCGAGGTTCGACATGTCGGCCCGCACCGCGGACGCCACGCCGGGGTACTGGACCTTGACCGCCACGTCGCGGCCGTCGTGCATGCGCGCCTTGTAGACCTGCCCGATCGACGCCGCCGCGATCGGCACGGGGTCGAACGTCTCGAAGACCTCGTCCAGCGGCTCCTCGTACTCCTCCTCGATGACCTTCTTCATCTGCTGGAAGGACACCTTCGGCGCGGCGTCGCGCAGCGCCGCGAGCTTCTCCTGGAACTCCTCGCGGAACTCCTCGGGCACCAGGCCGACGTCGAGGAACGACATCACCTGCCCGAGCTTCATCGCGGCGCCCTTCATCGTCCCCAGCACCGCGACGATCTGCTCGGCGGTCTGCATCTGGCGGCGGTCCAGCGCGGCCTGCGCCTTCTCGTCCGAGCGCGCGACGTTCGCGGCGCGCGTGCCGAACTGGCGCACGGCCTGTCCTGCCGCCAGGCGCCCGACCTTCGTCGTGCGCACGACGCGCGACGTCGGGATCTTGTCGTCGTCGGCCACGAGCTAGCGGTTGACCTGCGAGCCCGGGACGATGTCGTCCGAGCCGTCCGGCCAGCGCACCCACGCCTTGTGCCCGCCGTCGTAGTCGTCGCCGAGGTGGACCAGCGTCGCGGGCTCGCCCATCGCGGTGCACGGCTCGGAGCCCTCGGGGTCGAGGCCACGCCAGATGCGCACGAACGAGTTGGTCTCGAGCTCGCCGGCGACCGTCGTCGGATCGGTATGCCCCGGGCGGATCACCGTCTCGCCGGGCAGCGTGAGCAGCACGTCCATGATCGAGTGCTTGATGTCGGCGAACGTCGTGTGGTTGGGCGCGCGCACGCCGCCGACTGAGTTCTTGAACAGCGTGTCGCCCGTGAAGACCTCCCCGTCGACGTACAGGCTGATCATGCCCTTGGTGTGGCCGGGCGTGGGGAGCGCCGTCACGGTGAGCGCGCCGACCTGAAGCTCACCCGGGACCAGCTCGCCGGTCGTGCCGTCGACGGACGGCTCGTCCGGGCTCATGAGCACCTCCAGGTCGGGCCAGCGCGACTTCAGCTCGCCGAGCTGCTCCACGTGATCCCAGTGATGATGCGTCAGGAGGACGTGTGTCGGCGTTACCCCATCGCGGTCGGCTGCCTCGATCAGCGGCCCCACGGGGCCGCCGGCGTCCACGAAGAACCCGCCGCCGGCCTCGTCGGACACGAGGTAGGTGTTCGAGAGGAACTGGTCGTTCATGGATGTCTCGACGCGCATGGAGAGGCACTATGGCATGCGCTATAGTGAGACACGGATGTCTCACGACTCCAGCACCGGTCCGAACCTCGTCCCCGTCTTCGTCGCGCTCGCGCTCGGCATGTTCCTCGCCGCGCTCGACCAGACGATCGTCTCCACCGCCCTGCCGACCATCGTCGGCGACCTCGGCGGCCTCGAGCACCTCTCGTGGGTCGTCACCTCCTACCTCGTCGCGTCGACCGCCTCGACGCCGCTGTACGGCAAGCTCGGCGACACCGTCGGGCGCAAGCCGATGTTCCAGGCGGCGATCGTCATCTTTCTGACCGGCTCGCTGCTCAGCGGCGCCGCGCAGTCGCTCGACCAGCTGATCCTGTTCCGCGCGCTGCAGGGCGCCGGCGCCGGCGGGCTGATGGTCGGCGCGCAGGCGATCATCGGCGACATCGTCCCCCCGCGCGAGCGCGGCCGCTACATGGGCTTCATCGGCTCGGTGTTCGCGGTGTCGAGCGTCGCCGGCCCGCTGCTCGGCGGCTTCTTCGTCGACAACCTCAGCTGGCGCTGGGTCTTCTACGTGAACCTGCCCGTCGGCATCCTCGCGCTGATCGTCGTGGCGACGCGGCTGCACCTGCCGCGCCACACCGAGCGCAAGCCGGTCGACTGGGCGGGCTTCGCCACGCTGACGGCGGCCGTGGCGTGCCTGATCCTCATGACGTCATGGGGCGGCAGCCAGTACCCCTGGGGCTCGCCGACGATCATCGGCCTCGGCATCGGCGCGGTGGCGCTCGCGGCGACGTTCGTCTGGTGGGAGCGCCGCGCGCAGGACCCGCTGATCCCGCCGCGGCTGTTCTCCAGCCGGGTGTTCGACATCGCGAACGCGACGGGCTTCATCGTCGGCCTGGCGATGTTCGGCGCGCTGACGTTCCTGCCGCTGTACCTGCAGGTCGTCCGCGGCGCGAGCCCCACCCAGTCCGGCCTCCTGCTCGTCCCGCTGATGGGCGGCCTGCTGACGGCATCGATCCTGTCGGGCCGCTGGATCAGCAACCACGGTCGCTACCGCGTGTTCCCGATCGCCGGCACCGCGACCCTCGCTGTCGGCATGACGCTGCTGACGCAGCTCGACGTCGACACGTCGACGCTCACGGCCGGGCTCTTCATGGCCATCATCGGCGTCGGCATCGGCCTCGTGATGCAGGTGCTCGTGCTGGTCGTCCAGAACGACGCGCCGCCCGCTGACATGGGCGCCGCGACGTCGACGGCCCAGTTCTTTCGCTCGATCGGCGGCTCGGTCGGCGTCGCGGTGTTCGGCGCGATCTTCGCCTCGCGGCTCACGAGCGGGCTGAGTGCGCTGCCGGCCGATGTCGCCGAGCGCGTCGGAGCGTCCGGAGGATCCGTGCAGGTGCGCCCCGAGCAGGTGCAGGCGCTGCCGGCCGGCCCGCGGCAGGACTTCCTGGAGCTCTTCGTCCACGCGCTGCACGGCGCGTTCCTCTGGGGCGCGATCTTCTCCGTCGCGGCCTTCCTGCTTGCGTGGCTGCTGCCCGAGGTGCCGCTGCGACGCCAGTCGGCGATGGGGCGCCGCGCGGGCGAGGAGACCGCGCCACCGACCGTGGCCGCGGAGGTCGTGGCCCCATGACCGAGGTGCTGAGCACCGACGGCCGCCGCGCTGTCGGGGACCGCAACCGCATCGCGATCCTCGAGGCCGCGATCGGCGTGCTCGGCGCACAGCCCGATGCCGGGATCGCGGAGGTGGCGGCCGCGGCGGGCGTTGGCCGGGCGACGGTCTACCGGCACTTCGCGTCCCGCCACGAGCTGATCGAGGCGCTGCGGCTCCATGCAGGCGACGAGGCGCGCCAGCGGTTCGCCGAGGCGCGCGTGGACGAGGGCGACCCGGTCGAGGCGCTCGTGCGCATGGTGGCCGCGATGCTGGCGCTCGGCGACCGCTACCGCGTGATCTTCCCGCCCGACCAGCAGCCGAAGCGACGGCGCAGCGAGGTCCTGCTCAAGCCGCTCACGCGTCTGATCGCGCGGGCGCAGGCCGAGGGCGTGATCGATCCCGAGATCCCACCGGCGTGGGTGATCGCGTCCCTGCGCGCGCTGCTGCGCGGGGCCGTCGGCGAGATCGAGGCGCGCCGGCTCGCGCGCGATGCCGCCGCGCAGCGCGTCGTCCGGACGTTGGTGCGCGGGGTAGGCTGCGACTGATGTCAGCGCTCATCCACACCTGCTACCGCATCGGCAACATCGACCGCTCCGTCGCCTTCTACCAGGCGCTCGGATTCGAGGAGGTCGGCCGCTTCGACCTGCCCGACGGCGCGACCAACGTCTTCATGGGCCTGCCCGGCGACGGCGCGCGACTCGAGCTCACCTACAACCCCGGCGTCGACAGCTACGACCTGGGCACGGGCTACAACCACATCGCCGTCACCGCCGGCGACCTCGACGGCGCGCTCGCCCAGCTGTCGCAGCAGGGCATCGAGCCCGAGAAGCCGCCCTACACCGTGCGCGAGGGCGGCAACCGCCTGTGCTTCGTGCGCGACCCGGACGGCTACCGGATTGAGATCATCGAGGAGAGCGCAGCCTAGGACCCGACCAAGCTCGGGCCTATCGCTTGATGATGTTGTGCGCCTCAAGCACGACCCTAGTCCTACGGCGCCGCGCGCGCTTCCCCAGCTCCCTTGAGTCGACGTTCTACGATTCGTCGCGTGGCCGAGTTCGTTCCGCCCGACTTCGACGTCCCGCTCTGTCTCGAGACTTCCGAGTTCGTCCTCGAGCCGCTCGGACCTGAGCACAACGAGCTGGACTACGACGCCTGGACGTCGTCGATGGAGCACATCGCGGCGACGCCCGGGTATCCCGGCGGCTCCTGGCCGCGACAGATGACGCGGGACGAGAACCGCGCGGACCTGCAGCGCCATGCCGACGACTTCCGCACCCGGAAGGGGTTCACGTACACGGTGCTCGATCCGGCGAGCCGCGACGTGATCGGGTGCGTCTACATCTACCCGCGACGCGACAGCGACAACGACGCCTGCGCATTCTCGTGGGTGCGGGAGAGCCACGCGCACCTGGACACCCCCCTTTGGCACGCCGTGAGTGAGTGGCTCGAATCGGACTGGCCATTCGCCAGCGTGGAGTACGCGCCGCGCTCGTAGGCGATAGGCGCTGCCTCCCATCGTCGAAAGCTGCTGCTTCTCGTCCCAGCGAATGCGGAGAATCCCCGATGTCAGGCCAACGTCCGCGATGACGGACACGTCTGCCACGTCGAACAAGGGAAGGCCACGATGACACGCAGAGTGCGTTCGGAACGAAGGCTCGCTACTACCGTCGGCGCCCTCTACATCGCCACAACGGTCGCAGGTCTGCTGGCCGCTGCCACCCTGGGGTCCTTGCTGGACGGCCCGGAAGCGCTCACCGGACTTGCCGACCACAAGACGCGGGTCATGGCGAGCTCGTTCTTCCAGCTCGTCATGGCAGTGGGAGGCGCCGGCATCGCATTCATGATCTCCCCCGTCCTGACTCAGGATGCGGACACACCGAGCAAACTGGGCCTTGCGCGCTGGTACGTCGGTACCCGCATCACGGAGAGCGCGCTCTTCCTGGTGGGAACCCTCGGCATCCTTTCGCTCTTCGAGTTGAGCCAGGAACTCGGGACCGAGGGGGCGGCCCCGCATCAGGCTGCGTTCAACGTGCTGAAGATGGCATCCGACTACACAGGGGCTCTCGCGCAATCGGTGTTCTGCGTCGGTGCGGTGATGCTGTACTACCTGCTCTACGTGTCGGGACGCGTTCCCCGGTGGTTGTCCGTCTGGGGGCTGATCGGCGTTCCGCTGTTCCTCGCGGCGGGCTTCGCCCTCGCGGTCACCGGTGAGCCCAACTCGACGTTCTCCAACGTCATGTACGCACCGCTCTTCGTGCAGGAGATGGTCCTCGCGTTTTGGCTGATCCTCCGAGGATTCAACGCCCGATCCTTGCCGTCGCAGATGAGGCCAGGGCTTCGGTAAGGGCGGCTTGCGACGGCCGATCCGTAGCAACCCGCGGTTCGGCATGTGGGCGCGCACGGATGCGCGCGGCCGGCCCGCCCGGCAGGCTCGGGGTCATGTCAACACATGCGGTTCCGCCGCCGGTGGTCGCCGAGAAGCCCGTGGCCCGTCGCCGCGCGCGCCGACCGCGCTTCGGCGGTAGCCGCGGCAACGAGATCCTGACGGGCGTCAACGCGGTGGTGCTCTCAATCCTGCTGGCGGTGCAGGGCGTGACGGTGCTCGCGCTCGACGGGATGATCCACATTCACCTGTTCGTCGGCGTCGTCCTGCTGGGTCCGGTCGCTCTCAAGCTCGCCAGCACCGGATATCGCTTCGCCCGCTACTACGCCGGCGCGCGGGAGTACCGAGCGGCCGGTCCGCCGCCGCCGCTGCTCCGGGCGGTCGCACCGATCTTCGTCGCGGCGACCGTTGGGCTGTTCGCGAGCGGCGTCGTGATGCTGCTCAAGGGATCGGCATCCGGAGGAATGGGCTCGGTGCATGTGGTCAGCTTCTGGGTGTGGCTCGCTTGCCTGGGCGTGCACGTCGCGTTCAACGGCCGCGAGGTTCTCAGGATCATCCGCTCGCACTGGCTGGGCCGCGGTCGCGAGCGGGTTGCAGGAGCCCAATTGCGAGCCGTGCTCCTGCTCGGTTCGCTCCTCGGAGGCGTCCTGCTGGCGCTGTCCGTGCTTTCGAAGATCTCCGGCTGGGACGCCGAATAGCGCGCCCGGTGAAGTGGCGAGCTGGCGGGTAGTGCCACTGGCATGACCCCTGAGAACAGAGAAGAGGTGGCGGGCGGCCCACTGGGCAAGCTCGCGGGACGCCTCAAGGAAACCGCAGGCGAGGTGCTCGGCCGCGACGACGTCGCGCGCGAGGGCCGGTTGCAGCAGGCCGGCGCCGACGCCGAGCTCGAGGCGCGCGAGCGCGATGCCGAGGCCCGCGACGCGCAGGCCGAGGCCGACCTCGAGGCCCGTAAGGCCGACACCGAGGCCGAACGAGCGCGGCTGCAGGCCGAGGTGGACGCCGAGCGCCGCGAGGCTCGCATCGAGGTGGACGCCGACCGCGCGGAGGCCCAGGCCGACCAGCAGCGCGCGCGGGAGACCGCGGAGGCCGCGCGGCTCGAACAGGAGGCGCGCCGGGCCGAGGCCCGCGCGGATGCGATCGACCCGGAGGAGACCCGATGAGCCTGGTGCGAACCGCGTTCGACGCCTACGTGAAGCTGATCCGGCTGCCGTTCGACCAAGCGGCCAAGCTGCTCGGCCGCGAGGAGGACCCCGAGACGAAGATCGCCGAGGGCGAGCGTGCGCGGGCCGAGCAGCTGAAGGAGGAGGCGGCGCGCACCAAGGCGCGCGCCGATCAGCGGGCCGCGCAGCGCAAGCGCCAGGCCGCCGTGACCGAGCGACGGCGCAAGGAGGCGGCGCAACGCGAGGCTGCCGAGCGCGAGGAGGCGCTGCGCGCGCGCGAGCGGGCGACCGCCTGGACGCACTCGACGAGCAGGCCGAGGCGCTGGAGGCCGAGCAGGACGCGCTCACGGCGCGCGACGAGGCCAAGCGGCTGAAGGAAGCGGCGGCCAAGGTCAAGGCCGGCCGGACGAGCTGACGACAGTCCGGCGCGCTACGAGAGCTCGCGCTCGAGCACCTCGCGGTGCGTCGGGCGCGCGGCCTCGTAGCGCTCGCGGCCGGCCTTCGTCAGCTCGGCGTAGATCGCGCGACGGTCGTTCTCGCAGACGCCGCGCGTGACGAGGCCATGCTTCTCGAGGCGGTCGACGACGCGCGAGAGCGCGCTCTGGCTGAGGTGGACGTGCTCGGCGACCTCCTGGAGGCGCACGGCGCAGTCGCCCTCGCCGGCGAGGCGTTCCAACACCTCGAACTCGCTCATCCCGAGCCCGTGCTGATGCTCGAGCGCGTGGGTGAGGGCACAGCTGACGCGGGCGTGGCGATCGAGGATCTCATGCCATTCACCGACCAGCTGCTTGTCCTTCGTCTGACTCAAGGCTCCGCGATTATACCATTCGGCCGCATCTAATGCGTTTACATCTTATGCACTTGCATTCTATGCGATCGCATGTATTGTGCTGTCATGGCTTCAACGACAGACCTCCGGTGGGACCGCCGGCTGTGGACCTCCCTGGTCCTCCTGTGCGGCGTCCTCTTCCTCGACGGCCTGGACGTCTCGATGGTCGGCATGGCGCTGCCGTCCATCCGCGACGACCTCGGCCTGAACACCTCGCAACTGCAGTGGGTGGTGAGCGGCTACGTGCTCGGCTACGGCGGGCTGCTGCTGCTCGGCGGCCGCGTGGCCGACCTGCTTGGGCGCAAGCGCGCGCTGATCGGCGCGCTCGCCGTGTTCCTCGTCGCGTCGCTGCTCGGCGGCCTGGCGAGCGACCCGACGCTGCTCGTCGCCACGCGCTTCATCAAGGGCGCCGCAGCGGCGTTCACCGCGCCCGCGAGCCTCTCGCTGATCACGACCACGTTCCCCGAGGGCCCGGCCCGCAACAAGGCGCTCAGCGTCTACACCGCGTGTGGCGCCAGCGGCTTCTCGTTCGGGCTGGTCCTCGGCGGCCTCATGACCGAGATCGGGTGGCGCTGGACGTTCCTGCTGCCTGTTCCGTTTGCGCTGACGATCCTGCTGCTGGCCCCGCGCGTCCTGCGCCCGGATGCCCCGCAGTCGCGTGCGCGCGGCGCCTTCGACATCCCGGGCGCCGTGACCATCACCGCCGGCATGCTGCTGCTCGTGCGCACCGTGGTGCGTGCGCCGGACGTCGGCTGGTCGTCGGGCGAGACGATCGTCGCGTTCGCCGCGGCCGCGGCGCTGCTGTCGCTGTTCGTGGCGATCGAGCACCGGACGCGCCAGCCGCTCGTGCGGCTCGGGATCCTGCGCTCGGGCCCGCTCGTGCGGGCCAACCTCGGCGGCATGGCGATGTTCGGCGGCTACGCGGCCTTCCAGTTCGTCGTGACGCTGTTCCTGCAGAACGAGCTGGGCTGGTCGGCGCTGCACACCGCCCTGGCGTTCCTCCCGGCCGGCCTGCTGGTCGCCTTCGGCTCTCCGCGCGTCGGCGGGCTGGTGGATCGCTTCGGCACCGAGCGGCTCGTTGCGGTCGGTTTCGCCCTGTTCGTCGCCGGCTACGCGCTGTTCCTGCGCGTCGGCCACTCGCCGACGTACATGACGGACATCTTCCCGACGATCCTGCTGCTGGGCATGGGGTTCGCCCTGACGTTCCCGTCGCTGAACATGCAGGCGACGGCGGGTGTGGCCGACCACGAGCAGGGCCTGGCCTCCGGCCTGGTCAGCACCTCGATCCAGGTCGGCGGCGCGATCGTGCTCGCGATCTCGAGCGCCATCGTCGCCAGCGGCGCGGGCGGCGACTTCCTGGACGCGATCCGGCCCGCGCTCGCCGTCGTCGTCGGCGTCTCGGCGCTCGGGCTCGTGGCCACGCTGTCCGGGCTCGCCCGCTCGCGGGAGGCTGTGCCCGCCACGGCGTAGTCTCCGGCGGCAGTGGCCGAGCGCCGCATCGCCATCGCCGACCTTGGCTCCAACACCTTTCGCCTCGTGGTCTTCACCACGGGCGAGGGGTGGTGGCGCCGCACCGACGAGATCTACGAGGGCGTGCGCATCGGCGAGAGCCTCGCCTCCACCGGCGAGCTGGGCGCCGACCCGATGCGCCGCGGGCTGGCTGCCGTGGACGTGTTCGCCCACTTCTGCCGGGCGACGGGAATCGACGAGGTCGAGGCCGTCGCCACCAGCGCGATCCGCGACGCGACCAACCGCGACGACTTCATCTCGCGCTCGGCGCTCCCCGTGCGCGTGCTCTCCGCCGAGGAGGAGGCGCACTTCGGCTACCTCGCCGCGGTGAACTCGACGACGCTCAGCGACGGCTGCGTGCTCGATCTCGGCGGCGGCTCGATGCAGCTCACGCGCGTCGTCGGCCGGCTGGCGCACGAGGAGCGCTCCTGGAAGCTCGGCGCCGTGCGGATGACCGAGCGCTTCGGCGAAGATCGCAAGGCGCTACGCAAGCACGTCGCTTCGAAGATCGAGGCCGAGGACTGGGTGGCGCGATCGGGCGGCCGGATGGTCGCCATCGGTGGCACGGCGCGAAATCTGGCCGCCGCCGACCAGGGGCTTCGGGACATCCCCTCGTTCGGCGTCCAGGGCCACGTCATCCCGCGCGATGCGCTGGCGGAGCTGGTCGACACGCTCTCGGAGCGCAAGCCGGCGGAGCGCGGGAAGCTGCGCGGGATCAAGCCCGAGCGCGGCGACATCATCCTCGCGGGTGCGGCCACGATCCTGACGGTGCTCGACGCCGGCGAGTTCGAGGGCGTCGAGGTCACCGAGGCGGGGCTACGCGAGGGCGTCTTCTTCTGGCGCTGGCTCGCGCCGTCTCGGGTGCCCGGAGGGCAGCCGTCGTTCTCGGATCGCGGGACTGGACGTCCCGAGGAGGAACCTCTCTTCGACGATGTGCGACGCCAGTCGGTGCTGAACCTCGCCGGGCTCTACCACGTCGATCACGCGCACACCGAGCACGTCGCGCGGCTCGCACTGGGGCTGTTCGACGAGCTCGCCGCGGCCGGCCTGCATCCCGGCGACCGGATCGAGCGCGAGCTGCTGTGGGCGGCGGCCGTGCTGCACGACATCGGCGTCAGCGTCGACTACGACGACCATCACAAGCACTCGCGCTACCTGATCCTCAACGGCGGCCTGCCGGGCTTCACGCCGCGCGAGGTCGCGCTGATCGGCCAGGCCGCCCGCTACCACCGCAAGGGCACGCCGAGCTTCGGCCCGTTCGGCCCGCTGATGACCAAGGGGACGACGAGCTGCTCGCCCGCATCTCGATCCTCCTTCGCCTCGGCGAGGACCTCGAGCGCCCCCGCGACCAGCTCGTCCGCGCGGCCCACGCCCACGTCGACGACGGCCGCGTCGAGCTCCGCCTCGAGACCGCCGGCGACGCGTCGGTCTCCCGCTGGGCAGCGGCCCGCGAGACGGAGCTCTTCGCGTCGGCGTTCGGCCGCGAGCTGGTCGTCCTCCCCTGAACGGGGTAGCTCAGACCGTCGGGTGTGCCCGCCTGCGGTCGACGCGAGCGTGGCGGTGTGACACGGCGAACGCGCCGCCGATTCCGATCAGCATCAGCGCGAAGATGCCACCGGCGCCGATTCCCGCATCGCCCCAATCGAAGCCTCCGCTGTCGGCGGCCTTGACGGCCTGAGAGGAACCGACGGGAGCCGGGCGCGCCTGGCCGACAGGCAGCGCTGCGTCGCGTGCGTCGGGAGAGCGCAGGTCGATGGCCGTCACCGTCTGTGCGGGGAGCGCGGCGTCCTGCGCGTCGGGCGAGCGCAGGTCGACTGCCGGCGTCTGCCCTCCCGCGGCGGCCGACGCGGCGAGCGGGACGACCGCCAGCGCAACGGCCAGCGACTTGAGCGCCCGGTGGGTGGTGATCCTCATGAACTGCTCCTTCCTCCGTGAGACCGCTCGGTTCGGTCTCTTGGTCGGGCAGCTTGCGTGAGCGCGGTTACGGCGGACCACGGCGCGCAGTAAAGGACGGGTAACGGTGTGCGGTAGGGTCGGCCGAGGGCTGAATGGAATTCCGCCTCCTCGGACCACTCGAGGTATCTGACCGAGGTCAGCTCGTTGTGCTGGGCGGGTTGAAGCAGCGCTCGCTGCTCGCCTTGCTGCTGCTCCACGCCAACGAGGTCGTATCCAGCGATCGGCTCGTAGACGAGCTGTGGGGAGGCGAGGCGCCGGCCACCGCCCCCAAGGCGCTTCAGGTCCATGTCTCGCTGCTGCGCAAGGGACTGGAGCAGCGCCGCGACGGCGTCACCGAGCGCCTCGTGCTGACGCGGCCGGGGGGCTACATGATCCAGCTGACCGGCGGGCAGCTCGACCTCGACCGGTTCGAGCGCCTCCGCGCCCAGGGCCGGCGGGCGCTCTCCGAGCAGGACCCGGCCACGGCGTCGGCAAAGCTCCGCGAGGCGCTTGATCTCTGCCGCGGACCGCCCCTCTCGGACCTCGCGTACGAATCGTTCGCCCAACCGGAGATCGCTCGCCTCGAAGAGCTGCATCTGACCGTGCTCGAGGAGCGGATCGACGCCGATCTCGCGCTGGGCCAGCACGCCGACCTGGTCGGGGAACTGCGTGCGCTCGCGGCCGCCCATCCCCAACGTGAGCGGATCCGCCGCCAGCTGATGCTTGCGCTGTATCGCTCAGGCCGGCAGACAGAGGCACTCGACGCGTACCGCGACACTCGGCGCACCCTTGTCGAGGAACTCGGGATCGAGCCCGGACGCGAGCTTCAGGCGCTGGAGCGGGCGATCCTCGCCCAGGACCCTTCGCTCGATCTCGAGCGCGACCGCCGGGAGGCCGCCGGTGGTACGAGTGGCAGTTCGTTCATCGGGCGCGAGCGGGAGCTCGCCGAGTTCGCCGACGGCCTCGAGGACGCATTCGCGCACCGGCCCTCCGTCCTCCTGATCGCCGGCGAGCCCGGCATCGGGAAGAGCCGTCTCGGGGACGAGCTGACGGCACGAGCGGAGGCCCGCGGCGCAAAGGTGCTCTGGGGCCGCAGCTGGGAAGCGGGAGGCGCCCCCGCCTATTGGCCGTGGGTACAGGCCCTGCGCACATACATCCGAGACCACGACGAGGAGCGGATTCGCCGCGAGCTCGGGACGGGCGCCGGTGATGTGGCACAGATGCTGCCGGAGCTGCGCGAGCTGTTCGAAGACCTGCCCATTCCTCCCTCGATGGATCCCGACGGCGCCCGCTTTCGGCTGTTCGACTCCACCGCATCCTTCTTGCGGGCCGCGGGTGAGGCGCAACCGCTCGTCTTGGTCATCGACGACCTGCACGCGGCCGACACCCCGTCGCTGTTGTTGTTGCGCTTCCTCGCACGAGAGCTGCGCGAGGCGCGGATCCTGCTGGTGGGGGCCTACCGGGACACCGACGCCGGGGCGGACGACACCCTGAACGTGACCGTGGCGGAGCTGCGCCGCGAGCCGCTCGCTCGCCTGATCCGCCTCGGCGGGCTGACGTTGCCCGAGGTGGCACGGTTCATCGGGACGATCGCCGGCTCGCCGCCGACCGACGCCCTTGCGATGACGATCCACGCCGAGACGGAGGGCAACCCGCTGTTCGTCGGCGAGCTGGTGCGGCTTCTCGCGGCAGAGGGACGCCTCGAAGAGGCTGCGACGCCTCAGGGCCGGCCGAGCATCCCGCGTGGCGTGCGCGACGTGATCGAGCACCGCCTGCGGCATCTCTCGCAGGATGCCAAGCGTCTGCTGGCGGTGGCCTCCGTGCTGGGCCGCGAGTTCAGGCTGGACGCCCTCGAGCGGGTGAGCGAGCGATCGGGAGATGAGCTGCTCGACCTGCTCGACGAGGCGATCGCGGCCGGGGTCGTCGTGGACCTTCCGGGAGGGCGGAGCGGCCTGCGCTTCACGCACGCCCTGATCCGCGACAGCCTCTACGACGGGCTCGGCAGGAAGGAGCGCCGCCGGCTTCACCGGCGGGCGGCCGAGGAGCTCGAGGCGCTGTACGGCCCCGGGCAGGAACCGCACCTGGCGCAGCTGGCCCATCACTTCCTCGAGGCGGCGCCCGGCGGGGACGTGCAGAAGGCGATCGAGTATGCCCGGCGGGCCGGGGACCGAGCCGCCGCGGTGCTGGCCTACGAGGAAGCCGCGCGGCTCTACGAGATGGCGTTGGAGGCCTCCGACCTGCAGAGCCCGGCGGACGAGCCGACGCGCTGCGAGCTGCTGCTGGCGCGGGGCGACGCCCAGGCAAGGGGCGGCGACCTGCTCTCGGCAAAGGACACCTTCAGCCAAGCCGCGGATCTCGCTCAGCGGCTCGGCGCGCCTGAGCAGTTCGCCCGTGCGGCGCTCGGGTACGGAGGACGGTTCGTGTGGTTCCGCGCCGGAAACGACCGGCGCCTGATTCCGCTGCTCGAAGGCGCGATCGAGGCAATGCCCGAAGAGAGCCTGCTGCGCGCGCGGCTCCTCGCGCGGTTGGCGGGAGCTCTGCGCGACCATCCGGTGGCGGAGCGCCGCGCGTCGCTCAGCCAAGAGGCAGTCGAGATCGCCCGCAGGCTCGGCGACCAGGCGACGCTGGCGTATGCGCTGGAGGGCACCTACTCGGCGCTGTCCTGGCCCCGCGACACCGGGCCCTGGCTGGCAATGGCCAGAGAGCTGTCCGAACTCGCCGCCGAGGTCGGAGACAAGGAAAAGGCCTTCGCCGGCCACATACACGCGTTCGGCGCCTTCATGGTGCGCGGCGACCTCCGGGCAGCGGAGGCGGAGTTCGCGGCCCTGACGGCTCTTGCAGACGAGCTGAGGCAGCCGGCTCAGATGTGGGCCCTGACGATGGCGCAAACGACGCGGGCATCGTTCAAAGGCCGCTTCGACGAGGCCGAGCGCTACGTCGAGCGCGCCCAGCTCAGGGTCGGCGGGCGCCGAGCGCTTGAGGGCGTGGACCACACGACGTTCCACTACGTGACGCACCTGCAGACCTGGGCGCTGCGGCGCGAACGCGGAGGACTCGCGGACATCCTCGAATCGCTCGAGGCCTTCGCGGCGGACTTTCCGGCCTTCTTCATGTTCCGCTGCCTGCTGGCAAGCGCGTACGCCGACGTCGAGAACACGCAAGCCGCGCGCGAAGCGCTGGACCAGCTCGCCGCCGAGGACTTCGCGGGTCTGGAGGTGGGCACCGAGTGGTTCGTCGGAGCAACCCTGTTGGCCGAGGTGTGCGGGTTCCTCGGCGATGCTCGCCGAGCGGCGCCCCTCTACGCGGCGCTCCTGCCCTATGGCGACTGCAACGTGCTGAGCCTCCCCGAGTTCAGCCTGGGTTCCGCCTCGCGGCCGCTCGGCATCCTGGCATCCACGATGTCCCAGTGGGAGCAGGCCGAACGCCATTTCGAGCAGGCGATCGAGATGAACTCCTCCATGGGTGCGCTGCCGTGGGTCGCCCACACGCAGCACGACTATGCCCAGATGCTGCTGACGCGCAATGAGACCGGCGACACCGGGCAGGCGCTGGAGCTGATCCGCGAGGCCCTCGCGACATACCGCAGGCTGGGGATGGAGCCCTGGGTGCAGCGGGCGTGCGCGTTGGAGCAGGCGGTCGCGCGTCAGTCCTCGCCCGTGCCCACCCAGGGGCCGGCCGGGATCGACTGAGTCGAGACGGCCTCGACGGTCTCGGCCTCCTCGGCCTCGAGCGCCTCGTCGTGGTCGCCGTTGCACAGCACGCGGAAGTTGCCGGTGACGCCCTGGTCGGCGTGGATCGTGATGCCGGGGAGGATCTCCTCGCCCTCGTCGAAGCCGAGCCGCTCCATGTCGAAGTGCGCGAGCCCGATGCCGTAGGCGTCGTGGGTCGGGTTCTCGCGGTCATGCGCGTTGATGGCGATCTGGAACGCGCGCAGGTTGGCGGCGATCTTCGACGTGTCGGCCACGGCGTCAGGGTAGCTCGCGGCGGATGGCGTCGACGAGCCGCGCGACGGTCGGCGTCTCGATCCCGTGGCGCGCAGCCGCGCGCAGCACGGCGCCGCCGATCGCGTCGAGCTCGGGCGGGCGCCCGGCCGCGACGTCGCGGGCCATCGAGGACAGCAGCTCGGGGTGCGCCTCGACCAGCAGCTCGTTCTCGATCGCGGGCACGTCGACCGGAGCGCCCTCCGCCGCCGCCACCGCAGCGGTCTCGTGCACGACGGCGACGAGGTCGTCGCGGTGGCGCTCGCGCACCTCGCCGATCGGCGCACCGAACGCGGTCGTCGTGAGCGCGATCGCATTCAGCCGCGAGAGCTTCGACCACATCACCTGCGCCTCGTCCTGGACCACCGCCGCCGGGACGCCCGCCGCGTTGAGCAGCTCGGCCACGTCCGGGTGCGCGCTCAGCTCGATCCGCAGGAACGGGCTCGTCTGCTCGATCACGCCGGGGGCGACGCGCGTGGCCTCGACCCGGATCGTGGCCGCGACGACGTCGCCGAAGCGCTCGCGCAGCCATGCCACGTGTTCGAAGCCGTTGAGCAGCGGGACCACCACGCCGGGCTCGGCCCGGATCCGCGCGACTGCGTCCTCGAGGCCGGTCGCCTTCGTCGCGATGAAGAGCACGTCGACCGGCTCGTCGAGTCGCTGCACGGAGCGCACCGCGGTGGTGCGGTCGCCGAGCACGACGCTGTGCAGCCGGATCTCCGCCAGCGGCGATCGGCTGACCACGATCGCGTCGGGCAGCACGGCGGCAAGCATGCCGCCGACGCCGCCGGGGCCCAGGATCGCCGTTCGCACCCCGTCAGCGTATGCGCCGGGTGAGGCGTGCGCGGTTCCCGGCTGCGTCGGTCGCGGTCAGGCTGACCACGAGGCGCCGGCGCGACACGCGCGTGACCTTCACCTTCCGGGCACCGGCGGCCAGGCGCCTGATGACGACGCGCTTTCCGGCCTTCACCTTCACCGTCGCCGGCTCGGACAGCCGGAACCGCACGATCAGCGCCCGCTGACGGCGGCGGAGCTTCACGCCCGCGAGCCTGGGCGCGGTGGTGTCTGCGCCGCTCGCCGGCGGCTGCGCGGGCGGCACGGAATCGCCCGGCGGCGGCGGCGGGCACGCCGCGGCGGGCCGCTCGAACGCGCCGACATCCCGCTGGGCGCCACAGTCACCGTTGCCGTCCGCGATGCGCGGGGCGCCGGTGAGATCCGTGTCCGGCTCGCCCGCCTCGAGCACGCCCGGCGTGCCGGCATCGATGAGCGCGGACGTGCCGCTGAGCGAGAAGTCCCCGCCGGCCACGTCGGCGAAGCCGGGGTCGACCGCGAGCACGTTCGTGTCGGTGAGCTGCCCGCCGCCGGACGCATCGACCGCTGGTTGGTCGGGCCAGCGGTCGACATGGTCGATGGCCAGGTTGGCCGTCCCGCCGAAGCTCGCGCTTCGCCGGATCGGCTGGCCGAACCCGTACAGCAAGCTGTCCCGCACGCTGACCGTGGCGGTCGCTGCGTTGCCCGCGTACGCGACGATCCCCCACTGGTCGGGCTGCCCGTCCGCCACGACCGTGAGGTGGCGCGCGTCGAGCGCCACCTGCTTCCCCGAGCCCGAGGGAGCGACGTAGAGGGCGCGCGCGGTCACCGAAGCGCGAACGTCGAGAAGCGAGTCGGTCAGCTGGACGTCACCGCCGTCCACGGACACCGCGCCGCCGTTGAGCGTCGTCGTGTGCACGCGGAGCGCGTGCAGCCGCACCTTCGCCGCTGGGGCGCTGTCGACGTAGACGGCGGACATCGCGGAGATCGAGTCGCGCTCGGCCGTTCCGCCGCCGGTGCCCACCCGCACCCCGAGCGAGTCATCACCCGACGGGTCGACGGTGCTGTCGGTCAGCGTGCCGTTGTCGAGAAACGCCCCCACGGCGTCGGTGTCGCCGCCGTCGATGAGGATGTGATCCGCCGTGGCGCCGCCCGTCAGCAGCACGCCGTGCGGGCCGATCGCCGACGGCAGCGAGACGTGCACCCCGGTGAGCCTGTCCGGGCCGTCGAGCGTCAGCGTGAGCGGGTAGGTGGGAGGGCCGTACGCCGTGGGCTCCAGCACGGTCTTGTCGGTGCCGAGCCCGCTGATCGTCACGCCCTCGGGATCGCCGACGACGAAGTTGCCGGGGAAGGTCCCGGCGCCGAGCGAGATGACGTCGTGCCCGGCGTTGCCGGTCGCCGCGTTCAGCGCCAGCGCGATCGACGCCTCGGGAGTCCCGCCCGCCTGCTCGCAGTCGGGGTTCTGGACGCAGTAGGTCGCGGCCGAGGCGGTCGCGGGCACGAAGAGGGCGGCGGCGACGGCGATCAGTGCTCGGTGCATGCCAGCACTGTCGCGAGGCCGGAGCGCCGTGCCCATGGGGGCGATCCGCCGACCATCGGCGGACAACCGACCCCTCAGCCGAGCAGGACGCCGGGGTTCATGATCCCGGCCGGATCCACCGCGGACTTGGCGCCGCGCAGCGCGGCGGCGAACGCGTCCGGCCGCTGCTGGTCGTACCACGGGCGATGGTCGCGCCCGACCGCGTGGTGGTGGGTGATGGTCCCGCCCGCGGCGATGATCGCGTCGGAGGCGGCGCGCTTCATCTCCCACCACTGCGCGTCCTCGTCACCCCGGCGCGCCGGCGCGAGGACGGTGAAGTACGGCGCCGGGCCGTCGGGGTAGACGTGCGTGAAGCGGCACGTCACGCGACAGGGCTCGCCGAGCGCCGCGCGCGTCTCGCCGACCACCCGCTCGTGGAACGCGGCGAAGCGATCCCACGTGATCGCCGTCTCGAACGTGTCGGCCAGCACGCCGAGCCGCAGCAGCATGTCGCGCACGTAGGGCATGCGGATGAACGCCTCGCGCCAGTCGCCGACCGACCCCGACGAGGCCTCGCGCGGCGTGCCGCCGTGCTCGCGGCAGATCGCCAGCCCGCGCTCCAGCAGCGCGTCCACGGAGCTGTCCGTCGACTCGAAGCCGAGCACCAGCAGCGCCGAGTCGGCCGCGCCGGTCTGGCGTGCCTCGTGCTCGTCGATCAGACGGCAGTTGCTCGGGTGCAGCCCGCTCTGCGCGAGCGCGCGCACGGCCTCGGCGCCGTCGAGGAGCGACCCGAACGTCACCGCGCGTGAGGCGCGATGCTCGGGCTTGGGCTGGATCCGCACCCACGCCTCGGTGATCACGCCGAGGATGCCCTCGGAGCCCAGCAGCATCCGGTCGGGGGACGGCCCCGCCCCGCTGCCGGGCAGTCGCCGCGACTGCCACTCGCCGCTGGGCGTGATCGCGCGCACGGATTCGACGAGATCGTCGATGTGCGTCAACCGGGTGGCGAAGTGCCCGCCGGCGCGCGTCGCGATCCAGCCGCCCAGCGTCGACAGCTCGAACGATTGCGGGAAGAAGCGCATGGTCATCCCCTGCTCGCCGAGCTGCGCCTCCAGCCGCGGCCCGTTGGGGCCGGCCTGGATGCGCGCCGAGCGCGAGACATCGTCGACCTCGAGCACCCGGTCCAGCGCGCCGAGGTCCAGGCACACCGCGGGGCCGTCCACGCGCGCCTCGACGCCGCCGACCACGCTCGTCCCGCCCCCGTACGGGATCACCGCCGCACCGGCGCCGGCGGCCCACGCGAGCACAGCCTCGACGTCCGCCTCGTCGCTCGCGCGCGCGACGAAGCACGGGGCGTGGTCGTAGCGGCCGCGGAACGCCCTGATCGTGTCGAGGTACGACTTGCCGTAGGCGCGCTGCGCGCGGACGTCGTCCGACGCATCGCTGAAGCCCGCCAGCTCGGGCGGAATCGCGACCTTCGGCGCCGGGAGGGCGAACGAGGCCGCGGGCTCCTCGAGCTCCTGCGCGGCGAAGCCGAGCGTCGCCGGCAGGTGCTCGGCGGCGGCCGCCGCCTCCGCGGCGCCGATCACCGCGTCCTCGTAGCCCCAGCCCCAGCGATGGCGCGTCCGCATAGCGGGCGCGAGACTAGCCTGTAGGGCGATGGCCACCTCGCTACCCACCCCGCAGCTGCTCGCACGCGGCCCGTGGGATCCCGCGCAGGTCGAGGCGCGCTGGCTCGACGAGGAGTACAGCGCCCCGGGCGAGAAGGTCGAGGCCGCCGACGAGGCGATCACCGCGCTGCGCGAGCGTGGCTCGCCGAGCCACGACGGCGTCGCGGCCCGGCTCGTCTCCCACCGCGAACAGGACGGCCGGCTGATCATGGAGCTCCAGCCCGTCCGCTGGGCACTGCGCCTCGTCGAGGGCGACGCGAGCGAATCGGTGGCCGCCCTCTGTGTCACGCGCGACGCCGAGGGCCGCTGGCTCGCAGGCCGCCGCGCGCCGTGGCTGAGCTCGTGGGCCGGGCGCTGGGCGCTGGGCGCCGGCGGCGCCGTCGACGTCGGCGAGTCGCCGGCCGACACGCTGGAGCGCGAGCTGCGCGAGGAGTGGAGCGTCGAGCCCGAGCGGCTGCGCTGCGACGCGCTCGTCCGCCTGCCCCATCGGCTCGTGATGTTCGTCGGCACGGCGTGGCTGCCGGATGGCGCCGAGGTCGTCCGCGATGCCGAGCACGACGCGCACGCGTGGTGGCCGGCCGACATCGCGCAGTGGCCCGACGAGGCCGACGAGCCCCTGCGCCGCATGGCCGCCCTGCTCGCGTCATCAGCGTGATCACGTTCGAGCGCCTCAAGCGCGCGTCGTTCACGCATTCGACGATCTACCTGATCCTGCTGACCGTCTGGCTGGTGCCCGGCCTGCACACCTGGGAGTTCGTCTTCGGGCTCGCCCACGGACTGGGCTGGATCGCGATGTCGCTGGCCTGCCTGTACGCGGCGCGCCGGGGGATCATCTCGGTGCGAATCGCGCTCGCCGTGGTCGTGATCGGCGGGATCGGGCCGTTCGTCGGCTCCTATGAATTCGCTCGTGCGCGGCGGCCCGTGACAGCGCGCTAGAGTCAAAGACTCAATGGCAGTGAACACCACCGTGCAGGTCACCATGCCCGCGATGGGCGAGTCGGTGACCGAGGGCACCGTCCTGGAATGGCACAAGAAGGAGGGCGACCCGGTCGATCTCGACGAGGTTCTGGTCGAGATCTCCACCGACAAGGTGGACGCGGAGGTTCCTTCCCCGACCGCCGGCACCGTGGTGAAGGTCCTTGCAGGTGAAGGCGACACCGTCGAGGTCGGCCAGCTGCTGTGCGAGATCGACTCGACCAACGGTGCGGCTCCCGCTGCGGCGGCGCCCGCACCGAGCGGCAACGGAGCGGCCGAGGCGCCGGCCCCGGAGGCCGAGACCGGCGGCGAGATCATCGACATCGTCACCCCCGCGGGCGGCGAGTCGGTCACCGAGGGCACGATCCTCGAGTGGGCGGTGAAGGTCGGTGACACGGTCGCCGACGGCGACACCGTCGTCGAGATCTCCACCGACAAGGTCGACATGGAGCTTCCGGCCCCGACCGCCGGCACGATCACCGAGCTGCTCGTCGAAGAGGGCGCCACCGTCACGGTCGGCCAGGTCATCGCCCGGATGCAGGTCGGCGTCGGCGCGCCTCCGGCGAAGACCTCTGCCGGGAACGGCGCGCCCACCGAGACCGCCCCTGCGCCCGCCGCCGCCCCCGGGGCACGAACGTCACACCCGTCGCCGCGCGCGCCGCGGCCGCCGAGGGCGTCGACCTCGCCACCGTCACCGGCACCGGCCCGCGCGGGCGCATCACCAAGGACGACGTCCTCAATGGCGGCGGCCGGCGCTGCGCCGGCCGCCGCGACGGGCGCCGCGCACCGTCATCAAGGGCGGCGCGGCGACCCTCGCGCGCTACATGGACGAGAGCCGCTCGATCCCGACGGCGACCTCGTTCCGCACGATGACCGTGACAACGATGGACGGGCGCCGCAAGGAGCTCAAGAACGCGGGCGAGAAGGTCTCGTTCACCCACCTGATCGCCTACGCGATCGCGCTGGCGGTCCAGCAGGACATGCCGGTGATGAGCCCACCACTTCGACACCGAGGACGGCAAGCCCGTCCGCGTCGACGACGGCGCCGTGAACCTCGGCATCGCGGTGGACGTGGAGAAGAAGGACGGCAGCCGCACGCTCATGGTCCCCGTCATCCGCGACGCGGGCCGCCAAGCCGTTCAAGGACTTCAAGGCCGCGTTCGACGAGCTGATCGAGAAGGCGCGCACGAACACGCTGACCGCCGACGACCTCACCGGCGCCAACATCAGCCTCACGAACCCGGGCGGGATCGGCACGATCGCATCGGTCCCGCGCCTCATGGTCGGCCAGGGCACGATCATCGCGACGGGCTCGATCGCCTACCCCGTGGGCCTCGGGAACATCGGCGACATGATCGGCGCCGAGAAGGCCATGAGCATGACCTCGACCTACGACCACCGCCTGATCCAGGGCGCGGAGTCGGGGCGCTTCCTCAAGACCGTCGAGGACTACCTGCAGGGCTCCAACGGCTTCTACGAAGGCGTCTTCGCCAGCATGGGCGTGGAGATCGGGAGCCGCCCTCGCCGCCCGCCCCCGCCGCTGCGGCCGCCGCCGTGCGCACGCCCGCCCCGACCGCCGCCGAGCCGGTCGACGCGGAGCTGTTGCAGGCGGTGCAGGCCGCCACCTCGCTGCTGAAGGCAGCAATACCGAACCGAACCAGCAACAGGACAA
>CAWCEB010000114.1:0-57937 GCA_963794105.1 uncultured Actinomycetes bacterium | reverse complement strand
CGGTGCTCGCTGACCGGAAGCTGTGGCGGATAGCTGATGGCGGGGACGGTGGCCACGTGATCGAGGGTATGCGACGAGTCTCGGTAGCCTCAGGGGTCCGGCGGATTGCCCACTCGGCCGGGGTCGCCGCAGACGGTGGCCCAGCGCGGCAACGCGCCGGCCTTCACGGTCGGCGGCCAGTCCTGGTGGTCGGGAGTGTCATAAGCCACCCAGGCGCACGACACTTCGCCTGGGACGTTTCCAATCAGTGGTGATCTAGGACCGGGCGGTACCGGGCGAGCCCCAGAGGCTCGCCCGGCCGCAGCTCTCAGCGCGGCCGCAGGCGCCTGATCGACACGTGCGGCGGCGCGGCGTCATACGTCGTTCGCATCGACCAGCGCGCGGCCGCCCGGACGAAGAACTCCTCGGCCGCGGGCCGTCCGGGATCGGCCAGCCAGATCTCGCCGGTCGAGCCGACGAGCCGCGGCAGCAGCTCCTCGAGCACCGGCACGTTGACAGCCTCGTAGGCACGTCGGCCGCGAGCACCAGGTCCCAGGGCCCGGCCTCCACGATCTCGTCCGGGGCGTACCAGCTGACCACGTCGGCGTCGATCGTCACGCCGTTCGGCGCCGCGCGTTCTCGGTCGCGACCGCCATCGCGTCGGCCGACCAGTCGGTGGCCAGCACGCGGCCGCCCGCGAGCGCAGGCCGCGAGCGACGGGAGCGCCAGCCCGCAGCCGATCTCGAGCACGCGCGCGCCGCGCAGCGCGCGGCCGTGGATGGCGCGCGCGAGCGCCAGGCCGCTCGGCCACAACTCGACCCAGTAGGGCAGGTACTCGTCACGGGTGGCGAACGCCTCCTCGTCGAGCAGCGCCTCGCCGTCGCGCGGGCGCAGGATGGTGAGCTCGTGCTCGCCGAGCACCTCCGTGCTTCCTCGAGAAGGTCCAGCTCGTCCAGCACGGCTCAGCCGGTCGCGACCTCGAGGGCGGCCGCGGCCTCCTCGAGGCGGTCGTCGCCCCAGAACAGCTCGTCGGACACCGCACCGTCGGCACGCCGCACACGCCCCGCGCCAGCGCCGCCTCCATCGCGCTCGACCGCCTGCTTGACGGCGTCGTCCGCGAGGCCCGCGGGCAGGGCTTCGGGATCCAGTCCCGCCCCCGCGGCCGCCGCCAGCACGCCTCGAGCTGCGATGTCGGCGTCGGGGTCGCCGAAGAAGAGCCGGAACGCGCGCGCGAGAACTCGCGCACGCGACCGCGCGCTGCCAGCAGCGCCGCGCGCAGCGGCACCAGCGAGTAGCTTTCCTTAGGCCAGCGGTCGGATCAGCCGGCGGCAGCCCGAGCTCGGCCGCGCGGCGCTCGCAATCCCGCATCGTCGGCCCGCGGCTCTCCACGTTGAACGACCACGGCTCTCGCTGTGGGCGATCAGCAGGAACGCGAACGCGATCGGCTGCCAGCGCGGGCGCACGGGCAGCACGTCGTCGACGCGGTGGGCCGCGATATACGCGAACGGCGAGTTGAAGTCGTAGTAGAAGACCGGCTCGTCCATCAGTGCACCGACTGGCGCTCGCGGCTGACGGTGAACCCGTGGCCGTTGCGGTTGTGGCAGCTCAGCCCCGTCCGGCGCGACGTGCAGGTGAACGGGCCCACGCGCTTGGTCTTGCCGTATGCCAGCACCGGTGCGTTCGGCTCGCCGATCGTGTCGGTCACGTGGATCAGGCGCGCCTTGCCGCGGCGGGTCATGCACACCGCGCGATCGTTGAAGAAGAACAGGTCGCAGCGGTTCACCAGGCCCTGTCCTTCTCGTAGACGCGGCACACGATCTTCTTCGAGGGCGTCTTGAAGACGACGTCTTCGCGACGGCCGGCACGGCCACCGCCAGCAGCCCGGCGAGGGCGAGGATCAGACAGGCGGCGTATGGGCTCAACGTACCTCTCGCGAAGCTCCCTGCGCACGACCAGTCGCAGGCCCGACCAGATTCGTCGATCGCGCAGACCTTCGTGTCGACGAGGCCGGTGGGGAGCGCCACGTCGCGGACGACGTCTTCGGTCATATCCGTTTCACACCGCTGGCCCGTTTCGGCCAGGCGACCCACAGCATCCCGTCGGGCTCGATCGCCCGCCGCAGCCCTTCGAGCCGCCGCTCGAGATCGCGGCGGGCGGTGACGAAGCAGACGACGAGCTCCGTTCTCTTGGCGAGCCGCTTGGCAGTCGTGTCGATTCCGCCGACCGCGAATCCGGCCGGCGGGTTGACATAAACGACCCGCATCCCCTCCTTGAAGCCGAGCTTGCGCGCCAGCGGGGTTCCCGGGGGGGGGGGGGGAGGGGGGGGGGGAGGGGAGAGGGGGTGGAGGGGGGGGGTGGGAGGCGGTCGATGGAACAGGAGTAGCCGGCGGCGCTCACGCGACCGCCTCCGCGATGACCTCGACAGCTGCCCGCCCTGCCAGGCCAGCGGCGACCTGCCCTCGTCCTCGACCACGAGGCGTGCGCGGGATCGTCCCGCGTAGGCCTCCCCCACGCTGAGCGGATGGCCGGGGTCTGCCTCGTCGCGGCTGGCGACGACCAGGCGGGCGCCGCGACGGCCGCCAGCTCGGCCATGCGGTCGAACGGCCGCGAGCGCGGGACCAGGCGCAGCGCCTCGCGACGCCTCGGGGTGCTCGTGGGCCCAGGCGCTGGCGGATGACCTTCTCGGTCGTCTCGCCCACGGACCCGTGATCGGCCGTAGGCCGCGACGAACCCCTCCACTCCGCCGCGTTCGAGCCCGTCGGCGAGCGCGTCCCAGCGCACGAGGTCGCCGGAAAGCCGCGCGGTCGTAGGCCGGGGTGATGACCACGAGGCCAGCGCCGCGCTCGGGGCGCTCCAGGGCGAAGCGCAGCAGCGTGTGGGCGCCCATCGACGCCCCGGCGAGCACCGCCCGGTCGATCCCGCGCTTGTCGAGCACGCCTCCAGGTCGGCCGCCAGCGCGGCTAGTCGTAGGGCTCCGCCGGATCCGACCGCCCGTGACCGCGCGCGTCGTAGGCGATCACCCGGTGGCCGGAGCGCTCGAGCGACCGCGAGCCCATCACGACGTAGCGGTGCGTCGCGGTCAAACCGTGCAGCAGGACGACCGGGGTTCCTTCGCCGGTGTCAGGACGTCGAGGGCGCGCCATCGGGCAGTTCGTATCATCGATGGCGATGACCGTCATCGACGTCACCGAAGCGACCTTCGAGCAGGAGGTCGTCGAGCGCTCGCGCACGACGCCGGTCGTCGTCGACTTCTGGGCCGAATGGTGCGGCCCGTGCCGCACGCTCACGCCGATCCTCGAGAAGGCCGCCGCCGCGCGCGAGGGCGAGGTCGTGCTCGCCAAGCTCGACACCGACGCCAACCAGCAGCTCGCCGCCGCCTTCCAGATCCAGGGCATCCCCGCGGTCAAGGCGTTCAAGGACGGCCAGGTCGTCGACGAGTTCGTCGGCGTCCAGCCGCCGCCGGCCGTCGAGCGGTTCTTCGACAAGCTCGTGCCCAGCGAGGCGGACCGCCTGGCTGAGGCCGGCGACGAAGCGTCGCTGCGCCGCGCGCTGGAGCTCCAGCCGGGGCGCGAGGACGCATCGCTCGCGCTCGGCGCCCTGCTGCACCGCCGCGGCGAGGAGGACGCCGCGCTGGAGATCCTCGACGCGGTCCCGCGCTCTTTCGCAGCCGAAGGCCTCGCCTCCCGCATCCGCCTGGAGCGCGAGGACCCCGCGCTGGCCGGCGCCTTCAAGGCGCTCGACGACGGTGACACCCAGCGTGGGCTCGACCTGCTCCTCGAGGCGCTCCCCGGCGCCGACGGCCACAAGGACGACATCCGCCGGGTCGTCGTCGGCGTCCTCGACGAACTCGGCGTCGACCACCCGCTCTCCCGCGAGACCCGCCGCCGCCTCGCGTCCGCGCTGTACTAGCGGCGCGCGCCCACCGCCGGAGAGGGTGCGCGCTCCGGGGCGGCGCTCACTTAGGCTGCCTACGTCGCTTATGCGTCGAACTATGCCGCTCGTCGCGCTCCGCTGCGGCCGCGCTAGTCGCTTGGGCGGGCGTCTCCGCGCTGTCGTAGCCGCGTGGGAGAGGGTGACGCCGCTCGCTCGCTCACTTGGGCTGCCGGTACCGTCCGCCATATGCCGCGAACCTTGGGCCGCCCACAGCCGCGTTCGGTGCCGGCCGAGCGCGCGGCTGCCGGCCTCGGCCCCCGCGTGACATTGGGGTCTGACCCTTTTGTCCCTTCGCCCCGCGCGCCCGGGCCCCCCAACGTCGTAATAGTTACGACGCTCGGGGCCCACGCCGAACACCGGCGCACCCGCGTCCCTTCTCCCTCAATGCCCAAACCACGCCCCGCGCCCCGCAAGCGCCCGAACCGAGCGCTTCCGCTCCTCGGCCAAAGCAGGGAATCAGGCCGGCTGCGCCGCGACGAGCGCGCGCGATTGCGTCCGCGGAGCGCTCGGGCTGCTCCCACCAGAACATGTGGCCGACGTCCTCGAGCGTCTCGAGGCGCGCGTTCGGGATCAGGGAGGCGATCAGGACGGCGTTGGAGTACGGGAGCATCTCGTCGTCGGTGCCGTGGATCACGAGCGTCGGGGCGCTGATCTCCGGGAGCCGGTCGAGCGTGTCGTGGGCCGCGACGGCCTGCATCTGCAGCATGATCACCGGCACCGGCGTGGGGAACGCGGTCGCCATCTCGTAGAACGTCGTGTAGGCCGACTGGTCGGCGAAGTAGCCCGGCGAGACGTTGACCTCGTAGACCGTGGAGATCGCACGATCCGGGTCGCCGCTCATCATCGCCTCGGCCAGCTTCGTGCTCACCTGGCTGGACGCCAGCGCGGATCCCTCGCCGCCGCTGTACGTGCAGCCGAGCGTCAGCGTCCTGATGAGCTCCGGGTGCCGGAGGGCAAGCTCCTGGGCGACCATGCCGCCCATCGAGATGCCGACCACGTGCGCGGAGTCCCAGCCCAACGCCTCCATGAGCGCCGCAGCGTCGTCGGCCAGCTCCACGATCGAGAACGGGTCGGTCACGCGCGACGAACGGCCCGACGCCGCGATGGTCGTAGGCGACCAGGTCGAAGTCGCGTTCGAGGTCCGTCAGGAACGGCTCGCCCCACGACAGGTGGTTTCCGCTCATGCCCTGGATCAGCAGCATCGGCTCACCGGAGCCACGGCGGATGTAGTTGAGGCTCGCGCCCGTGGCGACGTCGGCGGATTGCATGGCGCGAAGCCTAGACCGGCAGCGCCATCTGCCTTCGCGGCGTTCGCGGCTCGTGCTCCTCGAACGCGGCCAGGCGCACGCCCGAGCAGCCGCACGGGCCGCGTCGGGCGCGTACGCGCGGAAGAGCTCGAGCACGACCGGGACGACCACCTGCGGGTCGTTCGTGCGCTCGCCGATCGTCCGCGCCCGCGTCACCGTCGTCCAGTCGTCGAGGCGGACCTTGATCGCGATGGTGCGGCCCCTGACGTCCTTGCGCTGCAGCTGCGCGCACAGGTCCGCCGTGAGCCGCGTGAGCGTGGTCTCGAGCTGCTCGTGGTCATCGACGTCGGCCGGGAACGTCGTCTCGTTGGAGCGCGACTTCGCGGGACCTGGCGCAGCGACGGGAGAGTCGTCGTGGAACCATGCGCGCGCCTTCAGGTACGGACCCCAGTTGTCGCCGAAGTGCTCCACCAGCACCGCCTCGTCGAAGCGCTGCAGGTCGCCCACGGTGCGTGCTCCGATGCGCTGCGAGGCGCTCCGCGGTCTTCGGCCCGACGCCCTGCAGCAACCGCGTCGGCCGGTCGGCGAACAGCTCGCACGCCTGCTCGCGCGACATCGCCTTGAACGCGCGCGGCTTGAACGAGCCGCTGACGGTCTTCGCCACGAGCCGCGACGGGCCGACGCCGACCGACATGACCATCCCGGTGCGCTCGTGCAGCTCGGCGACAAGCTCGCGCAGGACCGGCAGCGGCTTCTCGAACTCGGTCACCTCGAGGTAGGCCTCGTCGATCCCGACCTGCTGCACGACCGCGATCCGCGCGCGCACGAGATCCCAGACCTCCGTGCTCTTCGCGCGGTAGGCGGCGTGATCGGGCTCGATGAAGATCGCATCGGGGCACAGGGCCCGCGCCCGCGCGGCCGGCATGGCTGAGTCGATGCCGTAGCGGCGCGCCTCGTAGCTCGCAGTGGTCACGACCGCGCGCGGCCCGTCGTGTGCGACGACCAGCGGCTTGCCCACGAACTCTGGATGGCGCAGCAGCTCGACCGACGCGTAGAACGCGTCGATGTCGCAGTGGGCGATGACGCGGCGGGGCACCCCCGCATTCTCGCGCCTAGGGCAGATCGACCCAGGGCGTTCCGGCCACGATCTGGCCGGCGACGGCCGCCAGCGCGTACGGCGTGAGGTCGCCCGGATCGGTGGCGTAGAGCTCCTGTGCGAGCGCGGCGAACCGATCGACCGTGCCGAGCACCAAGGCGGAGGGATCGTCGGGACCCGCCGTCTGGCAGGCGACCCGCGCGAGCGCGATCGCCTCGGTGGGGTCGAAGCCTCGAAAGGACGCGTGCACGGCCGCCGTCAGATGGGCGATCGCCCGCTCGGCACCAGGCAGGCGCGGCCCGAGCGCCTCGACCCCCGGCGGTGGCCCCATGTCGAGCGGATCCTCGCCCGCAACCAGGCGCGCCAGCTGGCCGCCCATGATCGAGCGCACCGCGTCCTCGCCGAGGCCGACCGCCGACGCCAGGCGCAGGTCCGCCCACGCGGCGAACATCCCCGGCGCGTAGGGCATGTCGGACGCGTGCAGGATCTGCCCCGGGGCGATCTCGCAGAACAGCGCGATCAGGTCGGACACCTGCCACCACGCGGTGTCGAAGAAGACGTTGTGGGCGTCGCCGACGGCGTTGGCGATCGCGCCCAGGTCGCTGATGCCCGCGTGCGCGAGCACGATCCGGACCCCGGCATGCGCGGCCGCCAGGTCCAGCGCGGCCTCGCCGAGGTTCGGGATGCCGCGCCCGGCATGGAAGAGCAGGATCCCGCGCCGCTCGCCGACGAGCCCGGCGAGCTCGTCGACCACCGGGTCCGGCAGCGTGAACGCGTCGCTGCGCGGGTGCAGCTTGACGCCGACCGCACCCGCGTCCAGGGCTCGCCGAGCCTCATCCACCGCGCCCGGCACGTGCGGCGACACGCGCGCCAGCGCGCGCAGCCGCCCACCGGATTCCGCGCACGCTGCGAGGACCTCGTCGTTGGCCGCGCGGTACTCGCCGCCGGGCTCCTGCATCGCGAACAGCAGCGCCGCGCTGCTGACCCGCCGCGTCCAGCGCCGCGACGATGTCGCCGGGCTCAGCCGAGTAGCCGTCGGGATCGTTGCGCCCGATGTGCGTGTGCGCGTCGAACAGCTCGACGTCGCCGAAGCGCGCGAGCTCGTGCTCGAGGTAGGGCTTGAGCGTCTCGTGCATTGAGGTGCCCCGGACCGGCATCGCTGCGGGACCTTAGACTGCGTGTGTGTCCCAGGATCGGCTGACCGGCCTCGACGCGGCCTTCCTGCACCTCGAGTCGGGTGGCGCGCACATGCACGTCGCGGCGGTGATGGTGTTCGAGCGGCGAGCGGCCCTCCTACGAGGACCTGCTCGACCACGATCGACCGCCGGCTGCACCTCGTCCCCCGCTACCGCCAGAAGCTCGCGTTCGTGCCCTACGGCCAGGGCCGACCGAAGTGGGTGGACGACCCGCACTTCAACCTGCGCTACCACGTGCGCCACACCGCGCTCCCGCGGCCCGGGACCGACGCCGAGCTCAAGCGGCTCGCGGGGCGCCTGTTCGCCCAGCCGCTGGACCGCCAGAAGCCGCTGTGGGAGCTGTGGCTCGTCGAGGGGCTCGAGGGCGGACGCTTCGCGCTGCTGAGCAAGACGCACCACGCGCTCGTGGACGGGGTCTCCGGCGTCGACATCGCCTCGGTCCTGTTCGACGCCGCCGCAGACCCCCAGCTGCCCGCCGAGCCGCCGCCTGCGTGGGTGCCGCGGCCCGAGCCGAGCTCCAACGCGCTGCTGGCCGAGGCGCTGCTGGAGCGTGCCACCATCCCGGCCGAGGCGGTCCGCGGGCTGCGCGCGCTCACGCGGGCACCGCGCCAGGTTGCCGCCAAGGCGGTCGAGGCGGCCGCCGGCGTCGGGGCGCTGGCCTGGGCCGGCGTCGCGCGCGGCGCCGCCGTCGCGCTTCAACGTGCCGATCGGCCCGCACCGGCGCTACACCTGGGTCGACACCGACCTCGGCCGGTTCAAGGCGATCAAGAATGGCCTTGGAGGCACGCTGAACGACGCCGTGCTCGCCGCTGTGACGCTCGCACTCGGCGCCTACCTGCGGCGCGACGGCGAGGACACCGAGGAGCTCGTGCTGAAGGCGATGGTGCCGGTGTCGGTGCGCGTCGATGCCGAGCGCGGCGCGCTGGGCAACCGCGTCGCCGCGATGTACGCGCCGCTGCCCGTCGGGCTCACCGATCCGGCCGAGGTGTTCGCCGCGGTGCACACCGAGATGGGCCACCTCAAGAAGTCCGGCCAGGCCGTCGGCGCGCAGCGGCTGACCGAGATCGCCGACTTCGCTCCGACGACGATCATGAGCCAGGCCGGGCGGCTGCAGGCGCGCCAGCGGCTGTTCAACCTGGTCGTCACGAACGTCCCGGGCCCGCAGGTGCCGCTGTATCTGCTCGGCCACCCGCTGCTGGGCCTGTATCCGGTCGTCCCGCTCGCGCAGCGCCAGGCGCTGGGCATCGCGATCATGAGCTACCACGGGCGTCTGGGCTTCGGCCTGATGGGCGACTACGACGCGATGCCCGACCTCGAGGACCTCGCCAAGGACCTCGAGCGCGCGATCGACGCGCTGGCCGTGGCGGCCGGCGGCGGCGATGCGCCACGTCCCACCCGCCCGCGCCGTCAGCGGGCGACGACCCGGGCGGCGACCTGATCCGGCGAGCGCTCGTGGGCCTCGGGCTGTTCGCGATCGCAGCCGCGGGGGTCGTGGCACTCATCGCCTACTTCAACGCCCATGACGCCCCCACGACCTCATCCAACGGCGATGCCGGCCCGGGCCGGGTCGACACCACATCGTCCTCCGCGCTGCTGCGCGCCGGCAACGTGATCCTCGAGTACTCGAACCGCGCCGACCTCGCGCCGCTGCGGGCGATCGCGCGCGCGGAGACCGGCACCGAAGCAGCGCCCTCGTCGCTCGTCGCCGCCGGGCAGGCGGTGATCGTCGGCCGCGTGTCGAGCGGTGCCGGCGTGACCGCGCGCGCCTACCACCGGACGCTGCATGCGCCGAGCGGGCGAGATCCGGCGCTGGAGGACTTCGTCAGCGCCTACCTCGGGCAGGGCGCGCAATGAGGATCGCGCTGAGCCAGCTGAACGCCGTGGTCGGCGACATCGCCGGCAACGAACGCAGGATCCGCGAGAGCATCGCCGCGGCGCGCGAGGGCGGCGCCCAGCTGGTGCTCGTCCCGGAGCTGGCGGTCACCGGCTACCCGCCGGAGGACCTCCTGCTCAAGGAGCACTTCCTGGCTGACGCGCGAGCCTCCGTCGAGCGGATCGCGGCCGACGCCGACGGGATCGTCGCGGTCGTGGGCTTCCCCGAGCGCGCGGACGACGTCTACAACGCGGCCGCCGTGCTCGGCGACGGCGAGCTGCGGGCGATCTACCGCAAGGTCCGCCTGCCCAACTACGGCGTGTTCGACGAGATGCGCTACTTCCAGTCGGGGCCGGGCGCAGCGATCATCGAGGTCGATGGCGTGAAGGTCGGGCTGACGGTCTGCGAGGACATCTGGGTCCCCGGGATGCCCGAGAGCGACGAGGCGCTCGCCGGCGCGACGCTGATCGTGAACATCTCGGCCTCGCCCTACCAGCTGGGCAAGGGGCTCAAGCGCGAGCGGATGGTCGCCCAGCGCGCCGCGGACACCACGGCGGTCGTCGCGTTCTGCGCGCTGGTCGGCGGCCAGGACGAGCTGATCTTCGACGGGCACTCGTTCGTGTGCGACCACGACGGCAACGTGATCGCGCGCGCGCCCCAGTTCGCCGAGCATCTGCTCTTCTGCGACGTCGACACGGACGCCGCCGCGTCGGCGCGGCTGCGTGACACGCGCCAGCGCCCGGCGGCGCGCGAGGTCCAGGCGGATGTGCCGACGCTCGCCAGCTTCGGCTCGGCGCCGGAGGGCGACGTGAGCGCCGAGTCCGGCGGCGAGCTGGCCGATCTGCTGGAGCCCGACGCGGAGGTCTACGCAGCGCTGGTGCTGGCCACCCGCGACTACGTCACGAAGAACGGCTTCGAGCACGTCGTCATCGGGCTGAGCGGCGGCATCGACTCCACGCTGGTGCTCCTGATCGCGGTCGACGCGCTCGGCGCGGAACGCGTGACGTGCGTGACGATGCCCTCGCGCTACTCGTCCGAGGGCACCCGCTCGGATGCCAAGACGCTGGCGGACAACCTCGGCGTCGAGCTGCTCGAGTTGCCGATCCAGGGCCCGATGGGGGCCTACGACGAGCTGCTGGCCGAGCCGTTCGCAGGACGCGAGCCCGACCTCACCGAGGAGAACCTCCAGGCCCGTATCCGCGGCAACCTGCTGATGGCGCTGTCGAACAAGTTCGGCTGGCTCGTGTTGACGACCGGCAACAAGTCCGAGATGTCGGTCGGCTACTCGACGCTCTACGGCGACAGCGCCGGCGGCTTCGCGGTGATCAAGGACGTCCCCAAGACGATGGTCTACCGGCTCGTGGCGCAGCGCGCCCGGCGCGATCCGGACAATCCGGTGCCCGAGTCGATCGTGACGCGCGCGCCGTCGGCGGAGCTGCGCCCCGATCAGCGCGATGACGACTCACTGCCGCCCTACGAGGTGCTCGACCGCATCCTCGAGGGCTACGTCGAGCAGGACCTCGGCCGCGAGCAGCTGATCGCGCGCGGCCTGCCCGCCGAGGACGTCGACCGGATCATCCGGCTCGTCGACCTCGCCGAGTACAAGCGCCGCCAGAACCCGCCGGGGCCGAAGGTCACCAGCAAGGCGTTCGGCCGTGATCGGCGCGTGCCGATCACCAACCGCTACGGCGGCTGATCCTCAGCGGACCGCGATGGTCATGCGGACCAGGGCGCACAGGCGCTCCTGGTCGTCGGTGATCTCGACCTCCCAGACCCACGTCGTCCGGCCGCGATGCCGAGCGCGCCCGGTGGCGTGGATCGTGCCCTCGAGGATCGGCCGCAGGAAGCTCGTCTGGTTGCTCAGTCCCTGTGCGCTGCGGCCCTCCGCCTGCACGGCCATCCAGGTCGCCATCGAGGTCGTCGACTCGGCGATCGAGGCGAAGACGCCGCCGTGCACGAGGCCCGCAGGCTGCTTGTGGCGGTCCTCGACGTCGACGTGGCTGCGGATCAACCCGTCCCCCACCTCGTCGATCACGAGGCCGTACAGGGCGTCGAATCCCTGGTCCATCGCGTGTGGCAGATCCATGGGGACCGGCACCCTATCGGGACGGCTCCGGTAGCCTCGCGCACCGCATGGCCCGCCTCGACCAGCTCCCGCCTGATCAGCGCGCGGTGCTCCAGCTCCTGCTCAAGCAGGGCAAGAGCTATGGAGAGATCGCGTCCGTGCTCAAGATCGAGCGCTCCGCCGTCAAGGCGCGCGCTCATGACGCGCTGGCCGCGCTCGGGCCCGAGGACACCGACCTCAACGAGGACCGCCGCGATGAGATCGGCGACTACCTGCTGGGCCAGCAGGACGAGGGCCAGCGGGCGGCGACGCGCACGTTCCTCGAAGGCTCCCCCGACGGGCGCGCCTGGGCGCGGATCGTCGCCTCCGAGCTGCGCGAGCTGTCCCCCGACGGGCTGCCCGACATCCCCGCCGAGGGCGCGGCCGAGCTCGACGAGGCCCACGACGCGCTGGAGGCCCGCCGCGCGGCGCGCTCCGAGCAGGAGCGCTCGTCGAAGCTCGGCGGCATCCTGCTGATCGCGGGCCTCGGCATCGCGATTGCGGTCGTGCTCATCCTGCTGCTCACCGGCGGCGGCGACGACAAGAAGAACACAGGCCCCGTCGGCGGGACGACCAGCACGGCCGCGACGTCGACGAACGCGTCGACCACGCCGCAGGTCGAGTCCCAGATCAACCTCTTCCCGCCCGGCGGCGGCAAGAAGCCGCTCGGCGTCGCCAACGTGGTCACCCAGCAGGGCCAGCGCGGCATCGCGCTCGTCGGCCAGGACGTCCCGCCCACCGGCAGCAAGTTCGCCTACGCGATGTGGCTGGAGAACTCGCCCACCGACGCCAAGCGCCTCGGCTTCTTCGGCGCCGTCAAGAACAACGGCCGGCTGCAGGGCTTCGTCCTGGCGCCATCGGACTTCAGCAAGTTCTCCAAGCTCGTCGTCACCCGCGAGACCCAGCGCAACCCGAAGGTCCCGGGCCCGGTCGTCCTCCAGGGCAACCTCAAGCAGTAGCCAGCAGCTTCCCCGGGTTCATGATGCCCTCGGGGTCGAGCTCGCGCCTTGACGGCGCGCAGGGCGCGCCACGCCGGCGTCCGAGGCCTCGTGGTGCAGCCAGCGGGCGTGGTCGCGGCCGACGGCGTGGTGGTGGGTGATCGTTCCGCCGGCGGCGACGATCGCGTCGCAGGCGGCGGTCTTCGCCTCGCGCCACTGCTCGAGCTCCGCGCCCACGCGCTGGCGCGCGATGAACGTGAAGTACAGCGACGCACCGGTCTCGTAGAGGTGGCTCACATGGCACATGACGACCGGCGCGTGCGCGCGCAGCGCGTCCCCGCACGGCGCGGTAGAGCTGGTCGAGGTTCGACCACGTCGTGGCCGTCTCGAGCGTCTCGGCCATCACGGCGCGCTCCATCAGGTCGTCGCGCAGGTAGGGGCCGTCGAAGCGGCTGCGTGACCAGGCGCGGCCCGGGGAGCGCCCCAGCGGCACGGCGCCGTGGCCGCGCAGCACCGAGATCGACGCCGCGCGCCGCGCCTCGACGCCGTCCAGCGTCCCCTCCCAGCCGCAGATCGCCAGGCAGCCACCCTCGACTCCCCGCGCCCGCAGGTACCGGCCGGCGAGATCGGCGACGACGCCCTCGCGCCCCGCCATCGCAAACGAGACCTCGCGTCTCGGCCACGTCGCTCAGCCGGGCGACGTGCGGCGCCGCGCCCTCCTGCTCGAGCGCGCGGAACGCCTCGACTCCCTGCTCGAACGAGGCGAACATGAACCCCTCGTAGCGCCGCTCGGCCGGAAGCCGCCGCACCCGCAGCGCCACGCGCGTCAGCACGCCCAGCGCGCCCTCGGAGCCCACGAGGAGCTCGCGCAGGTCGGGGCCCGCCGCCGAGGCTGGGACCGTCAGCAGCTCCACGTCCCCGGCCGGGCAGACCGCCTGCAGCCCGACGACCATCGCGTCGATCCGCCCGTAGCCGGTGCTCGCCTGGCCGGCCGAGCGCGTCGCCACGCACCCGCCGACCGTCGCGTACTCGTAGCTCTGCGGGAAGTGCCCGAGGGTGAAGCCGCGCGCGTTCAGCGCCCCCTCCGCCGCCGGCAGCTGGATCCCCGGCTCGAACACGGCCACCTGCGAGCGCTCGTCGAGCTCCACGAGCCGGTCCAGGAGCCCGAGGTCCAGCGAGACCACTGCCGGGTGCTCCCCGCGCAGCGCCTCCACCCCGCCGACCACGCTCGTGCCCCCGCCGAACGGCACGACCGCGACGCCGGCGCCCAGCACCGCGCGCACCTCGTCGGCCGATCGCGGCACGGCGACAGCGTCGGGCGCGTTCTCCACGATCCCCGTCCGCATCCGGAACACGTCGGGATAGGACTTCCCGGCCGCCCGCAGGACGCGCGCCTCCTGATCGCTTCGCAGCTCGACGCCCGGCACGTCGAACTCGACCGCCGCGGGCAGCGCGATCGATCCGACGGGCACGGGCAGCCGCGGCACGTCCGCCAGCCCCACACGCGCGCGCAACAACTCGAGCGCGCCCTGCGGCAGCCCGTGTGAGGCGTGCGCCGGGTCGCCCCAGCCGTAGTGGCGCATCTCCCTACGGGCCATGCAGGCTCTCCAGCCCCTCCAGCGCCCCGTCAAGCGCCCTCCGCGCCGCGCGGCGCACCATGAGGCCGCCCAGGCGCGCCATCCCGCGCAGCTTCTGCTCCTGCTCGAGCGTCACGCGCGTCGAGCCGTCGCCCGCGGGCTCCAGCCGGATCTCGGTCTCCGACCAGGCGAGGATCCCTTCGAACGGCGTCCCGTCGACCTCCTGGCGCCAGCGCCGCAGCTCCGGGCGGCGCGACTGCACGACGCGGAAGTCAGCCCGGATCGCGCGCCCCTTGTCGGTCCGCAGCAGCTGCGTGAAGCCGTCGCCCTGCACGAGCTCGACGCGCTCGACCCGCGGCCACCAGCGCGGCAGGTGGTACGGATCTCCACCGTCGCCCACAGCTCTTCCGGCGGCGCCGCCACGACCCGGCTGCGGCGGACCTTCATTCGGCCTCGTCGACCATCAGCGCGTGCACGTCGTAGCCCGCGAGCCGCTCGCGCCCGCCCAGGAACGCCAGCTCGATCAGGAACACGCAGCCGACGACGCTGCCCGCGAGCTGCTCCACGAGCTCGCACAGGGCCTTGGCCGTGCCGCCGGTCGCCAGCAGGTCGTCGTGCACCAGCACGCGGCTGCCGTTCGCCAGCGCGTCCGTGTGCACCTCGAGCGCGTCGCTGCCGTACTCGAGCAGGTACTCGGCCCGCTCGGTGTCGTAGGGCAGCTTGCCGGGCTTGCGCGCCAGGACGAACCCGGCGCCGAGCTCGCGCGCCAGCGCCGCGCCGAGCAGGAAGCCCCGGGCCTCCGCGGCGACGACCACGTCCGGCTTCAGCGGCCGCGCGATCTCGGCCAGCTGGCGCACCGCCTCGTCCAGCGCGCCCGCGTCCGCCATCAGCGGCGTGATGTCGCGGAACACGATCCCCGCCTTGGGAAGTCCGCGATGTCGCGGATGTAGCCGCGCAGGTCCACGCGGGGCAGACTAACCAGCGATGCTGCGCAGGTCGCGCACCAGCAGCAGGTGCTTCAGGTGCGAGGTGACCGCCGCGAGGTTCTCCAGTGCCTCGAGCGCCTCCTTGCGGCGCTCGGGATTGCGCGAGCGCAGCGCGGGCGCGAGGATCTGCTGCAGCAGCGCCGACTCGCGGTCGGCTGACGTGCGCAGGACCCGGAGGTTGCGCCCGCCGACGCCGTAGCGAGCCAGTTCCGTGACCGCGCGGATGATCTCGCGCTCGGTCTCGTCGTAGTACTTGGCGCCCGCGCGGACCTCGCCCTTGATGACGCCGAAGTCCTCGAGCTCGGCCACCAGCGACGCCTCGGCCTGTGTCTCCTCGAGCACGTCGTCGAGCGTGTAGAGCGGCCCGCGCTCCTGGACCGACACCGACGGGCGCCGGCGCGCACGCGCGTCGCCGCCCGGCGCCGCGATGTCCGCCGCGCTGCGCCCGGCCGCCAGCTCCTGGCGGATCACGCGCAGCGGCAGGAACTCGTCGCGTTGCAGGCGCAGGATCGTGCGCAGCCTGGCGACGTCGGACTGGCTGTAGAGCCGGTAGCCGCCGGGGGTGCGCCGCGGCGAGAGCAGCTTCTGATCCTCGAGATAGCGGATCTTCGAGATCGAGATCTCGGGGAACTCCTGATCGAGCGCCTTGCAGACCGCGCCGATCGTCATCGACTTGCGCGGCGGCTCCTTGCCGTCGTCCACTCCGATCTGCTGCTCGCCGACGGTCATCGCGCGAGGAACGTCAGCTTGAACTTGCCGATCTGCAGCTCGTCGCCGTCGCTCAGCTTGAGGCTCTCGATGCGCTGGCGGTTGACGTAGGTGCCGTTCAGCGAGCCGAGGTCGTCGATGTGGATCTCGTCGTTGCGGCGTACCAGCAGCGCGTGGTCGCGCGAGACCGTCACGTCGTCGAGGAAGATGTCGCAGTCGGGGCGGCGCCCGATCGTCATGCGGTCGGACGTGAGCGGGAAGCTCTCCCCCACGCGGCCGCCGCCCGCGCGGATGACCAGCGCGGCGCCCTGCTCGGTCACCACGTCGTCGAGCTCGACCGGGATCAGCTCCCCGGTCTCGCCCACGCGGTAGGTCGCCGTCACGCTGTCCTTGGGCTCGGGCGCGCCGATGTGCGCCCCGCACCGCGAGCAGTAGTTGGCTCCGTCCTCGTTGGGAGAGCCGCACTCAGGGCAGGTGACCGCCACCCGGGCCTACTCGCCGGCCTCCTCGCCGTCGGCCACAGCGCGGCCCGCGAGGATGTCGGTCAGCCGCTGGACGTCAGCTCCGGTGATCACGTCCTCACCCGTCTCGTGCTTCTTGCGCAGGCGATTGACGAGCTCTGCGCGCAGGATGTCGATCTTGCCGTGCAGGATCCGGCGCTTGTAGGAGATGTCGATCTCCTCTTCGGTCAGCTGCTGGATGAGGTCCTTGAGCTCCTGATCCGAGAGCGAGCCGAGGTCCGGAAACGTGTCCATTGGGTTGATCTCCTGTCGAACGCGCGAGATGCGCCGGTCGTCGGCGAGCATACCAGCGGTCAACTTCAGGTTGAGGGTATTGCAAGCAGTCCGGCAATCCCGAGGACATAGAGCCCGATCGCGGCGATCGAATCGGGCCCGAGCCGGGCTCTGACGCGCTGCGGCCGCAGCACCAGACCGATCAGATAGACGCCGGTCAGCACGACCCCCACGCCCGCGATCCACAGGTCCGACGCCTTCGCGGCGGCGAGCGCCGGCTTGCCGGAGATCGCATCGGCGACCAGGAACAGCACTGGCAGGAACGCGTTGCCGCCGAAGATGTCCGAGATCGCCAGCTGGTAGTCGCCCTGGCGAACAGCCTGCAGCCCGGTGCTCACCTCGGGCAGCGCGGTCGCGGCGGCCAGGAAGGTCGCGCCGAACACCGCGCCCTGCAGCCCGATCTTCGACGCCAGCGCGCTGCCGGACTCCTCGATCAGCACGCCCGCCGCCAGCGTCACGAGCGCCGCCGCGACGAAGATGAGCACGATCGAGCGAAACGCGCGCTCCTTGTGGCGCGCGGGCATCGGGCGCTTCATAGGCGGGTTGCCGGGTTTCGCGCCCACCGCAACGGCCCGCCACGGCAGGTGCTTGCGCGACTTCGCGATCAGGAACAGGCCGCCGACCCACAGCGCCGCGATCGCCACCGAAGCAGGGCTGATGCCGCCGACGTTGACCGACGCCGGCAGCTGCGCGGCCATGATCGCCGTGACGGTCACCGCGACGACGACCACGCCCTCGATCACCAGCAGCAGCGACGCCGCGATGTAGGTCAGCGTCGTCCTGGCCCCGACGCCCACGTCGAGCACGGCCAGCACGAGCGTCTGGATCGCGATCCCGCCGAGCAGGTTGCCGACCGCAAGGTCGAGATTGCCGCTCATCGCCGCCGTCACTGTGATGACGATCTCCGGCAGGTTCGTCGCGATCGACAGGATGATGAGCCCGCCGAGCGCCGAGCCCAGCCCGAGGTGCGCGTCGAGCGCATCGGTCGTCGAGGACAGCTCGATGCCCGCCACCCAGATCGCGGCCGCGCTGGCGACGAAGATCAGGACCAGCAGGGCGGCTGGGAGCGAGCTCAAGGTCGGCCCCCAGGATCCGCGACGCGGTCCCGTGGGTCCCGCGCGCGCAGCTCGCGGATCGCGTCGCGCCCGTACATCACGGTCGCGACGAGCGTCAGCACGAGCCCGATCGCCATGCTCACCGTCCCCGCGGTCTTGAGGCCGACGAGTCCCATGAAGATCGCGGTCATGACCGGCCAGACCGCCCACCGGCCGGGCCAGTTGATCTTGAGCGTCACGCCGTGGCGCAGCGCGTACTGGCCGGCGACGAGCATGAACACCTCCCGCGCGATAAGCACGTCGAGCATCCAGCGCGGCAGCAGCTCGAAGTGCCAGCACACGACGACGCCCGCGATCACCAGCGCGCGGTCGATCACCGGGTCCATCAGCGCGCCCAGGCGGCTGTACTGGCCCGTCACGCGCGCGGCGATGCCGTCCGCGTAGTCGCCCCAGGCAACGATCGCGTACAGCACGGCCGGCAGGGCGTCGGTGCCGTCGTCGCTGCGCAACGCGAGGATCAGGAACGTCGGGATCAGCGCGGCGCGCAGGAACCCGATGGCGTTCGGGATCGTCCACGGGTTCAGCGGCGCCCCGGCCTGCGTCTCGGGCGGCGGCGGGCCGGACCGGTCGAGGCCCGACAGCCGCCTGAAGGTCAGGGGAGTTCTTCCCACAGCGCCCGCACATCCTCCGCAGCGCCGGTGAGCGGCACGCCGGCCTCGATGTCGCGCTGCCCGCGCCGCGCCTGGGCCTCGGCGCGCCCGGACTCCAGCGAGCGCTTGCCGACCGTCAGGCGCAGCGGGCAGCCGATCAGCTCGGCATCGGCGAACTTCGAGCCGCCGCCGGCCTCGCGGTCGTCGTAGAGGACCTTCAGGTCCGTGGCGTCCAGCTCGGCGTAGAGCGTGTCGGCGGCCTCGCGCTCGGGCGTCCCCTCCTTGCCGAGCGCGACGAGCTCGACGTCCCACGGCGCGATCGCCCGCGGCCACGAGATGCCCCGTTCGTCGCCGTGCTGCTCGACGGCCGCGGCGGCAAGCCGCGCGGGGCCGATCCCGTAGGAGCCCATGATGATCAGCTGCTCGGCGCCGCTCTCGTCGAGGTAGGTCGCGCCCAGCGGCTCGGAATAGCGCGTGCCGAGCTTGAAGATGTTGCCGATCTCGATCGCGGGCTCGATCCGGATCGGATTGCCGTTGACGGTGTCGCCCTCCTCGACCCGCCGGACGTCCAGGCGCTCGCCTTCGATCGTGACGCCACCGAGGTGCAGGTCCGGCCGGTTGGCGCCGACGATCCACGGCCCCGCGACCACGGCGCTGTCGAGCACGTGCGCGACGTCAGGGCTCGGACCGAGGAAGCCCGCCGGACCGGGCAGCTCCTCCTCGCGCGCCGGGCGGAAGGGCTCGCCCAGCGCGTTCTGGAGCTTGATGTCGTTGAGGCGGTGGTCGCCGCGCAGGAAGACCATCACCAGCCCACGGGACTCCGTGACGACCGGGAACGCCTTCAACAGCGCTGACGGATGCACGCCGAGGTGGCCGGCGACGTCCGCGATCGTCGTCATGCCGGGGGTCTCGAGCTCGCCGGTCAGGTGCGGCGCGAGCTGCGCCGGCGAGGGCTCGGCCGCTGGCGATCTCCAGGTTGGCGCTGTAGCCCTGGGCCAGCGCGACGTCGTTCTCCCCCGACGGCGTCGGCGCCATGTACTCGTGCGCCCCGGTACCGCCCATCATCCCGACGTCGGACTCGCACTCGTACCAGTCGAGCCCCACGCGGTCGAAGACGCGCCCGTAGGCCCCGCGGTAGAGCTCGTAGCTCTCGTCCAGCCCGGCGGCGTCGCGGTCGAACGAGTAGGCGTCCTTCATGATGAACTCGCGCGTGCGCAGGACCCCGGCGCGCGGGCGCGCCTCGTCGCGGCCCTTGGTCTGGAAGTGGTAGAGCTGCCTGGGCAGCTCGCGGTAGGAGCGCACGGCGTTGGCGACGTGGAACGTCATCGTCTCCTCGTGGCTCAGCGCGAGCAGCAGGTCAGCGCCCTTGCGGTCCTGGAAGCGGAAGACCTCGGGGATCGGCCAGCGGCCGCTGCGCTTCCACAGGTCGGCCGGCGTGACCACCGGCGCCAGCATCTCCTGGCAGCCGATCGCGTCCATCTCCTCGCGCACGATCTGCACGACGTTCTGGTGCACGCGCCAGCCGCCGGCAGCCAGCTCCACAGGCCCGCGCCCGTCTGGCGCACCATGCCGGCGCGCACCAGCAGCTTGTGGCTCAGCGCCTCGGCGTCCGCCGGCGCCTCGCGCTCCGTCGGAATGAAGGATTGGCTCAGTCGCGTCACTGCGGCCGGAGACTATCGGCGCGTATCGTGCAGCCGACAGTTCGATCTTCGCCAGAAAGGGTCCACATGGCTTACGAGGTTCCGCCGCTCCCCTACGACTACAACGCGCTCGAGCCCACGATCGACGAGCAGACGATGCAGTTGCACCACGACAAGCACCATCAGGCCTACGTGGACAAGGCCAACGGCGCGCTCGAGGGGACCGACCTGGACGGCACGCCGATCGAGGACATCCTGAAGGACCTGTCGCAGGTGCCCGAGGACAAGCGCGGCGTCGTGCGCAACAACGGCGGCGGTCACTACAACCACTCGCTCTTCTGGGAGTCGATGGGCCCCGGCAAGGGCGGCTCGCCCTCCGGCGACCTCGGCTCGGCCATCGACGAGGCGTTCGGCTCGTTCGATGCCTTCAAGGAGCAGTTCGAGGCCGCGGGCGTCGGCCAGTTCGGCTCCGGCTGGGCGTGGCTCGTCCTCGACGGCGGCCAGCTCAAGGTGCGCTCCACCGCCAACCAGGACAACCCGGTCTCCGACGGCCAGGCGCCGCTCCTGGGCAACGACGTGTGGGAGCACGCCTACTACCTGACCTACAAGAACAAGCGCCCGGATTACCTCAAGGCGTGGTGGGACGTCGTCGACTGGGACAAGGTCGCCGAGCGCTACGACGCCGCGAAGTAGCGCCTGACCGGAACTCAGGCCCTATCGTCGAGTTCTGTTGAAGGGCGGTCTTCGGGCCGCCCTTCCGGATCATGCCGCTGACCCACCGCCTGTTCATCCCGCTGACGACGCTGCTCATCGTCCTGATGGCGTCGCTGTGCGTGCCCGCCGCGCGCGCATCGGACGATCAGCTGTCGATCATGATGGACGACGACCTGCTGCTCTACAGCGGCGATCAGGTCCGCGACGCCGCGCTGCACAAGATGGCTTCCGCCGGCGTGGACATGGTGCGCGTGACCGTGCTGTGGAGCGTCGTCGCCGACCACGCGAAGGCGGGCCACAAGCAGCATGTGCGGTTCAACAAGCTCGGCGCCGCCAACCCGAAGGCCTATCCGAAGCTCAACTGGGACCGCTACGACCGCCTCGTGCGCGCGGCGCGCCAGCTCGGCATCACCCCCTACTTCGACGTCACCCCGCCCGGCCCCAGCTGGGCCCACGCGCGCGCGCCGCGCTCCGAGCGCGCCAACCGCAAGACCTGGAAGCCCAAGCCGAGCGAGTTCGCCAAGTTCATGACGGCGGTCGGCAAGCGCTTCAGCGGCACCTACAAGGACGAGAACGACCGCCACCAGCTCATCCCGCGCGTCTTCGTCTGGGCGATCGGCAACGAGCCCAACCAGGGCGGCTGGCTGACGCCGCAGTGGGAGCACGGCAAGCTCGCCTCGCCGCGCCTGTACCGCTCGCTGTACTTCGCCGCGCGCAAGGCGCTGGACAAGACCGGCCATGGGCGCGACGCGATCTTCATCGGCGAGACCGCGCCGCTTGGCAGCTCGCAGCGCCAGTCGCGCTCGCCGGTGCGCCCGAAGCTCTTCATCAACCAGCTGCTGTGCGCGCCCGGACACACCGACGGCGGCTGCAGCGACTTCGACAAGTTCGGCCCGTTGCAGGCCACAGCATGGGCGCATCACCCCTACACGAAGCGGCTCGCGCCGCTCCAGCGCGACCCGAACCCGGACTCGATCACGATGGCCAACCTCAACGAGCTGCCTGACATGCTCGACGCGCTGGCGGCCCAGACCGGCCACATCGCCGGCGGCCTGCCGATCGTCTCGACGGAGTTCGGCTACGAGACCGACCCGCCCGACAAGTACGTCGGGGTCTCGCTCGACAAGCAGGCCGACTACATCACGCTGGGCGACTACATCACCTACCTCAACCCGCGCATCGCGGGCAACACGCAGTTCCTGCTGCGCGACGTGCCGCCGCTGCGCAAGTACCCCAAGACGAGCCGGCACTACTGGTTCACCTACCAGTCGGGCATCCTCACGCGCACGGGCAAGGCCAAGCCGTCAGCGCAGGCCTACGCGATGCCCTTCCTCGTGCAGGCGACCGGCACGCCGCTGCAGGCGAACGTGTGGGGCCAGCTGCGATTCCGACCCAACAACCTCCCCGAAGGAGCTCAGGACCAGGTGCAGATCGAGTTCAAGCCAGCCGACGGATCGGCCGACTGGGCGCCGTTGGGCAGCCCCATCACGGTGACCAACGGCCGCGGCTTCTTCACCGGTCAGGTCACTGTTCCCACCGCCGGATCGCTGCGCGCCAGCTGGTCCTCCGCGCAGGCCCCCTACTTCGCGTCCAGCCGCGCGTACCCGGTCTCATGAGGCGCGCGATCCTCCTCACGAGCGCGCTTGCCGCGCTCCTCGTCACCGCGCCCGCGAACGCATCGCGTGTGCAGCGCTCGATCTTCGAGGACGACCAGACGCTCATCCTGTCCAGCGCCACGATCCGTGAGCGCACGCTGGATGACCTCGCCACGCTCGGCGTCGACACCGTCCACTCGGTCGTCTTCTGGAACCAGGTCACGCCGTCGCCGCTGAGCACGCATCGCCCGTCCGGGTTCGACGGCTCGAACCCCGCGGCCTACCCGGCGAATCTCTGGAACCGCTACGACGGCCTGGTCCGCGGCGCACAGGCGCGCGGCATGGACGTGCTGCTCTCGCCGTCGAGCCCGATGCCCGCGTGGGCCTCCGGCTGCAAGGCGTCGCTGAAGGTGCGCAAGGTCTGCCGCCCGAACCCGACCCAGTTCAAGCGCTTCGTGCAGGCGCTCGGCACCCGCTACAGCGGCTCATACGCCGACGAGGACGAAGGCGGCGGCGTGCTGCCGCGCGTGTCGCGCTGGTCGATCTGGAACGAGCCCAACCAGGGCGGCTGGCTGCAGCCGCAGGCCACGAAGCGCGGCGCGGTCGCCCCGGCGCTGTACCGCCAGCTCGTGCGCGCAGCCATTCTCGGCCTGCGGGCGTCCGGCCATGGCTCCGACGAGATCCTCTTCGGCGAGACCGCGCCGATCGGCCGCAGCTCGGGCCCCGCGGCCAGCCGCCCCACGCCCCCGGGCGTCTTCCTGCGCGACATGCTCTGCATCGACAGCCGCGGCCGCGCGCTGCGCCGGCGCTCGCTGGACTGCAGCGGCGGCTTCGCGCGCCTGCCCGTCACGGGCATCGCCCACCACCCGTACACGCGCGGCGGCTCGCAGCCGCCGACCTCGCGCGGGAGCTCGGCGGAGATCACGATCAGCTCGATCTCGCGCCTGAAGGCGATCCTCCGCCAGGCCGGCTGCGAAGCGGCGGATCCCCAAGCGCCTGCCGATCCAGTACACCGAGTTCGGCTTCCAGACGAACCCGCCGGACGGGCTGTTCGGCGTGTCGCTGGCCAAGCAGGCCGCCTGGATCAACGAGTCGGACTTCATCGCGTGGCACGATCCATCCGTGCGCGCCGTCGCCCAATATGAGATGCGCGACGAGGCGTCGCTGGCCGCCTTCCAGACCGGCCTGCGCTTCAACGACGGGCGCCTGAAGCCCTCGTGGGCCGCCTACCGGCTGCCGCTGTGGGTCGCCCGCCGCGGCTCCAAGCTGCTCGTCTGGGGCCAGCTGCGCCCCGCCGCCGACGGCGCCGTCGAGCAGGTCGACGTGCAGAACGCACCGACGGCGAACGGCGCGTTCACGAGCGTGAAGGTCATCCCGGTTCGCAGCCGCAAGGGCTTCTTCAACGTGACGCTGCCCAAGCGCGCCGGTGTGTGGCGGGTCTCCTGGACCCCCTCGACCGGCGGTGCGGCGGTGCTGAGCCGGGTGGCGCGACCCGGCCGATGAGGCGCGCGCTCGCGGGGCTCGTGGCGGCGCTGTGCCTCGGCGCCGCCGCGCCCGCGAGCAGTGTCGCCGCGCATTCGGTGCGCATCGGGATCGCCGACGACGGCGTGCTCTTCCACGCGCCGAACGCCGCTGCGATCGTGGCGCAGTGGAAGGCGCTGGGGATCGACGTTGCGCGCATCCACGTGCGCTGGGTGTCGATCGCGCCGGCGCCGGACGCACGCCGGCCGCCGCGAGGCTTCAACCCGAGCAACCCGAACGACCGTCATTACGACTGGGGGCCGCTTGACCATGCGATCGGGCTGCTCCGGGACGCGGGGATCGAGCCGATCCTGGCGGTGACGGGCTCGGGCCCGCTGTGGTCGTCGTCGCAGCCCTCGCTGGGCAACCCGCGCTGGCGCCCCTCGCCGCGCCGCTTTGCGCAGTTCGCGACCGCCGTCGCGCGGCGCTATCGCGACAGGGTCACCGACTACATCCTCTGGAACGAGCCCGACCAGGCCGGCTGGCTGCAGCCGCAGTTCAGCTGCCGTGGGACGCGCTGCACGCCCGAGTCGCCGCACATCTACCGCCACCTCGTGAACGCCGCGGCGCCCGCGATCCGCAGCGTCGACCCCACCGCCGAGATCTTCGCCGGCGCGCTGGCACCGCGCGGCTCAGACCCGCGCTCGCGCAACAGCGCGATGCGCCCGCTGACGTTCCTGCGCGCGTTCGGCTGCGTGAACGACCGCTACCAGCGCATGCGCCATGGCGCGTGCGCGGGATTCCACGCGCCCGTGGTCGATGGCATCGCCTACCACCCGCATGGAGTCCTGCGGTCGCCCTCGCAGCGCAATCCGCAGCACGACGAGGCGGCGTTCGCGGACCTGGGGCGGCTCGAGTTCGTGATCGACCGGATCTCCGACCGCGACGGCCTGCGGTGCACCTGCACGGGCCGGATCCCGATCCACCTCACCGAGTTCGGCTACCAGACGAATCCGCCGGACCCCTACCAGGGCGTCTCCCCGGACGAGCAGGCGCGCTGGCTGCAGGAGGCCGGCTATCGCGCGTGGCGCGACCCGCGGATCAAGACGCTCGTGCAGTACGAGTGGCGCGACGACCCGCTGCAGAACAAGAACCCGCCCTCCCGCGGCGCAAGCGCCTACGGAGGATGGCAGTCAGGCCTGCTGTTCGCCGACTCGCGCCCCAAGCCGGCGCTGGACGCCTTCGCCAACCCGTTCTGGGTCACCGCTCGCCCGGGCGATCCCGAACGTGACGCTGTGGGGCCAGGTCCGCCCCGGGGACGCGCATGCCGTGAGCCTCGAGCGCCGTCTGCCGGGCCGCTCGTGGCGGGCGCTCGAGACGGTCGAGACCGATCCGTACGGCGTGTTCACCGCACAGCTCGACCTCCCGGGCGCCGCCGAGCTGCGCTTCGCCTACGAGACGCCGTCCCTCAGCCCCGGCCGCGCGCGCACGACGGCGTCCGAACCCGTCACGATCCGCCGCTCGATCGGCGTCGTCCCGCCGGGCTGAGCGCTTTCGCCGTTGCTTGCGGGCGTTGCGTCACGTTTTGGTGGCGCGCAGCGCGCGTTCGCTTGCGCGGGCGCTCCGCGCTGGTTGCCGTCATTGAGGGAGGCGGTGAACCGCTGGCGCTCACTTGGGCTGCCTAACTCGCTATATGCGCGAACTATGCCGCCCAAGTCGCGTTGGGTGCCGCCGTGCCGCGGCTGCCGGCCCGCCTTCCTCAATGCCCGAACCGGGCCCCGCGCACCACCAGCGCGCGAGCTGGTGACATTGGGGTCTGACCCGTTTGTCCTGGTGACATTGGGGTCTGACCCTTTTGTCCCCGCGCGCCCTGGGCCCCCAACGTCGTAATAGTTACGACGCTCGGGGCCCACGCCGAACACCGGCGCACCCGTCCCTTCTCCCTCAACCAACCGGCCCCGAGCCGGGAAGCTCAGGCCGCGAGCTTCTCGCGCAGCAGCCGGGGGACGCTGGTGGCGTCGATCGGCTTGGAGACGTAGGCGTCCGCGCCGAGCTCCATGGCGGCCTTCTCGCTCTCGACGGCCTTGGACGTCGTCAGGACGATGATCTTCACGTCAGGGAGCGCCTCGCGGAGCTTCGGCAGCGCCTCGAGGCCGCCGACGTTCGGCATGTTCAGGTCGAGCAGGACGATCGACGGATCGGTGGCCGCCGCGCCCTCGATGGCGTCCCGGCCATCGGCGCCCTCACCCACGATCGTGGCGCCGGCGTCGGCCAGCACCAGGCGCAAGAGCATGCGGTACTCGGGAGAGTCGTCGCAGATGTAGACCCGGCAGTTCGACACAGCGGGCCCATAGTCGAACATTTCGACCGGTGCTGCCATCCCCACTTTTGGGAATCTTCGTGGGCTATTCGTACACGACGAGATCCGGCCGCGGGGTCATGCGCATCACGTCGGCGGGCGCCATGAGGTTCGTGTCCTCGTGGTAGAAGAGCTTGTAGCCGTCGCTGAACGGCCGGCCGCGTGACTGGGCGGTGAACTCCGCGTATTTCGCCAGCTTGTTGGGCCGGTCGCCGAAGCCGTCGACGTTGAACGTCACCGCGAGCCCGGGCCGCGGCAGCACGCGCTCCTTGCCCTGGATCATGCCGTCGGTGAACTGGTGGATCAGGAACAGCTTCTCCGGCAGCCTGCGCGCCCGGACGATGCCCGCCACGTAGTCGCTGACCTGGTTGACCTCCTCGGCGGTCACCGAGCCGATCTGCGAGCCAGGCACGACGCCGGGCGTGTGCCACTCCGGGTCCAGCGCGATCCCCACGTCGGGCTGGCCCAGCCACGGCTCCAGGCGCTTGGCCTCCGACAGGAAGTCCGCATGGCCCGGCTGGATGTCGAGCACCAGCAGCGCCTTGATCCTCCGGGCGGCCCGCAGGTAGCGGTTGATCACCGCCGGGGTCTGCTGCGTGCGGTACAGCCCGTCGTCACCCGGCGCGTTGGCCGCGACGGTGGCGATCAGCTCCATCGCGGGCAGCGCCGGGCGCGTGCGCCGCGCGTAGGGCGCGGCCTGGCGCAGCAGCTTGCGGCCGGCCTGGGCCGGCGTTCCGATCCCGAGCTCCCCCAGCTGCTTGTCCTGTGGCGCCCCGTAGAAGGCCACCACGCGGAAGTCCGGGAAGATCCGGCGCCCGCCGCGCGGCAGGTTCACGATCAGCGGGGCCTTGCGCTTCTGCGCCGCCGCGGGCTTCTCGTCGGACCCGCAGCTGCCGATCAGCACGATCGCCAGGACGACCAGGGCCGCGGCGACGCCCAGCGCGGTCAGCCGCCGCCGGCGATACACCGCGGCGGGTTCAGCCGTCATCTATGCGCGCGTGAAACGGCGGCCGGCCACGGGCGACTGGGCCTCCCGGTCGGCCTGCTCGCGCTCCAGCGCGGCCAGCCGCTCGGGCGTCATCGCCTCGGCGTCCTCGTTCTCCGCCAGCCACTGCGACGCCTCGGCCGCGGCGTGCTCGTCGACGACCACGCGCTTGCCGGCGTCGTAGTAGCGGTCGATCTCGGCGAAGAGCTCGTCGACCAGGTCCTCGGTGCGGACCTTCTTGAGCGGCTCGCCCTTGGAGAAGATCATCGCGCTGTCCTTGGCGCCCGTGATGCCGAAGTCGGCGTGGCGCGCCTCGCCGATGCCGTTGACCGCGCAGCCGAGGATCGAGACCTCGATCGGGTCCTCGTAGGCCTCCAGGCGCCTCTCGACCTCCGTGACCACCGAGTCCATGTCGAACTGCAGGCGCCCGCACGTCGGGCACGCGATGAGGACCGGGCCGCGCTCCCGCAGCTTGAGCGCCTTGAGGATCTCCCAGGCGACCTTGACCTCCTCCTCGGCGTGGAAGGTCGACAGCGAGATGCGGATCGTGTCGCCGATGCCGTCGGCGAGCAGGGTCCCCAGACCGACCGCGCTCTTGAGCGAGCCCGACCACTTCGTGCCCGCCTCGGTGACGCCGAGGTGCAGCGGGTGGTCGATCTTCTGGGCCAGCAGACGGTTGGAGTGGATGGTGTTCGGCACGCTCGTCGACTTCATCGAGACCTTGAAGTCGTAGAAGTCCAGGCGGTGCATCAGCTCGACCCACTCGCTGGCGGCGGTGACGAGCGCCTCGACCGGGTTGGTGAACTCCAGCTCGCGCAGGTGGCCGGGCAGCGAGCCGCTGTTGACCCCGACGCGCAGCGGCACGCCCGCGGCCTTCGCCTTCTCGACGACTTCCGCGGTCTTGTCCGGGCCGCCGATGTTGCCCGGGTTGATGCGGACGCAGTGTGCGCCCGCGTCGATCGCCTTGAGCGCGAGCGTGTGGTTGAAGTGGATGTCGGCGATGACGGGGATCGGCGAGTCCGCGACGATCGTTCGCAGCGCCTCGACGTCCTTGTCGCGCGGCACCGCGACGCGCACGATGTCGGCGCCCGCGTCGGCAACACGACGGATCTGGTCCATCGTGGCCGTGAGGTTGGCCGTCTCGGTCTTCGTCATCGTCTGCACGGCCACGGGTGCGCCCCCGCCGATGGGGACACCCCCGACCGTGATCTGGCGTCGGGATGCCATGCATCCATTGTAGGAACGAATAGGCTGCCCGGCGCATGACCGCCGGCCCGGTGAACGTCGCCGACTACGAGCGCCTCGCGGCGGACCGGATTCCGGAGGGGCCGCTGGGCTACTACGCGGGCGGCGCGGGAGACGAACGCACGCTGCGCGAGAACGTCGCCGCCTACGGGCGCCACGCGCTGCGCCCGCGCGTCCTGGTCGACGTCAGCGAGGTCTCGACCGCCACCACCGTGCTGGGCACCGAGATCTCGATGCCCGTGATCGTCGCGCCGGTCGCGCTGCAGAAGATGGCCCACCCCGACGGCGAGTGCGGGATGGCGCGGGCGGCGGCTGCGGCCGGCACGATCATGACGCTGTCGACGATCGCCACCGCCGCGCCGCGCGAGGTCGCCGCCGCCGCTCCCGGCGCACCGCGCTGGTTCCAGGTCTACGTCTTCAAGGACCGCGGCGTCACGCAGGCGATGATCGAGGAGGCGATCGACTGCGGCTATAGCGCGCTGGCCCTGACCGTCGACGCGCCCAGGGCCGGCCGGCGCGAGCGCGACTTCCGCACCGGCTTCGCCGTCCCGGGCGACGTCGACATGCCCGCGGTGACCGCGGCCGTCGGCCACACCGGGGGCATCACGGTCGCAGGAGTTCTTCTCGCTCGTCGACTCGTCGCTGACGTGGAAGGACCTCGAGCAGCTGGTGTCCGACAGCCCGGTCCCGGTGCTGCTGAAGGGCGTGCAGACCGGCGAGGACGCGCGCCTGGCGGCCGAGCACGGCGCCGCGGGCATCGTGGTCTCCAACCACGGGGGCCGGCAGCTCGACACGGTCGCCGCGACGATCGACCTCCTGCCCGAGTGCGTGGAGGCCGTCGACGGGCGGATCGAGGTGCTCGTCGACGGCGGCGTGCAGGCGAGGAACCGACGTCCTCGTGGCGCTCGCGCTGGGTGCGAAGGCGGTGCTGGTGGGGCGCCCTGCGCTGTGGGGGCTCGCCGCCGGCGGCGAGGACGGAGCGCGCCACGTCCTCGAGATCCTGCGCGCCGAGATCGAGCTCGGGCAGGTCCTGCTCGGCGCACCCGATCCCGGTGCGATATCCAGGGAGCACGTCAGCAGTCAAGGGTGAGCCTCAGGTGCCGATGAGTACCTGAAGGTGTCTGGACCTCCCCATTCTCCGTTCGCCCGGTTGCGCGACGCGTTCGCCGCTGCGTGCCGTGTCCGCACGCCCCGAGAGCTCGACACCGCGCTCGATGGAATCGCCCGTCTGATCGGCGAGACCCTCGGCTATCGCAGCGTCGTCATCAACGTCCACCGCCCCGCGTGGGACGACTTCATCGCCTCCACCGTCTATGGCGACGACGAGGTCCGCGCGGCGCTGCTCGGCACCACGCACTCGTGGGTCGAGTGGGCGCCGTTGCTGCACGACCGCTTCAACCGCCGCGGCGCGCAGATCATCCTCGGCGAGGAGAGCGCCGAGGTCGCCGACCGCGTCGGGACCACCTACACGCCGGCCGGGACGGGCCGCAGCGACGATCCGGACGCCTACGACCCCGAGGACATGTTCCTCGTCGTCATGCGCGACAACGACGGCGAACCGATCGGCATCCTCAGCGTCGACGAGCCGATTTCGGGCCGCCGTCCCTCCGACGATGCGATCGACGGCCTCGTCACCGTTGCCGGCTTCGCCGGGCTGGCGATCGCCCAGGCCCAGGAGGCCGCGCGGGTCGCCGAGCACCGCGCCGCACTCGAGCATCTGCTCGCCGTGTCCTCGCAGATCGCCGACGCGCGCTCTGCCGATGTCGTCCAGCGGGCCGTCTGCAGCGGGATCCGCGACGCGCTCGGCTTCGAGCGCGTCTGCGCCCTGGTCGCGGATGGCGAAGGGCACCTGCGCGCCGCCGCAAGCGCCGGCTGGGACCCGGAGGACCCCGCGCTGCAGATCTCGCTCACGGTGCGCGACTTCGAGCGGATCATGCTCCCGGAGTTCGAGCAGCAGGGCTGCTACCTGCTGGAGAACGAGTCCGCGGCGCGCATCCTCGGGATCGGCGAGGACGGCTCGTACCGCTCGCGCCTCAACGGCCACGGCCCGCTCGCCTGGTCGCGCCACTGGCTGGTCGTGCCGATGCGCGGCATCGACGGCGTGCTGCGCGGCCTGATCTGGGCCGACGACCCGGTCGACCGGCTGATCCCGGCGACGCCGAAGCTGCAGGCGCTGCGCCTGTTCGCCGACCAGGCGCTCGCGGCGCTCGAGGCAGCCGACCATCTCGAGCGCACCCAGCACCTTGCCGAGCACGACGCGCTCACCGGCCTGCCCAACCGCGCGCTGCTGCTCGAGCGCCTGCGTCACGCTCTTGCACGCTCCCTGCGCACCGACAAGACCATCGCGCTGCTGTTCCTGGACCTCGACCGCTTCAAGGCGATCAACGACACGTGGGGCCACGAGGCCGGCGACCACGTGCTGCGGACGATCGCGGCGCGCATCGACGAGTCGCTGCGCCCGTTCGACACCGTCGCGCGCCTCGGCGGCGACGAGTTCGTCGTGTTGTGCGAGGACGTCGAGGGCGAGGACGCCGCGCTCGAGATCGCGCGCCGCCTGCGCGCCTCGCTCGACGCGGCCGATCGACGTCCTGGGCGATCGCGTCACGCTGTCGGCGAGCGTCGGCGTCGCGCTGCCCGACGGCGTCAGCGAGGACGCCGAGGAGCTGCTGCACGCGGCCGACACCGCGATGTACCGCGCCAAGCGCCGCGGCCGCGGCGCCTCGGAGCTCGCCAGCCCCGCGCTGCGCGCCGGCGCCAGTGCGCGCGCCCGCGTCGAGCGCACGCTGCGCGGCGCGATCGAGCGCGGCGAGATCCACGTCTTCTACCAGCCGATCGTCGACCTGCGCACCGACCGCGTCGAGCGCGCCGAGGCGCTGCTGCGCTGGGAGCACCCGAACCTCGGCTGGATCTCGCCGATGGAGTTCATCCCGCTCGCCGAGGAGTCGGGCCAGATCGTCGAGCTCGGGCGCCACGTGCTCGCCGCCGCCTGCCGCCAGCACGCCATCTGGCGCGAGCGCCTCGGCGACGACGCTCCCGGCGTCTCCGTGAACCTCTCCCCTCGCCAGCTGCGCGACCCGGACCTCGTCGAGGTCGCCGGCGGCATGCTCGCCCGCGACAACATCGCGCCCGGCGCGGTCGCGTTCGAGATCACCGAGTCCGTGCTGCTCGACGGCGACCCCGAGACACGCCGCACGCTGCAGGCGCTGCGCGGCCTCGGCGCCCCGCTGCAGCTCGACGACTTCGGCACCGGCTACTCGTCGCTGGGCTACCTGCGCGACTTCCCGGTCGACGGCATCAAGATCGACCGCGCCTTCGTCGGCCAGCTGCACTCCGACCCCGCCGACCGCGCGATCGTGGAGGCCGTCGTGCTGATGGCGCGCGCGCTGCACCTGCACGTCGTCGCCGAGGGCGTCGAGCGCACCGAGCAGCGCACGCTGCTCGAGGCGCTCGGGATCAGCCTCGTGCAGGGCTTCCTCTTCGCCCGCCCCGGCCCGCCCGAGGCGATCGACGAGCTGCTGGCGCGCAACGCGCGTAGGCTTGCTGCCGCCTAGTGCGCGCGCATCCTGGTCCTCTTCATCGTCCTCTTCGCGAGCGCGCCCGTCCGCCGCCGCGACGATCGGCAGCTCGGTCCGCGGCCGCCCGATCCGGGTCGTGCGGATCGGGGCGGCCGACGCGCCGCGCAAGGTGCTCGTCGTCGGCTCGATCCACGGCAACGAGGGCGCTGGGATCGCCGTGACCCGGACGCTGCGTTCAGCAACCGCCCCGCCCGGTGTCCAGCTGCTGCTCGTGGATCGCGCCAACCCCGACGGCAGCGCAGCGGGCACGCGCGGCAACGCCCACGGCGTCGACCTGAACCGCAACTTCCCGTGGCGCTGGCGCCACCTGGGCGGCGTCTACTACTCGGGCCCGCGCCCGGCCTCGGAACCCGAGACGCGCGTGCTGAAGCGCTTCATCCTGCGTGAGCGGCCCGCGGTCTCGATCTGGTTCCACCAGCACCTCAACTTCGTGATCCTGCAGCCCGGCGGCGACCAGGGCCTGACGCGGCGCTACGCCCGGGTCGCCCACATGCGCGCCGGGACCTACCCGCAGGTCCCCGGCGGCGTGGCGCGCTGGGAGAACCACGCGCTCCCGAGCGCCTCGGCGTTCGTCGTCGAGCTGGCAGCGGGCCGCTACCGCCCAGACGCGTCCACGCGAACGTCCGCGCCGTACTTGCAGTGGCGGCCGCGGGCGCGCGAGTATGCTCAGACGTCGCTGCGGTCGTTGCGCAGCATCGCGGACGTGGACGGGCATGCGGGAGAGGACCGCGGCACCGCGTGCCGGGGCCAGGAAGTCGTCGAGGGGACGACTTTCGGCACTCGCGCGCCGTTCTGGGCCGGATCGACGGGATCGCGCAAAGAGGCGCTCACCCCCATAGCCGGCGAGGCAGCGACGAGCTGCGGATCAGCGTCCCGATCGCAACCCCCAGGACGCGCACGAGAGCGCGGAGGAGGGTCCCGCAAAAAGCGAATCGCGCTGCGCGCCACCAAAGTGACGCAACGCCCGCAAAGCGAGCGTCGCCCTCAGCGCTGGTAGAGCGCCTCGATCTCCGACGCGTACTTCTGGTCGATCGGCTTGCGCTTGAGCTTCATGGTCGGCGTGAGCTCGTCGCCGCCCGGAAGCCAGTCGCCCTCGACGATGTGGAACTTCTTGATCTGCTCGACGCGGGCGAGGCGCTGGTTGGCCTCCTCGACGCCCGCCGCGACCGCCTCACGCACGCGCTCGTCGGCGGCCAGCTGCTCCAGCGACCGCTCCTCGATCCCCTGCTGCTTGGCCCACGCGGGCGCGAAGTCGGAGTCGAGCACGATCAGCGCGGTGTTGAACGGGCGCGCGTCGCCGATGACCGCTGCCTGGCCGATCAGCGGCGAGGCCGTCTTGAGCGTCGCCTCGATGTTCGCGGGCGACATGTTCTTGCCGGCCGCGTTGATGATGAGCTCCTTCTTGCGATCGACGATCTTGAGGTAGCCGTCCTCGTCGAACTCGCCGATGTCGCCAGTGCGCAGCCAGCCGTCCTCGTTGAACGTCTCCGCGGTCTTGTCGGGCAGGTTGCGATAGCCCTTCATCACGACGCCGCCCTTGACGAGCACCTCGCCGTCGGTGTCGAGCTTGATCTCGATCCCCGGCGCCGGCGGCCCGACGGTGCCGATCTTGATCTTGTCGGGCGGGTTCACGGCGCCCGCTCCGCACGTCTCGCTCATGCCCCACAGTTCGCCCAGCGGCAGCCCGATCGCGTGCATGAACTCGAGCACCTCGACGGGCGTCGGCGCCGCGCCCACGTTCAGCGCCTCGACCTGGTCGAGGCCGAGCATCGCGCGCCAGCCGCTGAACAGCGCTTCGTCGGCTGCCGCGACCTTCGCCGCGAGCTCCTCGGGCACGGGCTCGCCGCGCTGCTCCAGGCGGACCTTCTCGATCGCCGCCGCAAGGCCCTGCTCGGCGGCGGTTCGCTGCTCGTCGGGCATCCCCGCGATCGCGGTCTCCAGGCCGGCCTTGAGCTTCTCGAAGATCCGCGGCACGGCGAAGAACCACGACGGCCGCACCTCGGGCAGGAACTGCAGGATCGAGCGCGGGTCGTCGCAGCACGTGATCTGCAGCCCGTAGACGATCGGGATGTAGTGATGCGCGTTGCGCTCCGCCACGTGCGCGCTGGGCAGCCACGACACCACGCGCCCGTCCTCGGGGAACTCGATCAGGGAGTCGACGCCCTCGCAGGCGCTGAGCAGGTTGGAATGCATCAGCTGCACGCCCTTGGGCGGCCCGGTCGTGCCCGACGTGTAGATCAGCGTGAGGATGTCGTCGCCCGCGATCTGCGCGATCGAAGCGTCGACGTCGAACCCGTCGCCCGCGCCCTCGACGTCGGCGAGCCCCAGGCAGCCCTCCGGCACGTCGCCGTCGATGACGATCACGTGCTCGAGATCCGGCAGGTCCTTGCGCGCCTCGAGCACCTGCGGCAGGTAGGCCTGCTCGGTCATCAGGATCCGCGCGCCGGCGTCGCCGACCACGAACTCGATCTGGTTGGGCGCGTAGGTGTTGTAGATCGAGAACGGCGTGCCCCCGACCATCATCACGGCGAGGTCGCTGATGTGGAACTCGGGCCGGTTGCCGAACAGCAGCGCGACCGTGTCGCCCTTCCTCAGCCCGAGACCGGCGAGCCCGCCGGCGAGCGCATCGACGCGGTCGCGCAGCTGCGCCCACGTGATGGTGAATGCGTCGCCCTTGGTGCGAATGGCGACCTCGTCGGGCTTGCGCTCGACGGTCTGGCGAAACGCCTCGGCGATCGTCGTTGCGGTCACCTTGCGTGGGGCGGTGCTGCTCTCCATCAGTCCTCCCTCTCGACTCCCTGTCGAACGCTACCGCAGTCCAAAGCCTTCGCCGCGCAGCCGCCCGATGTCGTTCGAAAGCCCGATGACGAACAGGAAGATCACGAGCAGGAACCCGATGGCGCTGGCCCGCTCGATCACGCTGAACGGGATCGGCCGGCCGCGCACCTTCTCGGCCAGCGCCCAGAAGATGTGGCCGCCGTCGAGTGGCAGGAACGGGAACAGGTTGATGACCGCGAGGCTGAGCGACACGATCGCCAGCACGTTGAGCGCCTGCGCCGTGTCGAAGCTGAAGCTCTCGCGCGTGACCTCGTAGGAGCCGACGACGCCGGAGACGTCCTTGCGCGCCTGGGACGAGTAGAACAGCCGCCCGATCGCCTTCACGGTCTCGCGCGTGACGCGCCACATGCCGCCCACGGCGAGGCTCGCCGACTCCGGCACCGACTTCTCCACGAACCCGAAGTCGAACGAGAAGCCCAGGCGCATGCGCTTCAGCGTCCCGTCGTAGCGCGGCACGACGTGCAGCGTCCGGACCTGGCCACCGCGGCTGATCCGCAGCGTCGCCGCGCTGGCGCCGTTGCAGCCGTCGACGGGCGGCTTGTCCTTGCAGGCGTGGCGCTGCCAGTGCGGCGCGCACGTTGGTCGGCGTGGCCTTGCGGCCGTCGATCGTGAGCAGGTCGTCGCCGGGCTTCAGGGTGCCGATCGCCGGCGGCTCCAGCGCGACGGGCGCGATCCGGTTGAGCGTCTGGGGGTTGCCCTTGATCGCAAACAGCCCGGTCAGCAGGACGAAGGCGATCACGAAGTTCACGAACGGCCCGGCCGCGATGACCACGATCCGCTTCCACACCGGCTGGCGGAAGTAGGCGCGATGGAGGTGCTCGGGCGCGATCTCCTCGTTGGGGTTCATGCCCGTGATCCGCACGTAGCCGCCGAGCGGGATCGCGCCGATGCCGTACTCGGTCTCCCCGCGGCGCACCTTGAACAGCAGCGGGGGAAGAACAGCGCGAAGCGCTCGACGCGCATGCCGACGGCCTTGGCGGCCGTGAAATGGCCGGCCTCGTGCAGGATGATCAGCAGGGCGAACCCTGCGAATGCGAGGAAGTAGCTGATGGTTTCTGAGGGGCGGAGTCGGGGGAGGCGGGCGACCGATGATGACAACTGACGACTGGGAGCAACGCATCGCCGCTCTGTGGGCCGCGATCGACGACCACGAGCCCGAGAGTTCCGCGCCGCGCTCCAGCCGCTCGCTGGCGGACTACGCGCGGGAGCTGAGCAGCTCGCCGGCGACCGACCGCGCCTCGCGGTCGGCTTCGTAGAGCGTCTCGAACGCGCGGATCGGCTGCGAGCCCAGGCGGCCGATCGTCTCCTCGATGACCGCCGGGATGCCCAGGAACGGCAGCCCGCCGTTGAGGAACGCGTGCACCGCGACCTCGTTGGCCGCGTTCAGCACGCACGGCGCCGTGCCACCGGCAGCCGCCGCCTCGCGTGCCAGGCGCAGGCACGGGAATGCCTCGTTGTCGACGTGCTCGAACGTGAGCGCGCCCACCTCGGCGAGGTCCAGCGGGCGCATCGACGGCACGTCCACGCGCTCGGGATGGTGCAGGGCGTAGGAGATCGGCACGCGCATGTCCGGATGGCCCAGGTGCGCGAGCGCTGCGCCGTCGATGAGCGTGATCAGGCTGTGGACGATCGACTGCGGGTGCACGACGACGTCGATGCGCTCGTAGGGCAGCCCGAAGAGGTGGTGCGCCTCGATCAGCTCGAGGCCCTTGTTCATCAGCGTCGCCGAGTCGATCGTGATCTTGCCGCCCATCGCCCACGTCGGGTGCTTGAGCGCCTGCTCCACCGTCACGTTCTCCAGCTCCGCGCGCGTCCGGCCGCGGAACGGGCCGCCGCTGGCCGTCAGCACGAGCTTGTCCACGGTACGCCCGGCCGCCCGCTCCCCCGCGATCAGCTGGTGCAGCGCGGAGTGCTCGGAGTCGACCGGGATGACCTGCCCGCCCGTCGCCTCGGAGAGCTGCATCACGAGCTCGCCCCCGACGACGAGCGACTCCTTGTTGGCGAGCGCGAGGTCGATCCCCTCCCCCAGCGTCGCCACCGTCGGCCCCAGCCCGGCCGAGCCCACGAGCGCGTTGAGAACGATGTCCGCGCCCGAATCGACGACCAGCCGCACCAGCCCCTCGGCGCCGTCGAGCACCTCGCCCGACCATTCCTCGCGCGCCCGCGCCGCCGCGTCGGCGTCGGTCAGCGCGACGCGGTCCACGGCGAACTCCCGCGCCTGCGCGATCAGCTGCTCCCAGCTGCCCTGCGCGCTCAGCCCGACGAGCTCGAGCTCATCGGAGTGCGCGACGATCTCGAGCGCCTGCGTCCCGATCGATCCGGTGGACCCGAGGATGAGGAGGCGGCGCGGCATGGCGCAAGCGTGGCAGACAGCGGTGGAACTGCGACGTCCGATGCGGATAGCGTCTTGCCATGACGAGTGACTCGCTGACGCTGACCGACGGCGGGATCGAGACCGTCCTGCTGTTCCACGAGGGGTTCGAGCTGCCGTGCTTCGCCTCGTTCCCGCTCCTCGCCGAGGATCGCGGGCGCGACGCGTTGCGGCGCTACTTCCGGCCGTTCCTCGAGTCGAGCGCCGAGCGCGGGATGCCGTTCGTGCTCGACACGGCCACGTGGCGCGCCAACCCGGACTGGGGCGCGCAGCTGGGCTACGACAGCGAGGCGCTCGCGAACGTCAACCGCGAGGCGATGGCGTTCGCTCGCGAGCTCGCCGGTGAGCGCCCGAACGTGACGATCAACGGCGCGCTCGGGCCACGCGGCGACGGCTACGTCGTGGGCGAGCAGATGAGCGCCGACGAGGCGGCGAGCTACCACGCGTGGCAGATCGGCGTCCTGAGCGACGCCGGTGCCGAGCGGATCACGGCGCTCACGCTCTCCTACCCCGACGAGGCGATTGGCGTGGTACAGGCCGCCGCGGCGGCGGGCGTGCCGGTCATCGCATCGTTCACGGTCGAAACCGACGGGCGGCTCCCCGACGGCACGCGCATCGCCGAGGCGATCGAGCTCGTCGACGCAGAGACCGGCTCGGCCGCCGAGTTCTTCATGCTCAACTGCGCGCACCCGACGCACATCGCCGCGGGGCTCGAGGGCGAGCCGGCGCTGGCGCGCATCGGCGGACTGCGTGTGAACGCATCCGCGCTCAGTCACGCTGAGCTCGACGAGGCCGAGGAGCTCGACGAGGGCGATCCGGTCGCACTCGCGCACGACAACGCAGCGCTGCGCGACATGCTCCCCTCGGTCCGCCTGCTCGGCGGCTGCTGCGGCACGGACCATCGGCACGTCGAGCAGATCGCCGCCACCTGGCAGCGCGCGTAAACCACTTACCAGCTGCTCGAGTCCCGCCGTGCCAGCATGAGCGACGGCGCGCGACACGCTGCCTGTGAGCACGACCTCCAACGCCACGGGCGGAAGCGCATCCGCGATCGCCTGAGCGATCGAGCGCAGCTCCTCCGACGATCGGGCATGCCTGAAATCCAGGTCCGGGAACTGCGACGCGTCCGAGCGCGCCGTGGTTGAGTGCAGTCCATGATCCGGAGCATCGTCCTGGCCGCCCTCGTCCTGGCGCTCGCGACCAGCGCGAGCGCGGCGGAAGCGTTCACCGCCAACGGAAGCGTCGAGCAGGTCTACGCGACCGGACTCACCGGGGGCGCCCAGGCGACGCTCGTCAACGCCAGCGGGCACAAGGTCGCCAGCAAGCACGTCGACGCGCTCGGCGGCCTGCTGTTCCGCAAGGTCAAGCCGGGCGACGGCTACCGCGTACGGCTCGCCGACGGCACGGCGTCGGACCCGGTCACCGTGATGTCCACGCAGTCCGCGCCGCCCAGCACCGGACGTCTACAACCAGTCGATCCCCTCGGACGGCTACGGCTACCTGACCACGCGCGACGGCACGAAGCTCGCGTACACCGTGCACCCGCCGCAGGACATCACCAACGCCGAGGGCTTCGACCTCCCCCACCTCCCCATCGGAGAGCCCTACCCCACCCTCATCGAGTACTCCGGCTACGGCACCGCGGATCCCGCCGGCCCGCAGAACGGGATCGCGACGGTCGCCAACCTCATGGGCTTCGCCGTCGTCGACGTCAACATGCGCGGCACCGGCTGCTCGGGCGGCGCGTTCGACTTCTTCGAGCCGCTGCAGAGCCTCGACGGCTACGACGTCATCGAGACGATCGCGCGCCAGCCGTGGGTCGCCCACCACAAGGTCGGGATGTTCGGCATCAGCTACGGCGGCATCAGCCAGCTCTTCACCGCGCAGACCCAGCCGCCGAGCCTCGCCGCGATCACGCCGCTGTCCGTGATCGACTCGACGCAGACGACGCTCTACCCCGGCGGCATCCTGAACACGGGCTTCGCGCTGAACTGGGCCAAGGAGCGCGTCCACGACGCCAAGCCGTCCGGGCCCGACGCCGGCCAGGAGTACGCGGCCAAGCGGATCGCCGGCGGCGACCAGACCTGCAAGGACAACCAGGTCATGCACGGCGAGGCCGCCAACCTCCTCAAGAAGGTCCGCCAGAACGACCACTACGTGCCCAAGGTCGCCGATCCGCTGGCGCCGGTCACGTTCGTCAACAAGATCAACGTCCCGACCTTCATGGCCTGCCAGTTCACCGACGAGCAGACCGGCGGCCACTGCCCGACGCTCGCCGCGCCAGTTCACCGGCACGCAGAAGAAGTGGTTCACCTACACCAACGGCACCCACGTCGACTCGCTCGATCCCGAGACCTACAACCGCCTCTACGACTTCCTCTCGCTGTACGTCGCCCAGCAGGCGCCGTCGCATGAACGCGCCGCTGGTCCAGGCCAGCGCGCCGCTCGTCTTCCAGGCGGCGATGGGCATCAACGGCGTGACGCTGCCGCCCGACCCGATCCAGCAGGAGCCGACGCTACGACGCGCGCGCTGAAGGCGTTCGAGCAGCTGCCGCCCGTGCGCGTCCTGTTCGACAACGGCGCCGGCAAGAACCCCGGCGAGCCTACCCGGCTTCGAGCAGTCCTTCCCGAGCTTCCCGGTCCCGGGCACGAAGGCGCAGAGCTGGTACCTCGCCCCGAAGGGCGCGCTCGCCGCGAAGCGGCCGAAGAAGACCGGCGCGAACGCGTTCACCTGGAACCCCAAGGCCCGCCCGCTGACCGACTTCACCGGCGACACCGCCGGCGGCAAGGACGGCCTCTGGACGGCGACGCCGCCCTACAAGTGGGAGCAGGACCCCAAGGGCACCGCCGTGTCGTACCTGACCCCCCCGCTCACCGAGAACACCGTCGTCATCGGCGCCGGCGCCCTGCGCGCCTGGGTCCGCTCCCCGGCGAAGACCGTCGACCTCCAGGTCGACGATCAGCGAGGTCCGCCCCGACGGCAAGGAGACCTTCGTCCAGGGCGGCTGGCTGCGCAGCAGCTTCCGCAAGCTCGACCCGAAGAAGAGCACCGCCCTCGAGCCCTGGCCGAGCGGCCTCCTGCGCGACATGAAGACCGATGCCCCGCAATCGCTTCGTCAAGCTCACGATCCCCCTCTACTACGAGGCCCACGCCTACCGCGTGGGCTCCCGCATCCGCGTCCACATCAGCGCCCCGAACGGCGACCAGCCGATCTGGGCGTTCAGCGAGACGAAGCCGAAGTCGGGCACCCCGAAGGTGCGCATCGGGTTCGGCAAGAGCGGCCGTCGCGCCTGCTGCTGCCGGTGGTGCCGGGCGTGAGCGTGCCGACGGGCCTGCCGCCGTGCCCGGGGCTGCGGGGCGAGCCGTGTCGGGACTACCGGCCCTAGGACGTTCGCGCGTGAGCTGGGCACAGCGCTGAACCGCAGCAGCGCTGACGGCCGCGCTCGCTCCGGGCACGGTGCCTGGGTTGCTCCTGCCGCTCCGATCCCGGCGCTCCGCTCACTTGTGCTCGTAGTCTCCGGGCTTTGCGCCTCGCTGATCAGGAACCCCGGGTCTTCCCAATCGCCCTCCTCGATTGGCTTGCCCGGATCCTCGGGCTCGGGATCGGGCTCGGGACGATCGTCGTCGTCCGACATCTGCTCAGCCGCTCCGGCGCGTTCCGCGGACCCCGTACGTCCACAGGTCAGCCATTCGATCGAGGTCGTGTTTCTCGGCGCTGAGCTTGCCCGGATCGAGCCACTCGAGATCCTCGTAAACGGACTTCGCATGCGCAGCGGTGGGATACGCCGCCGACGCCATTGAAAGATGTGGGCTAGACGCTGTGCCCGCATTGAACTGGGAAGGTGCCACGGGTTTACCTCATCAGACGGAGCTGAGAAGAGCAATAGCTTCGACGGCAGCGACGCAACCCCACTTGAACAGGCCGTGGAGTCCTTTCAGCTTGATCTCGTTGTTGTCGTGATGTTTCTCGATCTTCAACGCAAAGGAACTCATGCACGGCGCTCACGCTCTTCGCGCCCTTCGCTTGGTTTCTCCTACACGACCTCTGGGCTAAGTCTGAACGTGAAGGAGGACGGCCAGATCGCAATGGTTGTCGCCATCACACAACCCAAAGCGACGATGCCGATTGAAACGCCAAACCCAGCGCTGTCATCCAACGCTGAGCTACCGAAAGACGCCACAAGGGCGGCGCCGGAGAGCAACGTCGCCGCGCGCGTTCGGAGGTTCGTCAAGGCAGCATGTTGGGCCTCAATCGCTCTGACGGATTCCTGATACGCGATCTCCGACACGCTCGATGCCACGACGTAAGTGTGAGCATCAACGCGGTCGGCATCAGCGCATAGCCTTAGGATCGAGGCCTGCCCTATCCGCGCTGGCGCATGATTTCCCGAGGTAGTCACCACCGCCAGCGAGAAGGGCCGTAGCCGTCACCTCATGCCGAGCCTAATTGCGGCCCGCGGATGGGACCCAGCAATACGAGAATGTGAAGCGGTCAGCCGCAGGGGAACGCATCGTGACGCGGTTCTGGTACCGGCGGCTTTCGTCTGGAACGTGACGGCGTCGAACAACGACACACGCCGCCAGAATCGCGTGTTCCAGGAGAGCAATACCGGAACGGTGCCATCGTCGTCAGTCGGAGCGCGGTATCGCCAGGCGTCATACAGCGAGCGACCCGCGCATCAAGGTCGCTAATCGCGGGACGTTTAGCAACGGTACGAACGTGCCGCTCGGGCGCAGAACAAATATCCGGCAGTGACGTCACCGATTCCCGTCGCGACCGGCACCGAGATGCAACTGTTGATCGCGGAAGCAGACATCGCGTCGAACCGCGCCAATACATTGGCGATCATCGCGACGATGCGCACCGCGGGTGCTCAGCCGGCGTACACCGGAACGACCGCTGCGCAGGACCAGACGAGATCATCGACCAGCGCGCGCGCGCTGTTCCTGACGGGCACGCACTTGGGTGACATCATCCGCTACGATCTGACGTTGAACCCCGCGGCTGGCTCACTGACGCCGTGGAACCAGCAGTTCGGGCCGGACAAGGGCAGTCAGCTCTGCATGCCACTTCCGCAAGTAGAGATCTTGAACAATCCGCTGTTGCACTAACTGGGTGTCGAGCGCTCAGGTCATCCCGAGCGAAGCGAAGGATCGCTTTCCCTCGAGGCAGTTTCAACTGCCTTGGCGCGAAGCGATCCTTCGTCGCTTCGCTCCTCAGGATGACTCGAACATTCTGCGATCAGGGCCGGCCCGACATTCCTCCGCGCGGCGCGTAGCTCACCGGCGCACGACTAATCGACGTCTGTCCGGACGCTCGCGTTCCGCCCGGCATCTGACTCATGGGCGTTGAGTTGGCGACCCGGGGCGCGCACCACCTGGACGCGCACCACCCGGCCGCGGACCGCCTGGACGCGGACCGCCCGGCTGCATGCCACCCGGATTCACACCGCCTGGACGCGCACCCACCGGACGTCCCCGCCGTGATGCCCATCCCCCTGATGTCCGCGCGTTTGTCCCTGCGACCCGCCGCGAAACACGGTGGCCGACGTAACCGGGCCGAATGCGCCGAGACCAAACCCCAACAGGCCTTGCCCATAGAAAGGCGAGTATGGGTATGGGTATGGATAGCCGTTGATAGACATCGGATATCCGTAACCGTATCCGTTATACGCGGAATAGCCATTCGGATAGCCATTCATCGGTGACAGCCATACGCGTCGCACCCGGGTTCATATTCCGGTTGCGGCGGCGGTTGAGGCTGCGATGGCGGCGTGCCATAGAAAATGCGAACGTTGCTCGTGGCCGAGTTGTTCGCCATCGCGTTCCTTGCGGCAGTGGACTCCCACGCGGCTCCCTCGCCTCGCGCCGTAAGCCATGACTGCACGACCGCGGTATCGACGGAACGCGTCGCTTCCGCGATATCGGCTTCCGAAACCGCCGCGCTCGCGGCGGCGCGCGCTGTCGCGACGATCAAGCCGCGATGAGAGATCTCTGATCGCACGCTGGCAGGGATCGACGCCGGCATTCCAGCGTCGTGGAACCGCGTGACCGTTTCAACCCAGCCACCGCCGGCGTGCACGTCGCGAACCTCGAGCCACACGCCGGAGGGAAGAATCGCGAACATTCGCGTCGACCGCCCACGAAGTCCGCCAGCGCACGAATACGCCGACCCGATGTAGAGTCGGCTTCCTCCGTCCGTCGTCGACCAGCTCGCGGTTTGCGAGCCGCGGCATCCGTCGGTGTCGATGGGATGCGCAAGTCCATCGACGACGAGGTGCTCGCGGGACTCGACCGCTCCGTTGGAGATCGTCAGGATGTCGGCCGACCCATCACCGCCTGGGCGAACGCAGGTGAATTGGTTCGACGCGCCCGTCTCGCCGCTCCGCTGCCAGCATCCAATCCACGGATACCAGCGCGCATCGTCCGCGCTCCCAGACTGTGCGGTTGCGCGTTGTCCGTGCGCCGTGACCGCGCACGCGAGAAGTAGCCCGACGCTCGCTATTGCCAGTTTGTGTTGCATGAAAGCGCCTCCCTCTTGGATGCATAGCTCGCGTCGCAAATGAACGCCAGTCAGCCTTTCGACCTAGGCCGGCGGCTATGGCGCCTTCTCAACTGCGAGGAATAGCTGTGCCAACGCGCCTGGATCGCCGCGCGTCTGGTCGAGCGCGACGCGCCGAAATAGCGTCCGCTTGAAGAACAGCTTGATCGGCTTGTCGACCTTCCCCACTCGGTGAACGCCAAACGTCAGTCCGCCTCGATCGTAGCCCTCGTCTTGCAGCTCGCATCGCAGAATCCGCGCGCCGGGGAGTTGACCAGCCAACGCGAGCACGTTGTACGATCGAGGGCTCCACGACCGTCGCTTCGACACCGTGAACGTTGCCTTGTGATCGCCGTTGAAACGACTCGGAAAGACTCCCTGCTCGTAGAGATCTTCGTCGGGCACGATCACGATCATCCGCCCGCCGCTGGACACGAGTCGCCACCACCGCTGGATCGCATCCGCCGGATCGTGCATGTGCTCGAGACAGTGACTCGAAAACACCATGTCGAAACGGTCGGCGAGGAAGTCGTCGATCTTGTTCGCGTCGCCGTCGGCCAGATCGAACCCCCTGGCGTGCGGCACGATTTTGTCCGGACCACAACCGATGTCGAGGACACTCCCCGCGAACCACGACCGCTCTTCGTCCGTCAGGATCTTCCACGTCTTCGAGGCTTCGTTCATGTGCGGGATAGTGGGTGAGAACCCGCTGAGTCTGCCCTCGCGAACAAGACGCTAATTCTTTTGCCTTGACAATAGGCTCGCGGTAAGCGACCTTTTATCCGGATATACGGATATATGGCTGCCCCAGCGAAAAACACCGTCCTCGACCGCCTCAGCGTCCTCGCTGACCCGACGAGAAGCCGCATTCTGCTCCTCCTCGACCGACATGAGCTCACGGTCGGAGAGCTGTGCAGCGCGTCTGCAGCTTCCCCAGTCGACGGTGAGCCGCCACCTCAAGCTGCTCGCCGACGACGGTTGGCTCATCGCACGCGGCGAAGCGACCAGCCGCTTCTATAAGATGGTCGCCAGCCAGCTCGACGCGCCGACGAAAGACCTCTGGTCGCTTGTCCGCGCGCAAGTCTCCGGCCTGGTTGGCGCCATCGCAGGACGCGCGTCGCGCCGAGAGCGTGCTCGCCAAGCGCCGCGACAAAGCGCAGGTCTTCTTTCTGAATTCCGTCGGACATCTGGGACAAGATGCGCGCCGACATGATCGGCGCGCGCACCGACCTGCTCGCGCTGCTCGATCTCCTCGACGAGAACTGGGTCGTCGGCGATCTCGGATGCGGCGCCGGACACATCAGCGAGGCGCTTGCTCCGTCGGTGGGCACGCGTGATCGCCGTCGACGAGTCAGGTCCGATGCTCGCCGCCGCGCAGGAGCGACTCGAGGCGCACCCCAACGTCGAGCTTCGCACCGGCACGATCGAAGCGCTGCCGATCGACGACGCCGACGCTCGACGCCGCCGTGCTGTTTCTCGTCGCGCACTTCATCACCGATCCCACGAAGGTCGATGCGCGAAATCCGACGCGTGCTCAAACCGAATGGACGACTGCTCATCGTCGACCTCATGTCGCACGATCGCGTCGAGTACGTCGTCCAGCTCGGCCACGTCTGGCAGGGCTTCGACGGCGAGCAGGTGAAGGAGTGGCTGCACAACGCGGGGTTCATCTCGTGCCGCTACCGGCCGTTGCCCGACGACCCCGACGCGAAAGGTCCCACGCTGTTTGTTGCCAGCGCACGAAAGTACGTAGTCGCATCATCACGTCATCTCACTCTCATAGGAACCGTTTCAATGGGCGTCGCCGAATTGATCGAACACGCAGACACCACCGACCGTCCGCCATTCAAGGTCGCCGACCTCTCGCTCGCCGAGTTCGGCCGCAAGGAGATCCGCCTCGCCGAGCAGGAGATGCCCGGCCTGATGGCGATCCGCGACGAGTACAAGGGCAAGAATCCGCTCGCCGGCGCGCGCGATCATGGGCTCGCTGCACATGACGGTGCAGACCGCTGTCCTCATCGAGACGCTCGTCGACCTCGGCGCCGACGTGCGCTGGGTGTCGTGCAACATCTTCTCGACGCAGGATCACGCCGCGGCCGCGGTCGCCGTCGGCCGCAACGGGACCGTCGAGAATCCGAACGGCATGCCGGTGTTCGCGTGGAAGGGCGAGACGCTCGAGGAGTACTGGTGGTGCACCGAGCAGGCGCTGATGTGGCCCGATGGCGGCGGCCCGAACATGCTGCTCGATGACGGCGGCGACGCGACGCTGCTCGTGCACAAGGGCGCCGAGTTCGAGAAGGCCGGCAAGATCCCGGCGTTCGACGACGAAGAACGATCCCGAAGAGTGGGGCGTCATCCTCGACCTGCTCAACGCGGAAGCGCGAAGAATCCGGGCCGCTGGACGAAGGTCGCCGCCGACGATCAAGGGCGTGACCGAAGAGACGACGACCGGCGTGCACCGCCTGTACGAGATGATGAAGGCCGGCACGCTGCTCTTCCCGGCGATCAACGTCAACGACTCCGTCACGAAGTCGAAGTTCGACAACATCTACGGCTGCCGTCACTCGGTGATCGACGGCCTCAATCGCGCGACCGACGTCATGATCGCCGGCAAGCTCGCCGTGGTCTTCGGCTACGGCGAAGTCGGCAAGGGCTGCGCGCAGGCGCTGCGCGGTCAGGGCGCGCGCGTCGTCATCACCGAGATCGATCCGATCTGCGCGCTGCAGGCGTGCATGGAGGGCTATCAGGTCGTGACGCTCGAAGACGTCATCTGCGACGGCCGACATCTTCATCACGGCGACGGGCAACTTCAACATCATCACCGCCGACCACATGGCGCGGATGAAGGACAAGGCGATCGTCGGCAACATCGGCCACTTCGACAACGAGATCGACATGGCCGGCCTCAAGAAGGTGAAGGGCATCAAGCGGATCAACATCAAGCCGCAGTACGACGAGTTCGTCTTCCCCGACGGCCACTCGGTGATGATTCTCGCCGAGGGCCGGCTGATGAACCTCGGCTGCGCGACGGGCCATCCGAGCTTCGTGATGTCGGCGAGCTTCACGAATCAGGTGATGGCGCAGATCGAGCTGTTCAACAACACCGATCGAAGTACGAGAAGAAGGTCTACGTGCTGCCGAAGCATCTCGACGAGAAGGTCGCGCGGCTGCACCTCGACAAGCTCGGCGCGCGGCTGACGCGCGCTGACGCCGGAGCAGGCGGCGTACATCGGCGTGCCGCTCGAAGGTCCGTACAAGCCGGATCACTATCGGTACTAGGCTTCAGCGATTCTTCGATTGTCGTGTGAAGACGGGCGGCTCCGAGGAGCCGCCCGCTTTTCGCCGCGGCGCTGAAAATCGTCATGCAACGATCTGTTACACGCTGGATATCTCTGGCGCTGGCATCGCGTTCGAACCTCGTCCACCCGCGTTTTTCGTATCATCTTCGAAACGCCACAGTGTGGCCGCGAGTCCACACCACGTTGCCGGGCTGTGTTGTAACTCTTTGAACAACCAGCAACTTATCGAGTAAACCCTCCTCGCTCCATTCAGGAACGGCCTCTGCGTGTGCATAGGCTGCAGACGACGCCGGTTTTCCTTCGGCGAGCCGTCCGGTTGGGCGGCATGGCTACGGCACATCCTGAGTGTGAGGAGTTGATGAACAAGACATCGATGACGGTCGCCGCGGGTCTCTTGCTGGCGTTCGGTCCGCATCGCGCGCGCAGGTCGGCGGTCTTCCGTCGGTCCACAGACTCCGGCGCGCTCGCAGCAGCGCATTCCGATCAAGAGAGAAGCGCTTCACCTGCCCGACCACGGTGCGGGTCACTGTCGTGCGCCTGTCGATATGGTCCGCGATCACCGACGTACGATCACACGTGTTCCTACCGTCGCCGGAGTCGCCGCCTCACTGCGATGATCGCGAAGACGGACACGCTCCGATGATTCGACCACGGTGACGAACCGCTGACTGCCAGATCCCGATTCCGATCCGATTCCATTCTCGCACTCCGAGGTCCACGCGAGGCCGCCGCCGCCCGTCACGACCGCGACAGTGACGCCTGAGCCAGCGACGGTCTTCCTCGTTGCGATCGTCTCGTCGGAGTCGGCGATCCTTGCGTTGAAGGCGCGATGACGGCCGCTGTCGCCGTGTGCCCGCCTGGCGATGAAGTACTACGGGTCTCACTTGGCGGCGTCGGAAACGCGAGTCGCCCGCGCGCCGCCATTAGAGAATTCCTACGGCACGATTCCCGGCTTCATCCCCATCGCGCCGGCGGCAAACGCCCATTGATCCGCCAGCTCGGCGATTCGTTTGTCCGTCGGCAGATAGCCGTGCGAACCCTGCGTCTGCACGCGCACGAGAATCGGTTTGTCGCACCCCTGCGCCGCTTGCAGCGCCGATGTGAACTTGAACGTGTGGCTCGGTACGACGCGATCGTCGTGATCCGCCGTCGACAGCAGCGTCGCCGGATAGCACGTTCCGGGTTTCACGTTGTGTAACGGCGAATACTTGATCAGATACTTGAACGCCGTCGAGTCCGTCGCCGATCCATACTCGGCGGCCCACGCGCTGCCGCCGGTGAACTTGTCGTAGCGCAGCATGTCCATCACGCCGACGGCCGGCAGCGCGACGGCGAACAATTCCGGTCGCTGTTCCATGACCGCGCCGACGAGGAGTCCGCCGTTCGATCCGCCCTCGATGCCGAGCTTCGACGGCGACGTGTACTTCTGCGCGATGAGATACTCCGCGGCGGCGATGAAGTCGTCGAACACGTTCTGCTTCTTCTCGAACATGCCGGCACGGTGCCATTCCTCGCCGTACTCCGCGCCGCCGCGCATGTGAAGCCGTCGCGTAGACGCCGCCCTGTTCGATCCAGGCGAGCACGTCGGGACTGAACGTCGGCGTCGATGCTGACGTCGAACCCGCCGTAGCCGTACAGGATCGTCGGATGCGAGCCATCGAGCAGCGAGACCTTTCTTCATTGTCACGAACACCGGCACCTTCGTGCCGTCCTTCGACGTCGCGAATACCTGGCGCGTCTCGTACCCCGCCGGCTCGAACGCCTTGAGCTTCGGCGGAGAGATCGCCGCGCTCTTGCCTGTGGCCGGGTCGTAGCGGAACGCAGTCGACGGATAGAGCGGCGACGTGAAGCGATAAAACAGCTCCGGATGTGTCGGCGCGCGCGTTCATGCCGACGAGCGACCCGACGCCCGGCAGCGCAAGCGCGCCAGCCGGCTTGCCGTCGAGAGCGAACAGCTTCACGCTCGCCTTCACGTCCTCGAGATAGTTCACCGCTATGCGGTCCTTCAGCAGCGCGGTCTGGTCGATCACGCTGCGCGCTTCCGGCACGACGACGCGCCAGCTCTTCTGCTCGGGATGCGCGACGTCGAACGCGACGATGCGGTACTTTGGCGCGCCGTTGTCGGTCGACATGTAGATCGTGCTTCCAACGTTGCCGATCGGCGAGTACGCGGCGTCGCCGGATTCGAACAGCGGCTTCACCGGCGCGGCGACGTTGGGATGTAGCGGGTCGCCGAGGTCGAGGAGATACAGACGATTGTGTGGGTCGGTGCCGTTGACGACGCTGATGTACGTGAACCGGCCGTCGTCGCTCATGCCGCCGAAGACAAACCACTCCGGATGATCCTTGCGCTCATAGATGAGCCGATCGCTCGACTGCGGAGTTCCGAGCTTGTGGTAGTAGAGCTTCTGGTCCCGAACGGCGCTCTGAAGCTCCTTCCCGCCTCCGGAGTCGGAAAGCGCGAGTAGAAGAATCCGTTCCCGTCCTTCGTCCAACTCAGGCCGCTGAACTTGAGCCACTTCACCGTGTCCGACAGCAGCCGATTGCCTGTGAGTGTTCTCACATAGACCGTACTCCAGTCGGAACCGCCCTGCGACTGCCCGTACGCCAAGTAGCGCCCGTCCGGCGACGGAACGAACAGACTCAGCGCGACGGAGCCGTCGGGCGAAAGCACGTTCGGATCGATGACGATTTGCTCGGGCGCCTCGAGCGACGCGCGCATGTAGTAGACGGACTGCTTTTGTAGGCCGCTGTTCTTCGTGTAGAAAAGGCGATTGGCTTCGCGGAACGGCAGTCCGACCTTGGGATAGTTCCACAGCTCGGTGATGCGCGACCGAAAGCGCTCGCGCATCGGCAGCGTCGCGAGGAATTTTTCCGTCACGCCGTTTTGCGCCTTGACCCACTGCGCGACGTCCGTCGCGTTGAGGTCCTCCATCCACCGATACGGATCGGCGATTTTGCGGCCGAAGTAGTCGTCGACGTGACTGATCGTCTTCGTCGGTGGATAGGCGATCTTCGCTTGCTGTTGTGCGGAAATCGCGGCCGGAGTTCCGATCGCGATCGCCATGATGACAGATCCGACAACTCGATTCATGTATCCCTCGACCGACGAGGCCGGTGCTCCGAGCGCGGGGCGTTATGTAGAGTATTAGAAGCGAGCTCGCAGGCCCCCACTCCACCAATTGAGCATAAATCAGGCGATCTAGTCTACAACCGATTGCATAACGCGATCAGACCCGCGCGCGAACGAGGCGGGATACCAATGCTCAAGGGCCGCGCTTCGCTCGCCGACCACCCGCCGCGGATGCGACTACGTGGGCGGCGTAGCGTCGGCCATGCACCTCACGCGAGGCGAGGTTGAGGCAAACATTCCGTAAACTCGTGCTAGGGACAGCGGCGCGATTTCTCTATGCGTTAGGCGGCCAGCCTAAGCACCGCGTGCGCCGCCCGGCTCCTTCTTCAGCGTCGCCCGGTACTCCGCGCGCGCATCGGCTGTGCGGTGCAGCTCCAGCAACATGTCGCCGAGCAGCTCGCGCGCCGGCGCGAGCGGGCCCGGCGTTACTGCGCTTTCTCCGTCGCGTCCTCGCGTTTAGCTGCTTCGCGCATGTGCGTGAGCGCGTCGTCTCACGCTTTCTCGGCGAGATTGAGCCAGGCGCGCGCGGCCAGCTGCTGAATCGCGACCTGCTCGGCCCAGTACGGTTCCCTTTTGGGCAAAGCCGCTGCTGCAGCACGCCAGCGAATCACTCGAAGCTCGCGCGTTCGCGAGATCGCCCGTGGGGCGGCACCCAACGCACGCGCGAAGTACGTCATCGCCTCGGTGTATGGGGAACGCGCTCGGCTTCGGCACGAGCGCGGCCGCTTCCGCCCAGGCCCGGCGCTCCAGTGCCCAGCGCGCGGGAATCGCGGCGAGCGCGAACACACCGGCCGAACCGGGCGCGGCGCCGGTCACTGCATTCGGATCGAAGCGGGCCGCGATCGCCGGAAGGCCGGCCACAATCGCTTTTGCTTCACGTATTTTGCCCATCTGCATATTCGCGTACATCGCGTAATCCGAAGCGTGCAACGCTTCCGCGATGGAGCCGTCGCCAATGCCGCTTAGCGAGCGCGTGTTGGTTTCCACCGATTGTTGCCACAGCCCGACGCGAGTGAAGGTGTGCGAAGGCATGTGCAGCGCGTGTGCGGCGGACGGCGCGATGTTGCGTAACGCTGTGCGGCCGCGCGCGCCTTGTCTGCGAGCGCCGGAGAGTCGTAGCTATGGATGATGTAGTGGGCGAGCCCGGGGTGATCGGGCTGCTTGGCCCAGAGCGCCTCGAGAATCTCGCCGGCCTTGAGCTGATTCGCGTAGGTCTTATCGGTCGGCTCGGCCGAGGCGACCAGCGCGATCGCGTAGAAGATTTCGCCTCCGTGTCCGCTGGCTTTTGCGTACGAGTCGTTCATCGCGCGCTCGTACGCCACGATGCGCGTGGGCTGATCGACGCTCGAAGTCGTCGTACAGCTCACTCACGGCGCTGATGTACCCGCGCTCGCGCGCGTCGCGGCGCTGCGAGCCGCGTCGCGGCGGCAGCGGCTTTCGCCCTGCGTAGGGTCGCGGCCGCGATTGCTGGCCGCCATCGGATTCGTCCATCGGCTCAGCGCGACCCCCCAATGCGCCATGGCGCACGTCGAATCGGCGGCGAGCACGCCGTGAAGGCCCCGATCGACCCGCCAAACTCGAACGAGTGCAGCAGCGCGACGGCCCGGTCGAATTGCGGCGCGACCTTGGCGCGCAGGTCGTCTCGAAGTGCACGCTGCCAAGTCGTTCGGTCGTCCCAGCAGGTGTGTGCGCGTGCTCCCGCGCGAACGCAAGCGGACGCGGGTAGCGCGTCAGAATCGCGGCGGCTGAAGACGGAAGCAGACGTGCGTGTCATTGCGCGCTCCTAACTGCTGATTGCCTTCATGGTGCGTGGAAGCTGGGCCCCGCGTCAATCAAGTGTGCCGATTTAGGCCCCGGCGAGGCGCACTCATCCTTTGCCCGGCAAGTCGCCGAGAGCCTCGTCGAACACCTCGAGAGCAATCCGCGTCCCTGCTGTGAACGGCATCGGCGGCCGGATCTTCACAACGTTGTGATACGGCCCGTCGGTGCCGAGCAGAATGCCCTCGTCCCGCATCCGGTTCACCACGAAGCCGCCTCGGCCTCCGCCGGCTCGAGCGTCGTCGCGATCCCGCACGAGCTCGACGCCGAGGAACAGCCCCGAGCCGCGGACGTCGCCGACCAGTCGAATGACGCTCGACGAACGGCGCGAGTCCGGCCAGCATCTCGCGCGCCGACGTCGCGCGCGTGTCGCCTGCAGCCCTCATCGCGCATGACCTCGAGCACCGCGAGCCCACCGCGCACGACACGGTGTTGCCGCCGAATGTGCTGAAGTACTCCATCCCGTTGTCGAACGACTCCGCGATCGAGCGCGTCGTCGCCACCGCGCCGATCGGATGCCCGTTGCCGAGCGGCTTGCCCATCACCACGATGTCGGGCACGACGCGCTGATCCTCGAACGCCCAGAAGCTCGTGCCCATGCGGCCGAGCCCGGTCTGCACCTCGTCGGCGATGCACACCCCGCCCGCCGCGCGAACGTGCTGATAGACGTTCGGCGAGGTAGCTCCGGCGGAAACACCAACTGTCCGCCGACGCTCGGGCACGTCTCGGCGATGAATGCGGCGATTCCGCGTCCGTTCGCGCGAGCGCGGTCGACGATCTCCGCGACCTGGCTGCGTATTTCTCGCCGGCGTGGTCGTCTCCTTGTATCGCCCGCGATAGTCGTCGGGCAGCGGCGCGACGTGCACCCAATCGGGCGCGCCGTGCCGCCTGGACCCGCGTGTTTGTACGGGCTGATGTCGATCAGCGACGTCGTGTTGCCGTGATACGCCGCCTCGAGCACGATCATGTCGCGCGCGCCGGTGTATGCGCGCGCGAGCCGCATCGCGAGCTCGTTGGCCTCGCTCGCCGAGTTGACGAAGTAGCACACCTCGAGCGGCGCCGGCATCGTCGCCAGAATCGTTCGGCGTATCGCTCGAGCAGATCGTTCAGGTATCGCGTGTTGGTGTTGAGCACGCGCATCTGTGCCGCGCCGCTTCGACGACGCGCGGATGACAGTGGCCGACGTGCGGCACGTTGTTGTATGCGTCGATGTAGCGGCGGCCTTCGTCGTCGTACAGGTATTGCTTCCAGCCGCGGACGATCTTCACCGGATCGCGATAGGCGATGCTGAGATTGCGGCCGATCGTGCGCGCCGCGCCGCACGCGTATGTCGCTTCGACGGCGGCTTGCGCGGGAAACGGCTCGCCGGAATGCGCGCGATGAGGTTCGGGTCGGGACACAGCGCGACCCACGCCGCGCGCTGCGACGGCGGCGAACGCCGGGAAAGTCGCGTGCCGAGACCGAGAAGATCGGTGATGATCTGAAGATGCAGATGCGGCGTCCATCCGCCGTTCACCTCCGCCGCGCCAGAGGTCGCGATCTGTTCGCCCGCCGCGACAGCGCGGCCGACTTGACTCCAGCCAGCGACTCCCGGCTCAGATGCCCATACAGCGTGAAGAACTCGGCTCAAGTCTGGCCGCGCTGTCGCGGCGGGTGAACAGATCGCGACCTTGGAGCGGCCGCGGTCAACGGCGGATGGACGCCGCATCTTCATCTTCAAGTCATCACCGATCTTCTCGGACTCGACACGGACTTTCCCGGAGTTGCGCCACCGTCGCAGCGAGCGGCCTGGGTCGCGCTCTGCCCCGATCCGAATCTCATCGCGCGCGTTCCACGCGAACTATTCCCGACAACGCCGCCGACAAAGCAACAGACGCGTGCGGCGCGGGCCGCATCGATCGGCGGCAATCTCAGCATCGCGTATCGCGATCCGGTGAAGATCGTCCGCGGCTGGAAGCAATATCTGTACGATGACGAGGGCCGCCGCTACATCGACGCGTACAACAACGTTCCCACGTTGGCCATTGCCATCCGCGCGTCGTCGAGGCCGGCGCTGCGCAGATGCGCGTGCTCAACACGAACACGCGATATCTGAACGATCTGCTCGAGCAATACGCCGAGCGGCTTGCTGGCGACGTTTCCGCGCGACGCTCGACGTCTGCTATTTCGTGAATTCGGCGAGCGAAGCCAACGAGCTCGCGCTTCGCCTGGCGCGCGCATACACCGGCGCGCGCGACATGATCGTTCTCGAGGCGGCGTATCACGGCAATACGAGTTCGCTCATCGACATCAGTCCGTACAAGCACGCCGGACCGGGCGGAGCCGGGGCGCCGGATTGGGTTCACGTCGCGCCGCTGCCCGACGTCTACCGCGGCGCATTCAGGGACGACGACGCCGGGACGACGCTATGCCGCGCAGGTCGCGGAGATCGTCGAGCGCGTTCGCGCACGACGGACGCGGCCTTTGCGGCTTCATCGCCGAGACGTGCCCGAGCGTCGGCGGCCAGCTCGTGTTTCCGCCGGAGTATCTGTCGAACGTGTATGCGCACGTTCGCGCGGCGGGTGGCGTGTGCATCGCCGACGAAGTGCAGACAGGACTCGGTCGGATGGGAACGAGCTTCTGGGCGTTCGAGGACCAGCACGTCGTTCCCGACATCGTCGTGATGGGAAAGCCGTTGGGGAACGGTCATCCGATCGGCGCGGTGGTCACGACGCGCGCCATCGCCGATGCGTTCGACAACGGGATGGAGTTCTTCAGTACCTTTGGCGGCAACACGGTGTCGTGCGCGGTTGGACTCGCGGTGCTCGACGTCATGCGCGACGAACAGTTGCAGCGACACGCGAACGATGTGGGCGCGAACTGTTGGACCGGTCTCCGATCACTCGCCGAGCGTCATTCGATCATTGGCGACGTGCGCGGATCGGGACTGTTTCTCGGCGTCGAGCTCGTGCGCGATCGTGACACGCTCGAGCCGGCGGGAGCCGAGGCGAGCTTCGTCGCGAACCGCATGCGTGAGCGTGGTATTTTGCTCGGCACCGACGGGCCGTATCACAACGTTGTGAAGATCCGACCGCCGATGCCGTTCACCGCGAGCGACGCCGAGCTGCTCGTCGAGGTGTTCGACCAGGTCGCTCGGCGACCTTGCCAGGCACGGCTGATGTGCGCCTCGCCGGAGGACTAAAGCTGGCCGACTTGTCAACGGCGGCGCCGATCATCTATCGGCACTCATGAAGCGCCACAATCAAGCAGCCAGGAGCGCGCAATGACACGCACATCTGCTTCCGTCTTCAGCCGCCGCGATTCTGATCGCGCTGCCCGCGTCCGCTGCGTTCACGCAGGAGCACGCTCACACGTCGGGACGACGAACGACTTGGCAGCGTGCACTTCGCGACGACATGCGCCGCCAAGGTCGCGCCGCAATTCGATCGCGCGGTGGCGCTCCTGCACTCGTTCGAGTTTGGCGAATCGATCAAGACCTTCACCGGCGTCATCGCAGCTGATTCCACCTGCGCCATGGCGCATTGGGGAATCGCGCTGAGTCGGTGGACGAATCCGATGGCGGCCGGGTAATCGCAGTCCGCAGCACTACGTCAGGGACGAGAAGCCGCTGCCGCCGCGACGCGGCTCGCTGTGCGGGCGTCAGCGCGCGAGCGCGAGTACATCAGCGCCGTCAGCCGCCTCTACGACGACTTCGAGCACACCGATCAACCCACGCGCGTCGTCGCGTACGAGCGCGCGATGAACGATCTCGTCACGCATCAGCCGGCGGACACGGAGGCGAAGATCTTCCACGCGATCTCGCTGGTCGCCGCGGCCGCGCCCACCGACAAGACGTATGCGAATCAGCTCAAGGCCGGCGCGATGCTCGAGTCGCTCTGGGCCAAGCAGCCCAATCACCCGGGGCTCGCGCACTACATCATCCATAGTTACGACTATCCGGCGCTCGCCGACAAAGCGCGCGCGGCCGCGCAGCGCTATGCCGACATCGCACCGTCCGCCGCGCACGCGCTCCACATGCCGTCGCACACCTTCACGCGGGTCGGGCTTTGGCAACAGTCGGTGGCCACCAATGAGCGCTCGTTGCGCGCCGCGCTGGCAACTGGTTCGATCGCCGAGGCGTTGCATGCGTCCGATTACGCGATGTACGCGCATCTGCAGATGGGCAAGCTGTCCGCGGCCAAACAATTCTCGACGGGCTGCCGCCGCTCGCCGCGCGCTTCGATCCGAATGCGGTCACCGGTGCAGCGCCCGGATCGGCCGGTGTGTTTGCGCTCGCCGCGATTCCTGCCCGCTGGGTCCTCGAGCGCCGCGCGTGGGTCGAGGCCGCGGCGCTCCAGCCGCAGGCCAGCGCGTTTCCATACGCCGAGGCGATGACGTACTTCGCCCGGGGACTCGGTGCGGTCCACACCGGAGCGCTCCCGATCGCAAAAGCATCGCGTGATTCGCTTGCGTCCATTCAGCAGCGACTCCGCACGGCGGGCGAACCATACTGGTCCGAGCAGGTCGCGATTCAGCAGTTGGCCGTTCAGGCGTGGATCGATCTCGCCGAAAAGCGCGAGACGACGCGCTCACGCACATGCGCGAAGCGGCCGCGCGCGAAGACGCCACCGAGAAGAGCGCCGTGACGCCGGGCCCGCTCGCGCCGGCGCGCGAGCTCCTCGGCGACATGTTGTTGGAGTTGCACCGCGATGCCGAGTGCCGCGCTGAGTGTCCGTGCGACTCTGGAGAGGGAGCCGAATCGTCGACACGCGATGCTTCGGCTTGGCCGCTCCTAACGCATAGCGCGATCATCGCGCCGCTGTCCCTAGCACGAGTTTGCGAAATGCTTCCTCGACCTCGCCTCGCGTGAGGTGCATGGCCGACGCTACGCCGCCCACGTAGTCGCATCCGCGGCGGGTGGTCGGCGAGCGAAGCGCGGCCTTGAGCATTGGTATCCCGCCTCGTTCGCGCGCGGTTCTGATCGCGTTATGCAATCGGTTGTAGAGCTAGATCGCCTGATTTTATATCTCAATTGGTGGAGTGGGGCCTGCGAGCTCGCTTCTAAATACTCTACATAACGCCTCCGCGCTCGGAGCACCGGCCTCATCGTCGAGGGACACATGAATCGAGTTGTCGGATCTGTCATCCTTGCGATCGCAATCGCGACTCCGGCCGCGATCGCGGCGCAACAGCAATCGAAGATCGCCTATCCACCGACGAAGACCATCAACCACGTCGACGACTACTTCGGCCGCAAGATCGCCGACCCGTATCGCTGGATGGAGGATCTCAACGCCGCGGACGTCACGCAGTGGGTCAAGGCGCAAAACGGCGTGACGGAGAAATTTCTCGCGACGCTGCCGATGCGCGAACGCTTTCGATCGCGCATCACCGAGCTTGGAACTATCCTAAGGTCGGCCTGCCGTTTCGCGAAGCCAATCGCCTTTTCTACACGAAGAACTCCGGCCTGCAAAAGCAGTCCGTCTACTACATGCGCGCGTCGCTCGATGCGCCTGAGCAAATCGTCATCGATCCGAACGTTCTCTTGCCGGACGGATCCGTCGCGCTGAGTCTGTTCGCTCCGTCGCCGGACGGGCGCTACCTGGCGTACGGGCAATCGCAGGGCGGTTCCGACTGGAGCACGGCCTATGTGAGAACAGACTCACAGGCAATCGCCTGCTCTCCGATACGGTGAAGTGGATCAAATTCAGCGGCCTCGAGTTGGACGAAAGACGGAAACGGATTTTTGATCTCTCGCTTTCCAACTCCCGGAGGCAGGAAAGGAGCTTCAGAGCGCCGTTCGTGACCAGAAGCTCTATTACCACAAGCTCGGAACTCCGCAATCGAGCGATCGGCTCATCTACGAGCGCAAAGATCATCCGGAGTGGTTTGTCTTCGGCGCATGAGCGACGATGGACCGGTTCCTGTACGTCAGGGTCGTCAATGCGACGGACCTGCACAATCGCCTTTATCTGCTCGACGTCGGCGACCCGCTGCATCCCGAGCGTCTCCGCGCCGGTGAACCCGCTTTCGAATCCGGAGACGCCGCGTATTCACCGATCGGCAACGTTGGAGGCACCATCTACATGTCAACCGACAACGGCTCGCGATAGTACCGCATCGTCGCGTTCGACGTCGCGCATCCCGACAGAAGAGCTGGCGCGTCTCGTGCCGGAAGCGCGCAGCGTGATCGACCAGACGGCGCTGCTCAAGGACCGTCTCGCGGTGAACTATCTCGAGGACGTGA